>NZ_CP112885.1:2170000-2467256 GCF_047114695.1 Nereida ignava
TTGGATCGTGGATTTCCCGATCTATGAGCGTGATGAGGAAACTGGCAAAATCGATTTTGAGCACAACCCGTTCTCAATGCCCCAAGGCGGCATGGATGCACTGGATGGCAATCCCGAAGATGTGCTGGGCTACCAATATGACTTGGCCTGTAACGGCTATGAGTTGGTGTCCGGTGCGATCCGGAATCACCGCCCAGAGATTATGTTCAAAGCGTTCGAGATTGCGGGTTACGGCAAAGACGAAGTCGAAAAACGTTTTGGTGGCATGGTTAACGCGTTCCAATACGGCGCGCCTCCCCACGGTGGATGTGCGGCGGGTATCGACCGGATTGTGATGCTTTTGGCGGATGAGGCAAACATTCGTGAAGTGATCATGTTCCCGATGAACCAACGCGCCGAAGATCTGATGATGGGCGCGCCGAACGATCCGATGAACGAACAGCTGCGCGAGTTGTCGCTGCGTGTGATTGATCCCGAATGAGCCTAGACGCGTGGCGCCCTGTTGCTCTGCCTGAACGGGTAGAATTGCGTGGGCGCTACGTTACGCTTGAGCCTTTATCTACCGATCATGAAGACGGCTTGATTGCTGCCTTCTCCGAAGACATTGGCGGTAAGATGTGGGACTGGTTGCCTACTGGGCCCTTCGCAGGAAGCCAGTATCGGGCGTGGCTTGATGCCGCCCGTATCACTAATGACCCGCTGCATTTTGCTGTGCGTATGGAAGATGGGCGTCTTGGCGGTACTTTGTCATTGATGCGTATCGATCCCAAGAACGGCGTTGCCGAAGTCGGTTGGGTGACGTTTGCGCCAAGATTGCAACGCACCCGTGAAGCGACAGAAGCAGTGTATCTGTTGATCAAATGGGCGTTTGAGGCTGGCTATCGCCGGTTTGAATGGAAGTGCAACAGCCGCAACCTCGGATCACGCCGCGCTGCGGAAAGGTTTGGCTTTTCCTATGAAGGCATTTTCCGCCAAGCAGTTGTCGTCAAAGGCCGCAACCGCGATACGGTTTGGTACGCGATGATTGACGGTGAATGGCCACAGTTGCGCGATGCATTCGAGACTTGGCTTAATGCGGACAACTTTGATGCGGACGGTCATCAGATTAAACCGTTACGCGACCTGACCGCGCCAGTTTTGGTAAGCCGAGATCCTGCTCTTTAGAAATTATTCTGGCTGGACCTAACCCGCAAAGGCACGCCCGAATGTTGTGTGGCTTTTTGCTAAATTGGCTGGGTAAAGCTTGGGTCTGTCTCGATCACGGTGTCACGGGCGAAATCTGTGGACGCGCCAATAAGTGAGGCAAGGATGCCAACGGCCAAGAATGTGGCGCCCGTGGTTAACACGATCCAATCCACAGTCCCCTTTGAGCGCGTATCTGCGTTTGCCCACAACTTTTGTGCCAGTCTTTCCATCTTGAACACCCCACAATTAAACAACCATCATGCTGATACGTTTGCTGCGTAAATGTGGCAGGTGTTTGGTGTCCTCGTGCCGATAAGATGAATTTACGTTTCAGTTACATCTTTTTGCCGCGCTAAATTACGGCGCGCGCGTTGAGGCGGTCTTGGACAAGTCCCGAAAGAGCCGCGATCGCGTTTGGGAGGTGGTGACCCTCGGTACGTGCGTCGATCAAATTATCCACAGCAATGCTAAGCTCGCGGTCCGAGGCCGTGCGTGCCACGCCTCCGGTGAATTGTGTGATGTAGTCGAGCACACGCGCGTCCGTCTCAGCACCAAGTACATCAGCGATGTGCGCCATATCATTCTGGTAAGCAATCCTGTCGGGTACGATAATTTCATCATTTACACTGCGCGGACCAGAGGGGCGCCTGTCATCGGGCAAGTGGCTGAGCACCGCGTCTTGAAAGGCTGCAAGACTGGTCAGCGGTTTTTCCAAAAAGCCATCCGCACCCGCTGCCAGAGCCATATCTTGGCCGTTTGGATCACCGCTGGTGCCCAAAATGACATCCACGCGTGGGCTCGCATTCGCCAGATCTTCAAGCAGGTCGGCACCGCTTCCATCGGGAAGGCCGATATCAATGACGATCACCGATGGTCTGTAAACTTTAAGATGGCGGCGCGCTGAAGTCAGGCAATCCGCCATCCTGATGCGCGCGCCTGAACGCAGGCACATCAACCGAAGGGCCTCACAGGCGTAGCGGCTGTCTTCGACAACAAGAATGGTTTGCCCCAGAAGAGGGCGGTCGTTGGTGGCTTTGGGGGTGGTGAGATAGTCATCAAGGCTGGGCATGGCAGTGCTCCGCTGCGGTTACTGTTGAACGATTTACGCCTTCAGAAATACGGGCGCATGCCTAACAGCGGGTTAATGTGCCGCGCTTGTGATGACTTGTTTCTGGCGGCTCATCCGCCCATAAACAGGCCAAATACTGACTGGAGACCCCACTATGATTGGCCGCCTGAACCATATCGCCATCGCCGTTCCTGACCTTGGGGCTGCGTGCGATCAATACCGCAATACGCTTGGCGCCAATGTAGGCGCGCCGCAGGATGAGCCGGATCACGGGGTGACTGTTGTGTTCATCGAGCTGCCGAACACCAAAGTGGAGTTGCTGTATCCCTTGGGCGAAGATAGTCCGATCAGAGGGTTTTTGGACAAAAATCCCGTCGGGGGCATCCATCACATGTGTTATGAAGTCGACGATATCTTGGTCGCCCGTGACAGACTAAAAGCAGATGGCATGCGTGTTCTGGGCACAGGTGAGCCGAAAATTGGCGCACACGGAAAGCCGGTTTTGTTTTTGCACCCCAAAGACTTTAACGGCTGCCTTGTCGAGCTAGAACAAGTCTAAGTGATTTAGAAAGGCCTGCCCATGTCCATCACCTCTGCTATCGTTTTGTTTGCCGTGATCTGGTTCATGGTATTTTTTTGCGTGCTGCCTTTGCGCATGGTTACCCAAGGCGACACAGGCGAAATCGTGCCTGGCACACATGCCTCTTCGCCGGCGGATGCGCAGATTAAACGGAAAGCCAAGATCACGACTTATTGGGCGATTGGCCTGTGGATTGTCATTGCGAGCACGTTGGTGTCGGGTCTTTTGACAGTTGAAAGCATCGATATGTTCAACCGTATGGGGCCCGGATCCGGCTTGCCACAAGCGGCGGGCTAAGCGCGGCTTTGCAGGGTGTGAAAAAGGTTTGTAAAGGTCGCTGCGCCCAGAATTGGGACCAGTAAGTTCAACATTGGCACGGATAAGACAACGGCCATCACACCGCCTGCCAGCCAAATTCTAAGCGCATGTTTGCGCCGCAGTTGCTTTGCTTCTTTGAGACCGACACGCCGCGCGGCCACAAGTTGGAAATATTCCCGCCCCAGTAAAAAGCCGTTTAGTCCCCAAAAGATTAGCGGTGCGAAGGGCAAAAAGATCAGATATAGCACTAAGGCCAGAAGATTAGCGCCTGCCATCACGGTTAAAAACCCAAGCGAGTCCCGCAGTGTTTGTGCAATCCCGAGGGCTGTCGCAGGGGGTAAATGTGGGAAGTGGCGGGCCTCAACAGCATCGGCAACATCCTCAAGAAAAAGCCCTGTCACTGCGGATGCAACAGGCACCATCAGAAACACTGACAGGACCGCCATCAATGGGACCGCTGCCCAGCTAATGGCGTTTTCCACCCACGTAACCGTGCCGATCCACGGAAGGTTGATCTGATCAGGTAGCAGCCAGCCGATGCCCCAGATCACAGCCGCCCCAAGGCCAATGAGTGTCACAATCGTGAGAGCAATCGCTTTGGCAGCAACGCTCCAAAAAGCAGGATCAGAGAATTGCGCCGCAGCAAGTAGCACCGCCTGAAGGATCACGATGCGACCCAAGTGGTTATGCTGTCCACGTCGGGACGCGGGCGTTCGGGTGGTGGATTGGTTTCTGTGCCCAAATGGATCAACCCCGCGATGCGCTCGTGTGGTGCAAGCCCCAGATGTGTCTGCGTAAACTCTGCGTCATGACTGGCCGGCCCCGACAGCCAGTTTGCCCCCCAGCCAGATGCAAGCGCACCATTGAGCAGCGCCAGACAAACAGCACCCGCTGAATAGGTTTGCTCCAGAGGCGGAATTTTTGGGGATGGTTTGGGGCTTTCAACAACAGCTACTGCAAGATGCGCATTTGCATATTGCGCGGTTTGTTTGGCAATGATGGCGGTGTCATCGGTGCGCGCGCTTACAAATTTTTCAACCTCGGCCGCGAGGCGCAGCAATGCGGGCCGCTGCAACACGATAAAGCGCCACGGCTCAAGCTTGCCATGATCGGGCGTGCGCGCAGCGATGGTCAAAAGGGCGCGCAGATTATCGTCGCCGGGAACCGGAGTGGTAAGGGTCTTTGCTGGACGTGAGCGGCGCGATTGCAAAAAAGCCAAAGCGGCGGTGTTCGGTGCGGGCATGACGGATCCTTTATAGCGCCTTCGCCCCTATGTTGCGGTTTGCGCGCGTAGGTTCAAGATGCAGCGCGCGCTTGGCGCCTTTTGTGCATGCCGAACAGCAGTGGTGCGAGTATCCGATCATAGACAAAAACTGCTATTGGGTGGATGACGGGCAGGGCCACCAAACGTGCAAGCCAGCGGAAACGCGGCATTTCCCCCCACAAAATAACAAAGGCATCCACACCGGCCACAAGTTTTCCCTCATGCAGCACATGAAGGCGCTTGGCCGCTTCATCAGGTGTCAAGCCAAGGGCATCAAGGTCCGTCGCCGTCAGGTCCGTGAATGTCAGCGGCAGGGCCTTAGCTTGCGCATAGCGGGCGTATCCGTTGACCTCGCGCGAGCAAATTGGGCACGAGCCGTTGTATATGATCTCTGTCTTTTCCATATTTCGTAGGTAGTCTTGGCTTTTGGTTTTGACAGGGGGTGCGGCGAAAGGGGCTGGCTCTTTTTGTGGCGCTGCTGATAATGGGCGGGACAGTTTTGGGACGTAAAGGACGTTTGAGTATGCGTGTTTGGTTGGTTTTTGCACTTATGTTTTTGGCTGCGTGCCAACCGTCTGGGGTAGATAGTAGTAAGCCCACTTCCGAAGGTATTCCTGCGCAAACTGCTCAAAGCAATGATGGCTCAGCCCTTGGGTTGCGCGCGGGCACACAAGCGTTTGCGCGCGCGGTAGCGCGGGTTGAACCTGTTGCAGAACGGATGTGCGCGCGTTCCACCAAGGGACTGAATTGCGATTTCAAAATCCTGCTTGATGACAATCCGCGCAAGCCGCCGAATGCGTTTCAAACTCTTGAGCGCTCAGGCAGACCTGTCATTGTGTTTACGGCGTCCCTGTTGGCCCGTGCCCATAATGATGATGAGATTGCCTTTGTCTTGGGGCATGAAGCGGCGCATCACATCAAAAACCATCTGGTACGACAGCGCACCAATGCCATCGCGGGAGCGGTGCTTTTGGGTAACTTGGCTACCCTGACGGGCGCGGGTGCCATTGGTGTTCAAACGGCTCAGGAACTTGGGGCGGCTGTGGGCGCGCGCAGCTATTCCAAAGATTTTGAGTTGGAAGCAGACCGTCTGGGCACAGCGATCACTGCACGTGCGGGGTATGACCCTGTGCTTGGCTCTAAGTTTTTCACGCGCATTCCTGACCCGGGGGACCGCTTTTTGGGAACGCACCCGCCGAACGCGGACCGTGTTAAGGCCGTGCGTGATACCGCCGCTAAACTGTAAGGTGTGGCTGACTTAGCGTGTGTTCACAGCACCCCAAAGGTCGTACTCAGACGCCTCATCCACGGTCACGGATACGATTTCGCCAACTTGTAGGTCGCTGGTGTTTTCGTCGATGAAAAGGTTGCCATCAATCTCGGGGGCATCGGCTTTGGTCCGGCATGTGGCCACGCCGTCCTCATCGATGTCATCAATGATCACATCCATTGTGTGCCCCACTTTTGCGGCAAGCTTTTGGGCGGAAATGGCTTGGGCTTTTTCCATGAAACGGTTCCAGCGGTCTTGTTTAACTTCTGCCGGCACATGGTCTGGCAACGCGTTTGATCGCGCACCGTCCACGTTTTCATATTGAAAACATCCGACACGATCGAGCTGTGCTTCATCAAGCCAATCGAGCAACGTCTGGAACTCGGCCTCGGTCTCGCCCGGATAGCCCACAATAAACGTAGAGCGCAGCGTGATGTCGGGGCAGGTCGCCCGCCAAGCTGCGATTTCGTCTAAGGTTTTTGAGGCCGCAGCGGGACGCGCCATGCGTTTTAGAACATCAGGGTGCGCATGCTGAAACGGAATATCAAGATAGGGCAGAACACCACTTGTAGGGTCCGCCATCAAGGGGATCATGTCGCGCACGTGTGGGTACGGATAGACATAATGCAGACGGATCCACGCGCCAAGTGTTCCCAAATCACGGGCTAAATCAGTGATATGCGCGCGGTGACCGCGATCTTCGGAATGTTTTATGTCAACGCCGTAGGCCGATGTGTCCTGACTAATGACCAGTAGTTCACGTACTCCTGCATCGACCAGCTTTTCGGCCTCACGGATCACCGCATGGGCAGGGCGGCTTACAAGGCGACCGCGCATGTCAGGGATGATGCAGAACTTACACTTGTGGTTACAGCCTTCGGAAATTTTCAGGTAGCTGTAGTGGCGCGGTGTCAGGCTGACGCCGGTCGCGGGCAGCAGATCAATGAAGGGATCAGGCGCGGGTGGCACAGCCGCATGAACTGCGTCCAGAACCTGTTCATACTGATGGGGGCCAGTGACGGCTAAAATATTGGGGTGATGTTCGCGGATATAATCGGGCTCCGCGCCCAAACAGCCGGTGACAATCACCTTACCGTTTTCAACCAATGCCTCGCCGATGGCATCAAGGCTTTCGGCCTTGGCGCTGTCTAGAAAACCACAGGTGTTCACAATGACAGCATCCGCACCGGTATAATCAGGACTGATGGCATAACCTTCTGCACGCAGGCGAGTAAGGATCCGTTCACTATCAACCAGCGCTTTCGGACAGCCAAGAGACACCATTCCAAGGGTAGGCTGGCCACTGCGTGGTTGCTCACCAAAGCGCGCTTGTGGCGCCAGATCGGGACGAATGTTTGGAGGGTTCTCAGCCATTTGACGCTCTTTCATAAAAAGAGGCGCGTCCTTGTGAAACGCGCCGCCCTTTGGTCTTTCGTGTTCTTTTGTTCAAAAATATCCCCGCCGGAGGCATGTGCCACGGGGCACATTATATTACCGACGGCGATCGCGGCGCGATGACATGGGTTGAAATGCTACGCCGACGTGCGCCTCGCAGTAGGGCTTGCCGGCTTTCACGGGAAGTCCGCAGAACCAGAAATCTTCGGTCGCAGGGTCACCAACCGGCCACTTGCACGTGCGTTCGGTCAATTCCATCAAGCCAATCTTCTTGGATTTTTTCTCGATTTCGTTGACCTTGGCGAGAGCCTCTGGGCTAATCTCATTCGCGGACGGCTGAGGTGGTAAGGGCTGACCTGCGGGAATAATTGCACGGCGACCAGCAACTTTGGGCTGCGGGGGCGGTGCAGCACTCTCGGTCTTTGGTTGTGGTTTCGCTGCGGGCGCCGGCGCGGGTTTCTTGGCCTCCGCTTTGGGCGCTTTTTCTTTTGCGGCGGCTTTCGCACCTGCACTCCCTGCACGATTTGACAGG
This sequence comes from Nereida ignava, assembly GCF_047114695.1. Taxonomy (GTDB): domain Bacteria; phylum Pseudomonadota; class Alphaproteobacteria; order Rhodobacterales; family Rhodobacteraceae; genus Nereida; species Nereida ignava. The sequence continues at coordinate 2,177,614 of NZ_CP112885.1, forward strand.
CCAAGGCGGTGCACCTTGCCAATAACAGCGTTACGGGTCACGCCGCCAAGCTCTTTTGCGATTTGGCTGGCCGATTGTCCCTCGCCCCACATTTTCTTCAGGATTTCGACGCGTTCATCGGTCCAGGACATTCAATGTTCCACTTTATGTTAGAGCCCGTTAGGGAGGGGCTTGAGTTCTCTGCCACAGCACTATTCTAGTCAGGCAGACCAGCAGATACAACCAACCAAGGTGCCTTTTCAATGACTGATCGCAACCTGAGTTTAGGGCAGATGGGCGCACGCCGTTTTGGACGGGTCAATTGGCTCGGTACGCGCACGTTGGCTGAACGCGAAATTCGGCGCTTTTTGAACGTTTGGACCCAGACTTTGATGGCCCCAATGATCACGGCAGGCCTGTTTTTATTGGTGTTCAACTTGGCGGTGGGGCCACGGCGCGGGGACGTGATGGGAATGCCCTTCATGGTGTTTATCACGCCGGGTGTTTTGATGATGACCGTGATCCAAAATGCATTTGCAAATACATCAAGTTCAATCTTGGTGGCGAAAGTTCAGGGAAATATTGTTGATACCTTGATGCCGCCACTGTCTGCGGCAGAGATGGTGTTGGGGTATGTGGCTGGTGCGGTCGTGCGCGGGCTGATCGTAGCGGTTTGCATTGCTATTGTGGGTCTTGGGTATTTTGGCGTGTGGCCTGCGCACCCGCTTTGGGCTTTGATGTTCGTTGTGCTGGGCGGTGCTTTGATGGGCGGTCTTGGCATTATCGCCGGTACTTTCGCCAACAAATTTGATCAAATGGCAGCGATCACCAATTTCATTGTGACGCCGTTGGCGTTCTTGTCCGGTACTTTCTATTCGGTCAGTGACCTGCCACGGGTGATGTATGTGTTAAGCCACGCAAATCCGTTTTTCTACCTAATCGATGGTGTCAGATACGGTGTGTTGGGTATTTCTGACAGCTCCCCTTGGCTTGGTCTTGGCGTATGTTTGGCAACGACTGCCCTTATTTTAGGTGTCTGTTGGTGGTGGTTTCGTACGGGCTACCGGATCAAAGCTTAGCCCGGCCTTCGCGCCATGCCAAAAGAAGCGCGCCCGTAAGAATTGTGATGGCACCTAGGATTGAGATTGCGTCCGGCATGACGTCGAAAATTACCAAGTCGTAAATGGTTGCAAAAACCAGTGTGCTGTAGCTGAACACAACAATGAAGCTGGCCTCTGCGCGCTTCATAGCGTTCACAAAACATGTCTGGGCGCAGGCCATAAGTGCGCCAAGCGCTGCAAGCGCAATCCATTGCTGGACTGTTGGCGGCTGCCAAAACGCGATGACTGCAACTGATGCTACGATGCATCCGATAAAATTATTGGTCAGCAGAATTTGAAACATCGGCTCGCGTCCCGACAGCCGTTTGATGAAAATCAATTCAACACCCAGAAAAAACGCGGCCCCAAGCGCCAAAAGTGCAGCTGGCTGAAAACTATCCGGTCCCGGGCGTAACAATATGAACGCGCCGGTAAGGGCGATTGCTGCCGCACTCCAACGCCATGGCCCAACTTTTTCACCCAGTAGTAACGCGGCCAAAGCCATACCAAACACTGGGTTGAGGAAGCTAATGGCCGTCGCGTCCGAGAGTGGGATATAGGCAACAGCAGCAAACATCAGGCACACCCCACTGCCACCAAGGCTGGTCCGGCCAATGTGAAGTCCAATGTTTGGCTTTGTGTTTAGGTGCTGCCAAAATGCCGGCAACGTCATGCAAAGTGCCAAGAATGCAAACACAAAACGACCATGGGTAATTTGTACCGGGTGCAGTGGTGCCCCAAGAGAAGTTGTTCCAAGCGCTTTGGCCAGCACGGTGGTTGCCGCTATAAACATCGTGGCCGTTATCATCAAAACAACAGCCACCAAGTTTGAGCCATTCACCTCAGGAAGGGGGGGAGGGATGACCTGATTTGCGCTTGGGGATGTGTTTGATGTCATGCCATGGGGCTTGTCGCTTTTTGCCAGACCTGTCCACATTTTTGTTTGGCTGTCTCGGATTGTTTGCACGAGGTGTCGCAACGGAGGGACCAACCGTGCCTTTTCCCACGCGCACGGTGGCTACAGGCCGGTCTGCAGAGCGAGGCAGTTCACGGGGGTCCGGATCATAAGGGGCACTTTGATGCAGGGCCGCGCGCATCATGCCGCGGCGGCGCACCCACAAGGCGAAACAAATTCCAACAAAGGTCGCGATGAAATACGTCATGCGCCTCGATAGCATGCCATTGATTAAGAAATCGTTTGCCTAAGTTTTACTCAGATCTGCGTAGGATAGCCTGCATTAATCATGTCTAACTTGACAGGTTCGCGGGCTTAGCCCATCCCTTGGCACTCGCATAATTCAAAAGGACGCTATGCTATGATCCCGTCTATTCTTCCCACCTATAATCGTGCCCCTTTGACGTTTGTCAAAGGTGAAGGCTCTTGGTTAGTGGAAGCTGACGGCCGACGCTTTTTGGATATGGCGGCGGGTATTGCGGTGATGTCTTTGGGACACGGCCATCCAGCGGTTGTTTCAGCGCTTTGTAATCAGGCTGAAAACCTGTGGCACACATCAAACCTGTATCAGATCGAGGGGCAGCAGACCCTCGCCGATAAGCTTGTTGCGCATACATTCGCGGACACTGTTTTCTTCACGAACTCAGGAACCGAAAGCTGTGAGCTGGCTGTCAAAATGGCCCGTAAGTATTTTCACGCCCGTGGTGAGGATCGGACAGAAATCATTGCGTTCAACGGCTCTTTTCATGGCCGCTCAAGCGCTGGCATCGCGGCAGCAGGTTCTGCAAAAATGACCGAAGGCTTCGGTCCTCTTTTGCCAGGATTTACCCACTTGGACATTGGCGATCATGACGGCTTACGCGCGGCAATTACAGACAAGACATGTGCCGTAATCGTTGAGCCTGTTTTGGGTGAGGGCGGGATCATTCCGGTCCCTGAACAATGCCTAAAGGGCCTGCGTGACCTGTGCGATGCCACTGGTACGTTGCTTATTTTGGACGAAGTCCAATGCGGTGTCGGTCGTACTGGTAAGCTTTTTGCGCATGAATGGTCCGGTATTTCACCTGATATCATGATGGTCGCAAAAGGTATCGGTTCCGGATTTCCGCTGGGCTGTGTGCTGGCGACGGAAAATGCAGCAAGCGGCATGAGTGCGGGAACCCACGGCAGCACGTACGGTGGCAACCCGCTTGGGTGTGCGGTCGGCAATGCTGTGATGGATATTATCGCGCAAAGCGACTTTCTTGATGACGTAGAGCGCAAAGGTACCCTTCTGAAGAGCTTGCTTGATGATCTTGTGGCGAAACATAGCGCTGTTTTTGAACTGGCGCGTGGGGCAGGCCTCATGGCGGGTCTTAAATGTCGATTGCCTGTTGGTGATGTGCTTAGCGCCAGCTACGCCCAAGAGCTTTTGGTGGTGCCAGCAGGCGACAACACATTGCGACTTCTTCCGGCGTTAACCGTAACTGACACAGAGCTTAAGGATGCCGTCGCACGCCTTGATCGCGTAGCGGCCAGTCTGTCGGCCTAGCTTCTTTTGTTTTCAAATATATCCCGGGGGACCGGGGGCAGCGCCCCCGTTTCGCCACTTACAAGGGGAAAACCCATGAACCACTTTCTTGATATCCACAAAACATCCGTTGAAGATTTGCGCGTGATGATCGACGGCGCAAAATCGGTGAAATCGGCGCGCGCTGGGCTGCCCAAAGCCGCACCTGATCAGGATTTGCCCCTCAAAGACCGGATGGTGGCGTTGATTTTTGAAAAGCCATCAACACGGACCCGTGTCAGCTTTGACGTAGGCGTGCGCCAAATGGGCGGCCAAACAATGGTGCTGTCAGGGACGGATATGCAGCTTGGTCATGGTGAAAGCATCGCGGATACCGCGCGTGTTTTGTCCCGTTACGTCGACATGATTATGATCCGCACGTTTGAGGAAACAACCCTTTTGGAGTTGGCCGAGCACGCCAGTGTTCCCGTGATAAACGGGCTTACAAACCGGACACACCCCTGCCAGATCATGGCAGATATCCAAACATTTGAAGAGCATCGCGGCTCCATCAAAGGTAAGAAAGTCGTCTGGTGTGGTGACGGAAATAACGTTTGCGCATCGTTCTTGCACGCGGCAGGTCAATTCGGATTTGACCTTACTTTCACGGGCCCTGAGCCGCTTGATCCTGAGGCTGAGTTTGTTGATCTTGCGCGCGCCAATGGCAGCACGGTTGAGATCATTCGCGACCCGATTGAAGCGGTTCAAGGCGCCGATTTGGTGGTGGCTGACACATGGGTTTCGATGCATGACAGCCAAACCACAAAAGAACGCCGCCACAATCAGTTGCGCGGGTATCAGGTTAACGATGCGTTGATGTCACATGCTAAAGACGATGCATTGTTCATGCACTGCTTGCCTGCCCACCGCGAGGAAGAAGCAACATCTTCGGTGATGGACGGAAAGCATTCGGTCATTTTTGACGAGGCTGAAAACCGGCTACATGCGCAAAAAGCGGTCATGCGCTGGTGCATGCAAGGGTAAGCGGCGTCGCTTACCTTTTGCGAGGCTTTGCGCGCAGGGTTGGCTCTGCTTGGGTCGGGTCTTCGGGCCACGGATGTTTGGGATATCTTGCGCGCATGTCTTTACGGACATCCGCGTAGGAGCCTGCCCAAAACCCCGGAATATCCATTGTGGTTTGCAAAGGTTTTCGCGCAGGTGACAAGACAGTCACCTTTAGAGGCTTGCCGCCGACAGTTGGATGTTTAGTAACACCGAACAACTCTTGCAGCCTGACTTCAATTTCCGGATCAGCCTGCGAATAATCGATGGGCCGGCGGTCACCAAGCGGCGTTGTGAAATGCGACGGTACAAGCTGGTCAAGCGCTTGGGTTTGCTCCCAATTCAAACAATTCCGCAATGCTTCAAGCGGGTCAAACCCCTTCCAATCCGCACTTGTGCGCACGCTGCCAAGGTAAGGAGCAAGCCAGTCCTCAAGGGTGCCGAGCAAGGCGCTGTCACTCAGGTCTGGAAATGCGCTCTCGCTATTTTCGCGGGCCAAAATCACGCGGGCTTGAAACCGCTTCGCAGCTGCGGGCAGGTTCAGACCGATCATTCGAATACCGTCGCACATCGCGCGGTTCATCTGTGCCACGTCTGCGTTTTTCCAAGCGCGATCCTCAAGGATACAGGCCCCAAGTCTCAGTTGTTCGCGCGCCATCACGCGGCTTTCTCTGCGGGACCACTCACACACTGTATGCCACACGAATTGCTCGGGCATGATTGCGCGCAGTTCGCTTTCGCTGATCGCAATGGCTTGGCGTGTCTTTGCATCGCGCGGGTTACCATCGGTATCTGTCACCACGATCAGCCTCTGTGTGCCGATGGGGTCACTGTCAGAAACAACAGCGCCCTTGCCACCAGACAAGACAAACCTGTGGGCTTGCCCCGCACGCCGCAGGCCGATGCGATCGGGATAGGCGAGTGCGGCCATTTGCGCAGCCGACAGCCCTTGATCCGGACCCGCAAGCCGCGCAAGGCGTTTGGCCTCAAGCCGTGCGGTGGCCAGCGCGCTTTGGTTAACAGTTCGGGCGTCTGATCCTTTGGGGTCGCTTAGTGCGCGAATGCGTAGAGTAAGGTCAGCGCCCGCACCATTAAAACCGTTCATCAGTATATCGCGCCCTGATAGTAGTGCAGCAATGGGCGCTGCACCTTTGCCCGCGCGCGCCACCATATGGGCCAGCCGCGGGTGCACTGGTAGACGCAACAGCGCGCGGCCATGATCTGTAATCCGTCCGCTTTTTAGGGCGCCAAGCGATGTCAAAAGAGCCTGTGCTTCGGCAAGCGCACCCTGAGGGGGCGGCGTGAGAAAAGCCATATCTTCGGGGGATGACCCCCACGCGGCCAACTCAAGAGCGAGGCCAGCAAGATCGGCGGCTTCAATTTCAGCAGGCGGAAACCCAGCAAGCGCGCCGTGCTCCCCTTTGGTCCAAAGTTTGTAGGCCACCCCTTCGGCGACGCGTCCCGCACGGCCGGCCCGTTGTGTGGCTTCGGCCCGTGTGACGCGCTCGGTCACCAATCGCGACATGCCAGACGCGGGGTCAAAACGTGCGCGCCTTGAGCGGCCTGCATCAACAACCGTGCGCACGTCTTCGATGGTCAGCGACGTTTCTGCAATGGACGTTGCCAGCACAATCTTGCGCCCTGTTTCGGCGGGCATGATTGCGGCGCGCTGCGCTTTGAAATCCATTGCCCCGTAAAGTTTGTGCACCGCACAGCTTTTGTCCAACCGGCCTTCAAGGGCGCGGGCGACGCGTGTGATCTCGCCCTGACCGGGCAAAAACACTAGCACACCGCCCTCAGGTTGCTCGGTCACCGCCTGCACGATTAGATCAGCACAGGCCAGCTCAAGCTTTTTGTCTTTCTTCAGCGGGGCACCCAGCCAACGATTTTCCACGTCAAAGGCGCGCCCTTGCGAGGTAATGATCGGTGCGCCCAGCATTTTTGCCACGGGCTCTGCATCAAGCGTGGCAGACATCACGACCAGTTTGAGGTCTGGCCGTAGTGCCGTGCGGCTTTCGTGCGCAAGGGCCAAGCCAAGGTCCGCGTTGAGAGACCGCTCGTGGAATTCATCGAAGATCAGCGCGCCAACGCCCTCAAGGCTGGGGTCTGATTGGATCATGCGGGTTAGAATACCCTCTGTCACCACTTCGATACGGGTGTTCGGGCCTGCTTTTGCCTCGCCGCGCATCCTGTAGCCGACCTGCTCGCCCACGGGTTCGCCAAGGGTGTCTGCCATACGCTCTGCGGCGGCGCGGGCGGCAAGGCGGCGGGGTTCAAGCATGATGAGCTTTCCCTCAAACGCACCGCGTTGCAACAGGGCCAAGGGAACCCGCGTGGTCTTGCCCGCCCCGGGGGGCGCCTGCAAAACAAGCTGGCCGTGCTGTGCGATGGCGGCGATCACATCGCTGATAACGTCTTCGATGGGTAGTCTCATGCAGACTGGTTTACGGGGCAGGGCGGTGGGGCCACAACCTCAAACTCGCGTGGGCCGCAGTGTTGGCAGGCGCTAGACATAGGCGGCGCGTCGGGCCATGAACGGCGTATGGATTTGATAGCTGAACTTCCCAAAGGCAATCGGCGCGCGTTGGCGCGGGCGATTACGCTGGTTGAAAGCACACGGGTGCAGGACCGCGATGCGGCTTCGGAGTTGATGGCGCAACTGCCTCGTGACCGCCAAGCGCTGCGCATTGGTTTGTCGGGCACGCCTGGTGTCGGCAAGTCGACCTTCATCGAAAGCTTCGGCTTGCATTTAACGGCGCAGGGTTTGCGTGTGGCTGTGCTTGCGGTTGATCCCAGCTCGGCGCGGTCAGGCGGTTCGATTCTTGGCGACAAGACCCGCATGGAGCAATTGTCCCGTGATCCGAACGCCTTTATCCGCCCTTCGCCGAGCCAAACCCAATTGGGTGGTGTTGCGCGCCGCACCCGCGAGGTTGTGCGATTATGCGAGGCTGCGGGCTTTGATGTGGTGTTGATCGAGACAGTAGGCGTCGGGCAATCCGAGACGATGGTCGCGGATATATCGGATGTGTTTGCGCTTTTGATGGCACCAGCGGGGGGCGATGAATTGCAGGGCGTAAAGCGCGGCATCATGGAAATTGCTGATCTGGTGATTGTGAATAAAGCCGACGGTGATTTGAAGGCGGCAGCGACCCGCACCTGCGCAGATTATGCGGGCGCGCTTCGGCTTTTGCGCAAGCGAAGTGGGGACCCAGTTGGATTTCCTAAAGCTTCGATGGTGTCAGCACTTACCGCCCATGGATTAGATGAGGTCTGGGCCGATATCAAAGCCCTGAGCGATTTCAGGCAGCAGTCTGGATTTTGGCAAACGCGGCGTCAGGACCAAGATCAGCGGTGGTTCGACCAAGAGTTGCATTTTGGCTTGCTTGAACTTTTACACTCTGACCCAAAATCAGCCCAAATTGTTGAAGAGGCGCGTGAAGCGATTCACCAAGGAACCCGCACACCGGTGCGCGCCGCTGCACAGATTCTGGCCAGCTTTCGCAAAACCTAGCGTAGCTTGGGCGAAATAAGCCACCACATTCGGGGTAAAGGGTGGATTCAAGTCTTGACGCTTGGGTCGCAGGCTTTTATTGCAAGCCAATCGAATTTGACGGCCCGCTGCCATGCGCGGGTCTTATCCGTTTAAGAAGGGGATATCCCATGTCTCGCGTTTGCGAATTCACAGCTAAAGGCCCGATGACTGGCAACAACGTCAGCCACGCCAAAAACCGTACGCGTCGTCGGTTCCTTCCAAACCTTCAGGACGTGACACTGCGCTCTGAAACACTTGGTCGCGACTTCAAATTCCGCGTCAGCGCTGCTGCTCTGCGCACCGTTGATCACCGCGGTGGTCTGGATGCGTTCATGGCAAAAGCAAAAGACGCTGAGCTTTCTGCAAGCGCGTTGAAGCTCAAAAAAGAAATCATGAAAGCCACGGCAGCAGCCTAAGCTATTTATTTTGATGAATTTAGCCTCGCATGGGTTCCATGCGGGGCTTTTTCTTTGCGCCATTGCCTGAACATGCAAGATCTCGATTGTACTGTTACTGCCTGCGATGTGCGCTTTTGCCCCTTTTGAGGGCAGTCCAACATTGCTATTCACCACCTTATGAGACCTATTTCCGCCCTTTTGTTGAGCCTGCTGCTGCTGGTCGCTGCCCAAAGCAGTGCCTTTGCGCATGGTCGTATGATTGTCGCGGATCAATTCGTCATTTGCTCGGGTCAGACACTTCGCGTTGTGAATGTGGATGCGCACGGCAACGAAGTAAGCGTTCGTGATGTATGCCCTGATTGCGTCCAGCTAAGTGCGGCCAGCATACCGGTTGCGCCTGAGGTAGGTTTTAACGCTGACGTTTGGCCCGTCAAAGTAGTCGCCGTGCGGCCACTAGCGGTTTCAAAAGTGGCCCCTAAACGGAACAGGACCCGCGGCCCGCCTTTTGTGGTGTGAATTTTCCAGCAAATTTACATCTATAAGGACGACTGAAATGAAAAAGACACTTTTGACCACAGCTCTGCTGTCTTTGATGGCGACCGCCTCGCACGCGCATATGATGATTGAGGATGCCTATGCTCTTGCGGCTTCACCAAATGCCAAGGCGGGCGCTGCGTTCATGGAAATCACAAACCACAGCGAAACAGCTGACCGGTTGGTGGCAGCCAGCAGCGACGTGGCAGCCCGCGTGGAATTGCACACTCACATCGAAAAAGACGGGGTGATGCGTATGACCGAATTGGAAGATGGCATCCCGTTGGAAGCGGATGAAACGGTCTTGCTAAAACGCGGCGGAATGCACGTGATGTTCATGGGGCTGAACCGCTCGTTGAACGATGGGGACTTGATTGAGGTCACGCTATCGTTTGAAAATGCGGGTGATGTGATAATCGAAGTGCCGGTAGATTTGAACCGCAAACCGGATCCAGATGCCCATGGTGCGGGTCATTCGGGTCACAACCATTAAGCCCATCGCGGTACGGTTACTGACTAAATAAAAAAGGCGGGCCTGTGCGGTCCGCCTTTTGCCATTACGTAAGAGGGGTGCTGGTGCTTTATGAGCAGTACGCCTCAGCCGTTTCGCCAAAGCGTTTGTATTTTTGCCAAAAACTTTCGTGTGTGCTGCGGTCTGATTGGCGCACGTCTTGAGCGCGCTGTGGATCATCAAAGAATTTGGCCGCCTGCCGTTGGTCGCGCCGTGTCAGTGTGATGTCCGCCGCACTTTGGATGCAGCCACACAATTTATAGGACACCGCCTCACGGGCTGATTGAAGGCACGCGTTCTGGATGGGTTTCGCTAAAACTGGTGCGGCCATACCAACAGGCAACGTCGCCGTCAGAGCTATGATCAGCAATAGGTGTTTCATCTGTCTGCCTCGATCCAAACCGAGCGCCGTGATGTTTCACTATCCGCCCGAAAGGTTAATTCGTGAAGTCCAATTGCCACGTTTTTCGCTAATTTTCAAATCACGATTGCACCCGCCCCTGCGGCACGTGGTCAAGGCGCATCAATTGCCATTGACCCACCTGTCATTCCGGCACATATCCTTTTGCCATGAGCACAGATTTGTCACACATCCGCAACTTTTCGATCGTGGCCCACATCGACCACGGTAAATCAACTTTGGCCGACCGTTTGATCCAAGAGACGGGCACGGTGCAAGATCGCGATATGAAAGCGCAGCTACTCGACTCAATGGATATTGAGCGCGAGCGCGGCATCACGATCAAGGCCAACACAGTACGGATCGAGTACAAAGCGAACGATGGTGAAAACTACGTGCTCAACTTGATCGACACCCCCGGTCACGTTGATTTCGCCTATGAGGTTTCCCGTTCCATGCGCGCTGTTGAAGGCTCGCTTCTTGTTGTGGACAGCACCCAAGGTGTGGAAGCGCAAACCTTGGCCAACGTGTATCACGCGATTGAAGCGGATCACGAGTTGGTGCCTGTGCTGAACAAGATTGACCTGCCCGCGTCTGACCTGGACCGCGTTGCAGAGCAAATTGAAGACGTGATTGGCATTGATGCCTCTGGCGCCATCGCTGTGTCTGCCAAGACCGGACAAGGCATCCGTGAGACGCTTGAGGCCATTGTGACCCGCCTGCCGTCGCCGAAGGGTAATCCTGATGGCACGCTGAAGGCGATGCTGGTGGATTCGTGGTATGATGCGTATCTGGGCGTGATCGTGTTGGTTCGCGTTATCGATGGCCGCCTGAAAAAGGGCGACCGTATTAAGTTCCTTTCAAACGGCACCACCCACCACGTTGACCGTGTTGGCGTGTTCCGCCCTGAAATGGAGCCTTTTGACAGCCTCGGTCCGGGCGAGATTGGCTTTTTGACAGCTTCGATTAAGCAGGTCCGCGACACGCGCGTGGGTGATACGATCACCCATGATAAGAAAGAAGTTGAGGCGTTGCCGGGCTTCAAACCTGCGCAGCCCGTGGTTTTCTGTGGGCTTTTCCCTGTTGATAATGCTGAGTTTGAAGACCTGCGCGATGCGATTGAAAAGCTTGCGCTGAATGACGCGTCTTTCTCGTTTGAGATGGAAACATCTGCCGCATTGGGCTTTGGTTTCCGATGTGGGTTCCTTGGATTGCTGCACCTTGAGGTCATCCGTGACCGCATTGAGCGCGAGTATGACATTGAGCTGATCACCACCGCGCCGTCGGTTATTTATCATGTGTACGGGCGTGATGGCTCTATGATTGAGCTGCATAACCCCGCTGACATGCCCGATCCCGCCACAATCGATCACATCGAAGAGCCGCGCATCAAGGCGACCATTTTGGTGCCAGACGAGTATCTGGGCGATGTGCTAAAGCTGTGCCAAGATCGCCGCGGTGTTCAGCAAGACCTGACCTATGCGGGCTCGCGCGCAATGGTTGTGTATGATCTGCCGCTCAACGAAGTGGTGTTTGATTTCTATGATCGCCTTAAGTCAGTGACTAAGGGCTATGCCTCGTTCGACTATCAGATGATCGGGTACCAGACGGACCGTCTGGTGAAAATGTCGGTGTTGGTAAACGACGAACCTGTAGATGCGCTTTCAACCATGGTGCACACGGACCGCGCAGAACAGCGTGGGCGCGCTATGTGCGAAAAACTCAAGGATTTGATTCCGCGCCATATGTTCAAAATCCCGATTCAAGCAGCAATTGGTGGCCGTGTGATTGCGCGCGAAACCCTGTCTGCGATGCGCAAAGACGTCACTGCTAAATGTTACGGCGGCGATGCGACGCGTAAGAAAAAGCTGCTTGAAAAGCAGAAAGCGGGTAAGAAAAAGATGCGTCAGTTCGGCAAAGTCGATATCCCGCAAGAGGCGTTTATTTCCGCCCTTAAAATGGACAACTAGACGCCAGTGCGGTTTTGCCATGCGGGTAGCACGTCGCCCGCAGCAGGTTTTGCTTCATAAACGGCTCGTGCGATTGCGCGGCTCAAACACAGCGCCGCGGCTTGTCCGATTTCAAAAAGCGCCATGTCATCAAGACTGGCGCTTTTTTCATGTCCGGTTGATACACCAAACACCAAGTCCCCATCAAAGGTGCTATGCGCGGGCACAATCGCGCGCGCGATCCCATCGTGGGCCGCGACAGCCATGCGGTGACATTGCGCTTTGCTGAGCGGTGCATCCGTTGCAACGATGGCGATCGTTGTATTGCCGCGCGCGTCGGGCGGGGTGAGCTTGTGACTTTGGAAAAGCTCATGGCCTTGCGCATCGGGTCCCATACCCAAGCCGCCAAACTCGCCGCCGATCTCGAAAGGTGCGGCCCAGAAATGTGGCCCCTCTGGGACGGTAACGGAGCCAACAGGATTTGCTGCGACCAACGCGCCCACGGTGAAGGGGCCACTTGCCCCTTCGATAATCATACTGGCTGAGCCAAGCCCGCCTTTTTCGCGTCCCGTCAGGGCACCCGTGCCGGCACCAACGCTGCCTAATGCGAAAGACGTTGATGCATTTGCATAGGCTTCTTGGCCCAATGACCGGTAGGGGTTGCCGGCCCAGTTTTTGTCGCCGCCGTTAAGTAAATCAAATAGGATCGCCCCAGGCACAAGAGGGACGCGCGCATCCCCGACTGCGTATCCGCGACCGTCCGCATAAAGTGCGTCCATCACCCCCGAACACGCATCCAAACCAAAAGCAGACCCGCCCGACAAAACCAACGCATCCACCGCAACCACAGTTTTATCAGGTGCAAGAAGGTCCGTTTCACGCGTGCCAGGTGCACCGCCCATCACATGCACAGACGCAGTGAACGGTGCATCCGCGCAAAGCACTGTGCTTCCTGATTTAAGGGTGTGATCTTGGGCGTTGCCGACTTTTAGGCCAGCCACATCGGTGATCAGATTAAGGGGACCGGTCTGCATGTTTCGCCTCATTTGATGTGCGGGAAGGAAGGGTGGGCGCAGCGGCCAGTAACGCCCGGGTGTAGGGGTGTTTGGGGGACGTATAGACGTTTTCTGTCATGCCTTGTTCTACAATTTTACCGTTTTTCATCACCATCACGCGGTCCGTAATTGTCCGAACAACCGATAGATCGTGGCTGATGAAAAGATAGGCCAAATCGCGCGTGCGGCATAGATCGGCCAATAGATCAAGCACCTGCGCGCGGACGGACACATCCAGCGCCGAGACGGCCTCATCGAAAATGATCAATTCGGGCTCAATAATTAGCGCGCGAGCGATTGCCAAACGCTGACGCTGCCCGCCTGAAAATTCGTGAATGTATTTCTGCGCATCGTCGGGGGCCAGACCCACATCGGTGAGGGCTTTGGTAACTGCCGTCTCGCGGGCTTTTCCGACCGGAGGGTGGTCCAGCAGGTGAAATGGCTCGGTGATCAGACGCTCTACTTTGTGGCGGGGATTAAAGCTGCCGTAGGGATCTTGAAAGACCACCTGCATTTTGCGCCGGACCTTATGGTGAGGAGACTTGCCCGCAAAAACAGGCTCCCCGTCGAGGGTGATCCGTCCTGACTGCACATCCTCCAAGCCCAATATGGCGCGGGTCAGGGTGGACTTGCCGCACCCGCTTTCACCAACGAGCCCAACTCTTTCGCCGCGGTTCAATTGAAAACTTACATCGCTTACAGCGCGGTGCTGGCCGCGCTTTCCGAACAGTCCTGTGCGGGCGATAGGATAGTCGCGGACAACGCCTTCGACTGACAAAAGTGGTTGTGTTTTCTGCAAAGCAGGCAGGTTAACCTGATGGGTAGAGGCGGCAAAAAGCGCTTTGGTGTAGGGGTGCTGCATGTGTTGGAAAATGCTTTGCGTTTCACCCGCCTCAACAACTCGCCCGTTTTGCGTGACAATAATCTGGTCAGCCATATTCGCGACCACGGCCAGATCATGGGTGATCATCATCAGCCCCATGCCAAACTCATCCACCAAGCCTTTGAGCAGCTCTAGAATGGTCGCCTGAGTGGTTACATCAAGCGCGGTGGTAGGCTCGTCCGCGATCAGGAGTTTAGGCCGCAGAGCGATGGCCATCGCGATGACAACACGCTGGCGCTGCCCGCCGGATAACTCATGCGGGTAGCGTGTTAGCGGAAATTGGTCATTGGGCAGGCCGACGCGTTCAAGGGTTTGTGCCGCGCGTCGGTAAGCGTCGTGGCGCGTGGTTTTCTCGTGAATACGGATAGTCTCGCTGACTTGTGCGCCGATGGTTTGAACCGGATTAAGGGCTGTCGTCGGCTCTTGAAAAACCATGCCAATCTCGTTGCCACGTAGGGTGCAAAGCTCAGCCTCAGGCGTTTGCAGAAGGTCACGGTCCCCAAACTTAATCTGACCAGTTGTGTCAGCGCCCTGCGGCAACAGCCCCATAACGGCGAGGCTTGTGAGGGACTTTCCAGAACCACTTTCACCGGTAAGGGCCACAATTTCACCGGCCTCAATCTTTAACGCGACATCGTCCAAGATCGGGGTGCCGTTGATCGATAGGTTTAGGTTTTCAATTGCAAGCAGGCTCATGACCGCCCAACCCGAATACGTGGATCAAGCAGGTCGCGCAGGCCGTCTCCCATCAGGTTTAGCCCCAAAACAGTCAGCACAATTGCTCCGCCCGGTATCAGTGCCGTGTGCGGTGCGATGCTGACGAGGGTTTGCGCATCAGCTAACATTCGCCCCCAAGAAGCGGTGGGTGGCTGTGCGCCCAGACCGATATAGGACAGGGCTGCTTCGGCCAGAATTCCGAGGCTGAATTGAATGGTGCATTGTACGATCAGCAAGTTGGCCAAGTTGGGCAAAATATGCTCAAGCGAGATACGCGCGGCGGATTTACCACTGACGCGGGCGGCCAGAATGAAGTCTCGCTCCCACAGGCTAAGCGCGCCACCGCGGGTGAGGCGGGCAAAAACAGGGATGTTGAAAATGCCGATGGCGATGATTGCGTTGACCGCTGATGCGCCAAACACGGCTGTGATCAAAATGGCGATGACAAGGGATGGAAATGCGAAAATCAGGTCGTTTCCGCGCATGATAAACTCATCGATGAAATGACCACGCCGTGCGGCGGCCCACAACCCAAGGGGCACGCCCAAAACCATGCCGATGCCCACTGCCACAAGCGCCACAGCGATGGATGTTCGTGCGCCCATCATGATCATCGATAAGATGTCGCGCCCGAAGTGATCTGTGCCGAGCCAGTTTGCCGCGTTTGGGGTTTTGAGTTTGTTACCCACATCGAGGCTCAAAATGTCGTAGGGTGTCCACAGGAACGACAGTGCTGCCGCAATCACAAAAATACCGCTGAGAACGGCGCCAATGATTAGCCCCCTCATGATCGCTGCCTTAGGCGCGGATCAACGGCGGCATAGGTCAAATCCACCAAGAAATTCACGATGATGACTGAAAACACCAGCAGCATCACAACACCTTCGACAACGATCAAATCCCGCGCAGATATGGCTTGGAAGATCAGCCGACCCAAGCCAGGCAAGAAGAACACTTGTTCGATTACGATGCCACCTGCCAGCAAGAAGGAAAACTGAAGCCCCAAGATTGTCAGCACAGGAATTAGCGCGTTTCGAACTGCGTGGCGCCAAAGTGCCTGGCGTTTGCTGAGGCCCTTGGCGCGGGCCGTCCGGATGAAATCTTCGCCTAACATATCGAGTAATGACGATCGCATCACGCGCGCAAGGATTGCCGCTTGGGGTAGGGCCAGTGCAATTGCTGGCAAGGTCAAGGATTTCAGTCCAAGCCAAAACCCCTTGTCCCACCCCACAAAACCGCCTGCGGAAAACCACCGCAAATTGATTGCAAAGATCAAGACGAGGATCATCGCAAACCAGAAATTTGGAATGGCGACGCCAAGTTGTGTTGCGCCCATGATTGCCGTGTCACCTGCACCGCCGCGGCGCGATGCTGCAAAGATGCCTGCGGGGAATGCGATGAGTGTCGATAGAACCAGCGCGTAAACAGCGAGTGGCAGCGACACCCAAATACGATCAGCGATCAAATCAGATACCGGCGCGCGGTAGGTGTAAGAGGTGCCAAAGTCACCCTGCAACATCCCGCTAACCCACGTTAAATAGCGTTCTGGCGCAGATGCGTTTAGCCCTAACTGGGCGCGCAGTGCCTCCACAGCCTCGGGTTGCGCGTTGAGGCCCAGCATGAATGCAGCAGGATCGCCGGGCACGATCTCGATGATCAAAAAGATAACTATGCTGGCCACGATCAAGCTGATCACGAGAGAGGCGCAACGGGAGAGGGCATAGCGAAGCATGGTGTAGGCGGGGCCTCAATTCAGGCATAGAAAGCGGGGCCGCACAGATCTACGCGGCCCCGTTTGAAGTTTAGTTGGTCCAGCTAAGACCGGTCAGGTCAACCGCAGCGGTTGGTTGATTTTCCCACATGCCCTGCAAACCTGCTTTTGCAATTGTGGGATAGGCCAATTCAAAAAGATAGCCGTTCACGTAGTCCTCCGAGATGATGGTCTGTGCCTGCGCCATCAACGCGGCGCGCTCACCGGGGTCTGTTGCTTTGTTCAGATCATCCATCAGCGCTTGGAACGCAGGGTTGTCGTACTGGAAGTAATAGTCGGGGTTGGCGTAAATTCCGATGTCCATCGGCTCGGTATGGCTCACGATTGATAGGCCAAAGTCTTTGCCGCGGAACACTTCTTCAAGCCACTGCGCCCATTCAAGGTTGCTGATTTGCGCATCAATACCCACCTCGCGCAATTGTGCCGCGATGATCTCACCGCCGCGCCGCGCGTATGAGGGGGGGGGCAGTTTGAGGGTTGTGGTAAAGCCATCGGCAAAACCTGCCTCGGCCAGCAGTTTTTTGGACAGCTCTGGATCGTATTGCGAGTTGCCAGTCAGATCGACGTAGTTAGGGTTGTGCGGAGCGAAGTGCGTGCCGATGGGCGTACCGAGCCCAAACATCGCCCCATCAATAATGGCTTGGCGGTCAATTGCGTGCGCAACTGCCTTGCGGACCAGCTTATTGTCAAAGGGCGGCATTTTGTTGTTGGTCGACAGAATTGTCTCGCCTTCGGTGTTGCCCTTAAGGACCTGAAAGCGTGGGTCTGCTTCAAATTGCGGGATGTTTTCGGGCGCAGGGAAACCTGCAAAAGCATCGACATCTTCTGCCATTACGGCGGCGAATGCGGCTGTTGGGTCAGAAATGAAACGGAAAGTTGCGTTCTGAATGGCGGGTGCGTCGCCCCAATAATCAGCGTTACGGGTCAACTCAAGGCGGTCACCCTGCACCCAGTCCACAAAGCGGTATGCCCCGGTGCCTACGGGTGCGGTTGCGTTTGTCTCGGCACTTTCGGGCGCCACGATTACCGCATCACCCCACGCCATGTTGAACAGGAAATTGCCTGTCGGCTGGCTCAGCGTGACTTTGACTGTAGCGGCATCAATCACGTCAACCGCAGCGATATTGGCAAACAGCCCTTTTTGGGCGTTAGTGCTGTCCTCGGCGCGGGCGCGGTCGAGGCTGAATTTCACGTCCTCTGCATCCATCGTCGTGCCGTCGTGAAATGTCACACCCGTTTGCAGGTTGAACGTATAGCTGAGCCCATCTGCTGAAATGTCCCATGATTTGGCAAGGCCGGGTACAACTGCCCCATCCGACATGAACCGTGTCAGCCCTTCAAAAACGTTGGAATACATGACGCTGTCAATGGCTTGAGCAGCGGCACCTGTGGGGTCGAGGTTCGGTGGCTCAAGCTGAATCGCGATGGTCACGTTGTCTTGCGCATTTGCCAAACTCGCCATCAGCGCGAATGCGCTAACGGTAATCAAGCCCTTGTTAAAGATGGTCATGTGTCTCTCCCCATGCTGGTTAATTTGCCCGTTGACGGGGCTTAGTCATCTTTTGGCAACAACAGCGCGGCCAAACTGCGCGCCATCACCTTAATACTATCGATCATATCATCAACGCCTACGTATTCGTCCGGCTTGTGCGCCAGATCCAGAATCCCGGGGCCGTATGCGACACAGTTTTTCAGTTTGCCGATCCGGTCGATGTGCTTTTGGTCGTATGTGCCGGGCGAGGCGACAAACTCGGCGGGTTTGCCCATCACATGCGCAATTTCAGCAGCCACGGTCGCGGCTACGGGCGCATCACGGTCTGTCATCGAGGGTAGGACATGGTTCAGCTCGCGTATAGCGTAGTCAAAATCGGGCCGGTCGCGGCGCAGTCCTTCTAGCAGTCCTTTCACTTCACCGCGCACCTGATCCAGCGGTTCCTCAACCAAAAAACGGCGGTCAATGACGATGCGGCAACTGTCGGGCACGCAGTGGCTGGGCAGAGCGGTGCTATCTTTTAGTGTCTCGGCTTGGCCGCCGTGAATGGAGTTGATGTTCATCGTCGATGACCGGGCACCTTCGGGCACCACGGGCATATCGGTGCGGCGTGCAGCCATGGCAGGGAACAGATCGCTTTCAAATTTGTCGAGCACAGCGCCCATGTGGCGCACGGCGCAATCGCCCAAGAACGGCATAGCGCCATGGGCAATCTCGCCAAATGTTTCGATTTCGGCCCACCAGCCGCCGCGATGCCCTAGGCATACGCGGTCTTTATTCAGCGGTTCTGGGATGATGACGTGCTGCACCCGCTCTGGGGTGAAGTACCCTTTTTCGGCCAGATACGCGACGCCGCCATAGCCGCCTGATTCCTCATCGGCAGTGCCAGAGATTTCAATCGCCCCGTGAAAATCCGGAAACACTTCGATGAAAGCTTCCGCTGCGATGATTGAAGCGGCTAGTCCGCCTTTCATGTCGCATGCACCCCGCCCATAGATTTTGCCGTCGATATGTGCACCGCCAAAGGGGTCTTGGGTCCATCCTTTGCCGACCTCGACGACGTCCGTGTGCGAGTTGAAATGAACGCAGTCGCCTGTGTGTTTTCCATCCCGTCGGGCAATTATGTTCCAGCGCGGATAGGCCTCACAATCGCCGGGGGTGCCGTGGGCGCGGATCAGCTCAACGTCAAACCCCGAGGCGCGTAGACGGGTTGCTAAAAACTCACAAATATTGCGGTAGTTTTCACCGGGTGGGTTTAGCGTGGGGATGCGGATAAGATCGCCTGTCAGTTGGATCAGATCGTCACGCTTGCCCTCGATAACTTGGGTAAGTTGGGATAGTGATTTGCTTTGCTGATCCATTCTTTAAGTATGACAGCAAAAAACACGGTATCAATACCGTATAAATACGGGTAGCTAAAAAACATGCATAGCGCTGACATTCAAATTGCTTTTGATGCCGCTCCCATCGGGCTGGTGCTGTCTGAGGGGCGTGTCATTCGTGCGTGCAATGAAGCCTTTGCCACACTTGTAGGGTATTCCAAAAATAGCTTGGTGGGCCAGTCTTTTCGTATGTTTTACGGCTCAGACGCCGAGTTTGAGGCGATCCGTGATATTGGTCTTGCCGCGTTGCAAACAAGCGGTACGTACAGCGATGAACGTCTCGTGCTCCACAAGGATGGTCACACGGTTTGGAGCCGTTTTCGTGCTCGCAGCCTGACGCCAGATGATCCGCTTGCGCGGCTGGTGCTGAGTTATGCTGCCATAAGTGAGCGTTCTGATTTGGTGCAACTCACCCCGCGTGAGCGGCAGGTTTTGGGTTTCATGGGGCAGGGGATGACCAGCAAGGAAATTGCAAAGACCCTAGAGCTATCGCCGCGCACAATCGAGGATATCCGTGCCCGAATGATCAAACGTCACGGGGTTAAACGTGCTTCTGAATTGGTCGCCCGCATGATGATGCGCGGTAAATAGGGCCGTAATTTTCGACCTTCTCAAAACACATTTTTGCTAACGTGAAATGAGCCGCTGCAGGGAAGGTTTTGCTTGCGCTTGGGCTGAAACATAACGCCCTATAGCGTCAAATTACGTATTCCCTAAATGCTGAAGGACCCGACAAAAATGGCGCGCGACTATTTGAAAAAAGCCGATAAAACTGCGGAAACTGGGGCGTCTGACGTACGCGATACGGTTCAGGAAATTCTGGCAAATATCGAGGCCGGTGGTGATGCGGCTGCTTTGGAATATGCGGCCAAATTTGACAATTATGATGGCCCTGTTTTGCTTAGCGAAGAAGATATTGCGGCAGCCTGCGCCAAGGTTTCTCAAAAGCTGAAAGATGACATTGCGTTTGCTTATGAGAACGTGCGCCGTTTCGCTGAAACACAAAAAAGCACAATGAAAGACGTCGAACTTGAGGTGCGCCCTGGCTTGATCGCGGGTCAAAAGGCCATTCCGGTCAACACTGCTGGCTGCTACGTACCGGGCGGGCGTTATAGCCACATCGCAAGTGCGATCATGACCGTGACAACCGCAAGCGTGGCTGGATGCAAAAACATTACTGTTTGTTCGCCGCCCCGCCCCAATGAAGGCATTGCACCTGCTATTATTTACGCGGCCCAACTGTGTGGTGCGACGCGCATTCTATCAATGGGTGGCGTGCAGGGTGTGGCAGCAATGACGTTTGGCCTTTTTGGTTTGCCAAAGGCTGACATTTTGGTTGGTCCCGGCAATCAGTTCGTGGCTGAAGCCAAACGCATTTTGTTTGGTCGCGTGGGCATCGATATGATTGCAGGCCCGACAGATAGTTTGATCTTGGCCGATGAAACTGCTGATCCGTTTATCGTGGCGACAGACTTGGTGTCACAGGCCGAACACGGGTATAACTCGCCGGTTTGGTTGGTCACAGACAGTCGCGAACTGGCGTATAAAGTGATGGATTTGGTGCCGGGTCTTATTGAGGATTTGCCAGAGCTTAACCGCGATAACGCCTTTGCGGCGTGGCGTGATTATGCCGAAGTGATCGTGTGTGATGATCGCGAAGAAATGGCGGCAACATCCGATGCTTACGCGCCTGAACACCTGACGGTACAGGCTGCTGACATTGATTGGTGGCTTGATCGGCTAACGTGCTATGGATCGCTCTTTTTGGGAGAGGAGACGACTGTTTCGTTCGGCGATAAAGCATCAGGAACCAATCACGTTTTGCCCACTTCTGGAGCCGCGAAATATACAGGTGGGCTGTCCGTTCATAAGTACATGAAGATCGTCACATGGCAGCGTTCAACCCGTGAGGGTGCCAAGGACGTTGCGATCGCGACAGCACGAATTTCACGGCTTGAGGGAATGGAAGGGCACGCGCGGTCTGCGGACGTACGCCTTCAGAAGTATTTCCCCGAGCAAAACTTTGACCTATCCGCGCAGGATTGAGCGCGCTAGCGTAGCACCAACGCTGGGCATTTAATTGTCCACAACATCTGGTGATCTGGGGGCAGGGGTGATGAAAGCATTGGTCTACGAAGGTGTTGAAACTGTCGCTATGCATCAGGTCCCCACCCCTGTTGCTACCGCTGGTGATGCCTTGATCAAAGTTGCGGCATGTGGGCTGTGTGGCTCGGATATGCATGCGTATCTGGGCCATGATGCGCGCCGCCCCGCACCGTTGATCCTTGGGCATGAAGTAGCGGGCACTGTTGTTGATGGTGACATGGATGGGCGGCGTGTGACGGTAAACCCGCTGGTCACATGTGGTGCGTGTGAGGCGTGCCACAGTGGGCGGACTAATCTATGCGCTGAACGTCAGATCATTTCCATGCCACCCCGCCAAGGTGGGTTTGCTGAGTGGTTGACGATGCCCGCGCAAAATCTGATTACAGTACCTGATCATGTAAGCCTTCCCGTGGCCTCGCTGGTAGAGCCGCTTGCGTGTGGTTGGCATGGTGTACGGCTCGCCGCCGAGGCGTTGGGCCGTAATCCTGAGACAGGTTGCAAGGGTCTTCGCGCGGCCGTGTTGGGCGGTGGTGCGATTGGCGTTGGTACTGCGCTGGCATTGCACGCTTGGGGTGTTCGCGACATTACCGTGGTTGAGCCGAATGCAATGCGCCGCAGCGTTTTGAAGAATCATTTATTCGACATGACGGTTGAGTCTTCTGCAAATGATGTGGGCGATGTGGATATTGTGCTTGATGCCGTTGGTTTCGCGGCAACGCGCGCCACGGCTTGCGCGATTGCGCGGCCCGGTGGCGTGATCATTCACATCGGGTTGGGCGAAGACACCGGCGGTCTTGATGTGCGGCGTCTGACGCTTCAAGAAATCCGCTTTATTGGGACTTACACCTATACCGCTGCGGATTTTGAGGCCACGGCCGAGGCACTTTTTGCGGGCCGTTTGGGTGATTGTTCATGGGTTGAGACACGGGGCTTGGCCGATGGTGCCGCGGCGTTTGCTGATTTGCGTGCGGGCAAAGTTGCTGCGCCTAAAATTGTGCTTATCCCATGATGGACCAAACTGTTCACAGTTATGAAGACGCCCGCAGGATGGCTCGCAAACGTCTGCCTTGGATGGTTTTTGACTATATTGATGGCGCTGCGGGCAATGGTGAGGGCGAGGCGTCTAACCGCCGTGCTATGGCAGATATCCACCTACAGTCACGTGTGCTGCGCGATGTCCGTCACCGTGATTTAAGCACCACTGTCTTTGATCAACGGGCCGAGGTTCCCTTCGGCATCGCTCCGATGGGCATGTGTAATTTATCCGCGCCTAAGGCTGATGTTTTTCTTGCCCGTCAAGCCGCCAAAAGTTGCGTTCCGATTGGTGTTTCTACTGTTGCTTCAACAGATATGGAGACAATGCTGACACTGTCAGAAGGGCACGCGTGGTTTCAGCTCTATTACAGCGGCGATGGCTCTGGGACTATGGCGCTGGTCGATCGAGCGAAGGCAGCGGGATATCAAACTTTGGTGCTGACCCTTGATGTGCCAGAGGTTGGCCGCCGTCCGCGCGAGTTGCGCCGCGGTTTCAAGATGCCGTTCAAAATTGGCGCATCGCAGTTCATTGATTTCGCGCTGCACCCACGGTGGTCAATCTCAACGTTAATCCATGGCCGTCCCGAAATGGCTAATTTTCAACGGGATGGGTTTACATTTGATCGCACCGAAAGCCGCGCGGGGGCTGATTGGGAAACACTTAAAAAAGTGCGCGACGCGTGGCCGGGTAGGCTGGTGGCCAAAGGTGTCGTCAGCGTTGAGGATGCCGTTGCTTTGAAGGCGGCGGGTGTCGATGCGGTCCAAGTTTCGTCACACGGGGGGCGTCAGCTGAACGGCGGTGTGCCGCCCATTTTGGCCCTTAAGGCCATTCGCGACGCTGTGGGGCCTGCGTACCCGCTCTTTTATGACAGCGGCGTGCGATCGGGCGAAGATGTGGCCAAAGCGTTGCAGCAGGGCGCTGATTTCGTTTTCTTTGGCCGTGCAATGCAATTTGCAATTGCCGCAAACGGAGAAGCAGGGTTGCAGCAGTTTTGGGCCGGTGTCAGTAGCGATTTATCCAGCGCAATGGCGCAGATGGGTCACTGTGACATTGCATCCCTCAAGGCCAGATAGCTTGCTTTTGGCGTACGCTCCAGCGTGTCAAAATCCACATGAACAAGTCCGAAGCGCTCTGCATATCCAAAGGCCCATTCGTAGTTATCCATCAAAGACCAAAACGTGTAACCGCCAAGAGGAACACCTTGTTCCATTGCTGATTTTGCGGCCAACACATGCCCGTTTAAGTAAGCAACACGGTCTTGGTCGTTAAGCGTGTGTTCGCCCGCCATGCCATTTTCGGTCACATAAAGCGGTAGGTCTTTGGTATAGGTATCCGCGATCCATTTCAGCAGTTTGGTCAGGTGGTCGGGGTGGATTTCCCAGTTCATGTGGGTTTTATCCGCGCCTGTGCTAACGGCTTCACAAGATGGCCACGGCCCGTCTGTTTCGCGAAATGCTTTGGCGGTGTAATAGTTGACGCCGACCCAATCGAGAGGTTGTTGAATGAGAGCCATATCGTCTTGCCAGCCTGCGGGCAGATGCGGCCCAAGACCTTCCAAAACTTCTTCGGGGTACGTCCCCTCAAAAATGCCCTGCAGGAAAAAGCGGTTGTAAATTGCCTCATACCGCGAGGCGGCACGGGCACTTTCAACGCTGTCGTCTGCGGGCATTGTACCTTCAAAGTTGAACACAATTCCTACGTCTTTGACGCCGTTTTGTCGCAGCACCTGCACGGATTTGCCATGTGCCTTCAGCACGTGGTGCATAGCGCGCGCGGTTGCCTTTATATCTTGCAAGCCCGGCGCGTGGTGCCCTTCAAAATGGGACAGCCAACTGACGCACCACGGCTCATTGATGGTGGCTGTCGAAAACAACCTGTCGCCCAAGCGCTTTGCGATGACGTCGGTGAACTCCGCGAACCAGTCCGCGACGTCAGCATTTTGCCAGCCGCCCAATGCGTCAAGGGCAGCAGGCATTTCCCAATGATAGAGGGTCGCCATGGGTTTGATGCCGCGCGCCAGCATGCCGTCGACCAAGCGCTCATAAAAGTCCAAGCCTTCTTGGTTTACCGTACCGCGCCCCTCGGGCATGACGCGCGCCCAACTGGTGGAAAAGCGATAGCTGTCAAAGCCCGCAGCTTTGATCAGATCAAGGTCTTCTTGCCAGCGATTGTAGTGGTCACATGCAATGGCTCCGTCGGTGCCATCGAGGATTTTGCCGGGCTTTGCGGCAAAGGTGTCCCAGTGGGTCGGGCCAGCGCCGCCGAAGCTGTGACCTTCAATTTGATAGGATGAGGTTGCAGTTCCGAAAATAAAATCTTGCGGAAAGTCAGAGCGTTTGAATTTCATCATCTTTTAAGCCTCGCGGCGGGGCATGCCCGCCAAATTAGGTCCCGTTGATCCGCCGACAACCAGTTCGGCTTCCCATAATTCTGTGACGACTGGCGCATCATCTGCGGCTTCAATCCGGTCGATTAAAAGCGTGCCACAGCGCCGTCCCGCATCGCGCACAGACGAACGGGTTGCGGTGAACAAGGGTGCGCCGCTGCCGTTTGGAAAGTATGACAGGGCGTCATCAAAACAAATAACGGAAAGGTCTCGTCCGATTTTGAGGCTCAGCTCATGTGCGGCCCGTTGTATTCCCAACGCGGGGATCAACGCCGATGCCACAATTGCTGTAGGCGGTGCGTCCAGCGTCATAAGCTGCCGTGTGGTTTCAAAGCCGTAAGGTTCTGACATCTCATTGCTGTGCATAAGCGACGGATCAATTTCCAGTCCGCGCTGCTCGTGGGCGAGGGTGAAACCTTCGCGTCGGCGGATCGCAAAATCCATATTTTCGTCACCGTTCAAAAGCGCAACGCGTGTATGCCCCAAATCTAGCAGCAAATCCGTCGCACGCTTAAAGGCACTGCGGTTGTTCACATCAAGCCAGCTGTAGGGCTGTTCGCAATCGCTTGAGCGGCCATGCACGATAAACGGTACATTGAGATCATTTAGCAACTGAATGCGCTGATCATCCCGTGAGGGGCCGTGCAGCATAAAGCCATCAACTGCGCCATTACTGGCCAGCCTTTCGTAGGTTGCAAATTCGTCTGCGTCCTCGACTGTTACCATGCGCAGGTCATAGCCTCGCTCCGAGTAAGCCTCACCTGCACCTGCGATAAAATCTGCGAAAATCGCGTTGACCAATTCGTGCCGCGCGGTGCGGGGAATAACGTGCCCGATAGACATAGCGCGGCCTGTTGCAAGCGCTTTTGCGCGCGAGTTGGGCAGGTAGTTATGCTCTTTGGCTGCGGCAATAACGCGTGCGCGGGTGGATGCTTTCACATCCGAATACCCGTTCAATGCGCGGCTTACAGTTGTTTGTGACAGGCCCAGAAGGTCCGACAGTTGTTTGAGGTTCATGGGCTACTATTTTCCAAAAGCGCTTTGGTAAACAATAGGCAATTTCTTTCCGTGACGTCAAAGCCAATAATTGGGCTTAGCTGAAAAGGATATGTTTACTTGACATATTTTTACACTTAAGTGACCCTCGACAAATCCAAAGCGCTTTGGAAAAAGATTCGACAGCGCGATGGTTGGGCGTCTGGATGGGCGCTCAATTGGGAGAAGGGTGACCGCGAAGAGCCGCGAGCGCCAACACGTATTACATTTGGTGGGCCGCTACGGTCTGCCGCTCAGGGAGAGAAAAATGAAAACAGCACTTTATACATCAGCTGCTTTGCTTGCGTTGAGCACGGGAGCGTTTGCTGCCGGTCACTCCGCATTCAAAGTGGGCGAGGGTGATTTCTCGTGGGACAGCTACACCGCATGGGCTGCGCAAACAGACCTTGCTGGCGAAAGCGTCACAATTACGGGTCCATGGACGGGCGCGGAAAAAGAAAAAGTTGAGAAAGTCCTGGAGTTCTTCTCATCTGCTACGGGCGCTGAAGTCAGCTACTCTGGTTCTGACAGCTTTGAGCAAGACATCGTGGTTTCCGCAAAAGCCGGTTCAGCGCCAAACTTGGCAGTATTCCCACAGCCCGGTCTGGCGGCTGATTTGGCGGCGCAAGGTCTGTTGTCACCACTGCCAGCTGGTTCGGGTGACTGGATCAAAAAAAACTACGCAGCGGGTCAGTCGTGGGTTGATCTGGGCACATACGCAGATGCGAATGGCAACGATGAGCTGTTTGGCATGTTCTACCGTGTCGATCTGAAATCACTGGTTTGGTACTCACCGGATGCGTTTGATGAGGCGGGCTACGACATTCCACAATCAATGGAAGAGTTGAAAACACTTACAGATCAAATCGTAGCGGATGGCGGCACGCCTTGGTGTATTGGTCTGGGATCCGGTGCGGCTACTGGCTGGCCTGCGACAGACTGGGTTGAAGATATGATGCTTCGCACCACCTCGCCCGCAGATTACGACGCGTGGGTCGCAAACGAGATGAAGTTCGACGATCCAAAAGTCATCGCTGCTATGGATGAGTTCGGCTACTTCGCACGTAACGACGCCTACGTAGACGGCGGCGCCTCAGCGGTTGCCAACACAGACTTCCGCGACAGCCCCAAAGGCCTCTTCTCGATCCCGCCAAAGTGCTACATGCACCGTCAGGCATCATTCATTCCAGCGTTCTTCCCCGAAGGCACTGAAATGGGCGCAGATGCAGACTTCTTCTACTTCCCTGCGTACGCCGACAAAGACCTCGGCAAGCCAGTTCTGGGCGCGGGTACGCTCTTTGCGATTACAAACCCATCCGCTGGCGCAAACGCTTTGGTTGAGTTCCTTCAGTTGCCAGTCGCACACGAGTTGTGGATGGCACAGGGTGGTTTCTTGACGCCACACGCCGGTGTGAACACCGCCACATATCAAGACGATACGCTACGTGCGCAGGGTGACATCTTGTTGGGCGCGACCACATTCCGCTTCGATGCATCAGACCTGATGCCGGGCGAAATTGGTGCGGGTGCGTTCTGGACAGGTATGGTTGACTACACAACAGGCGCATCAGCCGCCGACGTTGCAAAAGGCATCCAGGATCGTTGGGACGCGATCCAGTAATACTACCGAGTGTGCTTGCCTATTTTTGAGCACAACTAAGAAGACTGGCGTCGGACTTACCTTGTCGTAGGGTCGACGCCAGTTCCCACTTTCTCCGCCACACATTTTCTTGGGATCCTCGCTATGACACCTGCGCTTCAAGGATTGCTTACAATTGCCATCGGCGTTGGTGGATGTGTTGGCTACTTCTTTTTATCGAACCTGCTTTTGGACCGTGTGATTTTTCCAGCCAAAGGTGCTGCGGCGGGGCGTAATATCACCCGCGCAAATCTGGTCCGCCCGTGGCTTTTCTTGATGCCAGCGTTGCTCGCCATGGGTCTTTACCTTGTCTATCCGGTCATCGGATCGTTCTATCGCTCAATGTTTAATCGGTTGGGTGATGAGTTCATCGGTTTTGGCAATTACCAAGTTATGTTTGCAGACAGCACGTTTCAGACGGCGTTGTTCAACAACTTCCTTTGGGTGTTGTTCGTGCCTGCTTCGGCCACATTCTTGGGGTTGTTGGTGGCGCAGCTGACGGATCGGCTGTCATGGGGCAATATCGCAAAATCGCTGATCTTCATGCCCATGGCGATTTCGTTCGTGGGAGCCTCGCTGATCTGGAAATTTGTCTATGCCAACAATCCCGACATTGGCCTGATCAATGCCATCCGTTTTGCATTCGGCGCGACCGAGGCGATGGATGTTTTGCAGCTCAACTTTTGGAACAACTTCTTTTTGATGATCATCTTGGTCTGGATCCAGACGGGTTTTGCGATGGTTATTTTGTCGGCGGCTTTGCGCGGCATTCCTGAGGAAACTATTGAGGCCGCCATTTTGGACGGGGCCAACCCGTTTCAGATTTTCTTCAAGATCAAGATTCCCCAAATCATGGGCACCATCGTCGTCGTCTGGACAACGATCACGATCCTTGTGCTTAAGGTTTTTGACATCGTTTACACTATGACAGGCGGTAACTTTGGCACAGAGATTTTGCCCAGTTACATGATGTCTTACATGTTCCGCGATGATGGTCGCGCTACGGCTGTGGCCTTTGTCATCATGCTGATCGTGTTGCCCGTGATGATCTGGAACATCCGCCAAGCACGGAAGGAAATGCAATGACCAGTATTGCCGGTTCACGTTCTGCCCTTGCTTGGGCGGTTAATATTTCTGTTGTTGCATTGGTTGTACTCTGGCTGATCCCGACGATTGGCCTGTTGGTATCGTCGTTCCGCGACCGCGATCAGATTAGTGTTTCTGCGTGGTGGAATGCGCCTTTTCCCGTTGAGCAAAATTATGCGGTAAAAGCTGACCTTGGCACAGCTACGCAAACCGACGCGGGCTTTGTTCTAAGCGGCAATGTTTTCGGCGAAGGGACGGGTACTGTCACACAATTTGGTGGGCGGCGTGCTGCACCAACCGCGTTTGATGTGGGCACTGTTGGGGATCTTCCCCGCGACCGCAAATTGCAGGTCAACGCTGATGGCTCGTTCGAATTCATATTCCCCGAGTTGCCGCGCCGTGATCCGTCGATCTATTTTGCAGCTGCGTCGCCGCCGTCTTTCTCGCTTGTGAATTATGACATGATCCTGAATTCGAATGGCATGGCGCAGGCGTTTATCAACACGCTGACCGTGACCATTCCCGCGACAATAATTCCAATCTTGATCGCAGCTTTTGCGGCGTATGCTTTGGCATGGATGGATTTTGCGGGCCGCGGATTTTTGATTGCGGTAATCGTCGGGCTGTTGGTTGTACCGCTGCAACTGGCGCTTGTGCCGCTGTTGCAACTACATAATCAAGTTGGCATCGGCCAAAGCTTTTTGGGCATATGGATGGCCCATACGGGCTTTGGGTTGCCGCTCGCGATTTATTTGCTGCGCAACTACATGGTTGGGTTGCCGCGCGACATTATTGAAAGCGCCAAAGTTGACGGCGCGACTGATTTCCAAGTGTTCACCAAGATTGTGCTGCCCCTGTCGTTTCCGGCGTTGGCCAGCTTTGCCATTTTCCAATTTCTGTGGACATGGAACGATCTGTTGGTGGCAAAAGTATTCTTGCCGTCCAATTCTGAATCTTGGGTAATGACAGTCAAAATCGCCGATGACCTTTTGGGTTCGCGCGGGGGTGATTGGGGTATTTTGGCGGCTGCGGCATTTGTATCTATCGCCGTACCGCTTTTGGTTTTCTTCACAATGCAACGCTATCTGGTGCGCGGTCTGTTGGCCGGCTCCGTAAAATAATCGAGACAGACGACTATGACTTTGAACGCTGACAAAGATTGGTGGCGCGGTGCCGCTATCTATCAAATTTATCCTCGCAGCTACCAAGACAGCAATGGCGATGGCATTGGTGATCTGAACGGGATCACATCGCGCTTGCCCTATATTGCAAGCCTCGGCGTTGACGCGATTTGGATTTCGCCGTTCTTTACATCGCCGATGAAGGATTTCGGCTATGACGTCTCAAACTACTGTGACGTGGATCCGATGTTTGGTACATTGGCTGATTTCGACAAGATGATGGAAACCGCCCACAGCTTGAACCTGCGGGTGATGATTGATCTGGTGTTGTCTCACACATCCGATCAGCACCCTTGGTTTGCACAATCTCGCGCGGACAAAACAAACGACAAATCCGATTGGTACGTCTGGGCAGACCCCAAGCCTGATGGCACGCCGCCCAATAACTGGCTCTCAATCTTTGGTGGGCCGGCATGGCAGTGGGATACGCGCCGTGAGCAATATTATTTGCACAACTTCTTAACCAGCCAGCCGGATTTGAACTTCCATAATGAGGACGTCTGTGACGCGCTTTTGGATGTGACCCGTTTCTGGCTTGAGCGCGGTGTTGATGGCTTCCGCCTTGATACGATCAACTTCTACTATGCGGACAAAGAGCTGCGCGATAACCCTGCGCTGCCCGTAGCGGAACGCAACGCGACCATTGCGCCGTCCGTGAACCCATACAACCATCAGTTCCATAAATATTCTAAGAACCAGCCTGAAAACCTCGCGTTTTTGGCCCGGTATCGGGCGCTTTTGGATGAATATCCCGGCAGCACAACAGTGGGCGAAGTAGGGGACGCACAGCGTGGCTTGGAACTGCTGGGCGAGTATACCGCCGGCGATAGCCGTGCGCATATGTGCTACGCGTTCGAGTTTTTGTGCCCTACAACTTTGACTGCCGACCGCGTCGTTGAAACCCTGTCCAAAGTCGATGAAGTTGCACCGGATGGATGGGCGTGTTGGGCGTTTTCCAACCATGACGTGAAACGCCATGCCACCCGTTGGGACCTTAGTGATGCGGCTTATCGGTGCTACGCGTCGATGCTGATGTCCCTGCGTGGGTCTATCTGCCTTTATCAAGGTGAGGAACTGGGCCTGCCCGAAGGCGATGTGGCGTTTGAGGATCTGCAAGATCCCTACGGCATCGAATTTTGGCCCGAGTTTAAGGGCCGTGATGGATGCCGCACCCCGATGGTTTGGGAACGTTCAAACGCTTCTGGCGGGTTTAGCAGCGGCGCGCCTTGGTTGCCTGTTATGTCAGACCATTTGGCGCGCAACGTTGAGACCCAAGAGGCGGATGCCGACGCGCCTTTGCACCATTACCGCCATATGTTGAATTTCCGCCGTGCGAACCCTGCTTTGGTCAGCGGTGATCACGCAGAGCTGAAGGCCAAAGGCAATGTGCTTAGCTTTACCCGCACGCTCAACAAAGAAACCATTTTCTGCGCGTTCAATCTGTCTTCTGATGGCGCGAGCGTTGCGGCCCCGTCCGGCAATTGGCAGCCTGTTGACAGTGCGCTGAGCACAGGCACGATGGATAATGGCACGGTCGGTCTTGGGCCTTGGCAGATATTTTTTGCAACGTTGGATAAGTTAAGGTGAATAAATGGCGGATTTAAAACTCACAGACGTTGCCAAGACCTACGGCAATGCGGTCAATGTGCTGAACGATATCAACCTTGATATCGAAACGGGCGAGCTCATTGTTTTTGTTGGTCCGTCTGGCTGTGGCAAATCCACGCTGCTGCGTATGATTGCGGGGTTGGAAACAATCTCGGGCGGTGAGCTGTTGATCGACGGGGAGCGCATGAATGATGTGCCCCCCGCACAGCGTGGCATCGCCATGGTATTTCAGTCTTACGCGCTTTATCCGCACATGACTGTTCGCGACAATATGGCGTTTGCTCTGAAGTTGGCCAAGAAAACGCCTAAGGAAATCGACGATGCAGTGAACCACGCGGCCCGTGTGTTGCAGCTTGAAGATTACCTTGACCGGTTGCCAAAAGCCCTTTCAGGTGGGCAACGCCAGCGGGTGGCGATTGGTCGTTCGATCGTGCGCGACCCCAAGGTATACCTGTTCGATGAGCCGCTTTCTAATCTTGATGCCAGCCTTCGTGTGGCGACCCGTATTGAGATCGCGCAGCTTAAAGAAAGCATGCCGAATTCAACGATGATCTATGTGACTCATGACCAAGTTGAGGCGATGACCCTTGCTAGCCGAATTGTGGTACTGGCCAATAAAGGCATTGCGCAAGTTGGTACGCCGCTTGAGCTTTATGAGCGTCCCGAAAACGAGTTTGTGGCGCAATTCATCGGCTCGCCCGCAATGAACCTTTTGCCCGGCAAAATCACTAAGACCGGAAGCCAAACAGAAGTGTCGTTAGACGGCGGCGGTACGGTCCTGAGTGACGTGCCAACGACCGATGCGCAGGCGGGTTTGGGTGTAAACGTTGGTGTCCGGCCCGAGGATATGGTCCCTACCGAAAGTGACGCATATGTTTTTGAAGGACGGGTTAATATTGTGGAGGCCCTGGGCGAAGTGACCCAGCTTTACTTTGAGCCAGTCTCCAAGGACGCCTCGCCGGTCATTGCCAAATTGGCAGGCATTCATCAAGGGCTGCGCGGCCAGTCTTTGCGCCTTGCAGCGCCTGCTGCAAAGACACATTTGTTCGCTCAGGGTCGTTCTCTTTTATATCCGGCGTAGTGCACGGATATTTTGTGTAGGGTACGGGGCGTGTGTCGGCGATAACTCGCCACAGATTACTGGCCAAACGCTTATGACCTGTTAGGGATAGAAGGGTGTGCAGCATCTTTGTTGCGCGCCCTTTTTGCATTTTATTGGATGTCGCAAATTGATGGCTGTTTGGGTGTGATTATGAAGCGTTCTTTTTTGGTTGCCGCTGCTGCATCTGTTTTTTGTGCGCCCGCGATCTGGGCTTTTGATCTTTCGGTCAGCGTCGAAGGTGACGATGATGATCTGACCAAATCAGTGCGCGCGGCAACGCTGTTGCGCGATCTGCGCAATCGTGATGCAAACAGTGCCCAAGATATTTTAGGGGCAGCGCGGGCTGATTACGCACGTGTTGTGTCCGCCCTTTATGAAAACGGGTTTTACGGGGCAGAGGTGTCGATCAAACTTGATGATGCTGAGGCCGCAGGCATTCCTGCCGCTGTTGCGCCGCCCAAGATTTCTGAAGTGCAAATTACGGTAAACCCTGGGCCAAGTTTTGTGTTGGGCCAGGCTGATATATCTCCAATTGCGCCCAAAACTGATGCTTTGATTGGTTTCGAGACCGGCGCACTTGCCGCCCTTTCAAGCATCCGAACTGCCACGGAGCAAACCATCGAAGGTTGGCGCGCAAGGGGGCATGCCAAAGCTGATGTGGCGCGCCAATCAATTACCGCGCAGCACAATGAGGCCGTTCTTGATGTGGCTATTGTTGTCGACAAAGGCCCTTACCTCACGTTCGGGGACCTATCACTTTCGGGTGCATCCGCTGTGCGTGCGGAACGGATCAGGGCAATCGCGGGTCTTCCAACTGGTGCGGGTTTTGACCCGATTGAGGTGGAGTTGGTGACGACACGTCTGCGCCGCGCAGGTGCTTTTGACACCATCGCACTTGTTGAGGCGGATAACGCAAATGACGACGACAGCCTTGATTTTGCCCTGCAAGTAAACGACCGCGCCCCGCGCCGGTTTGGTTTTGGTGCCGAACTGTCCAGCCAAGCGGGGGCCGAACTAAGCACTTTTTGGTTGCACCGTAATCTTTTTGGCGGTGCAGAACGTCTGCGCCTTGGTGCGCGCGTGTCAGGCATTGGCGATACAGGCAGCGGCGAGGACTATGCACTAAGCGCGGAGTATAACCGCCCCGCCACTTTCAACGAAGACACGGATTTTTTTGCAAATGGCGCACTCGAAGCGCTTGATACAGCGACGGTAAATGTTGACCGTTTTGCTCTTGAGGCCGGCATTCGCCGTTACGCGACGCCAAAGCGAACTTATACTTTTGGATTGGGACTTGAGCGCGCGAGCACAATTGATGCGCGCGGCTCCGAGACCTATACACTTCTTACTGTGCCCTTGTCCGTGACTTTCGATTACCGCGATGAAAAACTTGATCCCCGTGACGGATATTTTGCAGATGTTGGGCTGACGCCTTATCTTGGTTTGGACGATACCACCGATGGGGCGCGGTTCTCATTCGATGGGCGGGCCTACAAAACAGTTGGGTCCGAGCGGCCTGTGACTTTTGCGTTGCGTGCCCAAATTGGCGCGTTGATCGGACCCTCCATCGGGGAGGCGCCGGCTGATTTTCTCTACACTTCGGGCGGGGGCGGAACTGTGCGCGGCCAAGATTTTCAATCATTGGGCGTACCCGTCGGCGGTGGCTCAACGGCGGAAACGGGTGGCAAATCTTTCTTAGGTCTGTCGGCCGAAGCGCGTTTTCGGGCCACGGATACATTGGGCGTTGTTGGGTTCATCGACACGGGCACCATCAGCGAAGAAAGCACGCCCAGATCAAAGGGTGAAAGCCACAGTGGCGCGGGTATTGGTCTGCGCTATGACACGGGTATCGGGCCTATTCGCGTGGATTTTGCAGTCCCAATTGACCGACCGCGCCCAACGTCTGATTTCCAAATCTACATCGGTATTGGACAGTCGTTTTGATGGGCTTGGGTTTGAGGAAGTGGGGCCTAAGCGGCTGGCTATTCGCATCTTTTCTGGCAATTTTGGTCGCATTTAGCGCGCCGCTACATGCCCAGACGTCTGATGGGGATCGCGGATATCTGGCTGGATTATTGGAAAGCAGTTTGGGCGGCGAGGGCCGCGAGGTCACGATCCGCGGTTTCAAAGGGGCGCTATCAAGCGAGGCTACCATTGATGAAATCGAGATCGCGGATTTTGATGGCACTTGGCTGCGGATTTCAAACGCAACGCTAATATGGAGCCGCGCTGCGCTTTTGTCAGGCCGCATTGATGTGGATACATTGGCCGCTGAAAAGATCGAGCTATTCCGCTTGCCCAACGCCGAAGAAAGCGGATTACCAGCTGCAGAGGCCACGCCGTTCCGCTTGCCCGAACTACCCGTTTCCATTGAAATCGGCAGCCTTACAGCCCCTGACATCACTCTGGGTGAGAGCGTTTTGGGTGCACCTGCGCGTCTTTCTTTGTCGGCCCGTGTTTCGTTAATCGACGGTGCAATCGATGTGATATTCAACGCCGATCGTACAGATGGGCAGCGCGGCTCGTTCGAGGGGGCCGTTACATATGCCAACGAAAATGCTGTTTTAGGTATAGATTTGCAGTTGGCTGAGGGGGAAGGCGGCTTGGCGGCCAAGGCATTGAACCTGCCCGAAAGCCCATCGATTGATCTTACAATTCAAGGTGCAGGCCCACTGGATGCGTTCGGCGCAAGTTTAGCCTTGGCCACAAACGACACTGAGCGTCTTCGGGGCAGTATTACCTTAAATGCGGTTGGACAGACGCAAATCACTGAAAGTCTTGAGGTGGCGGGCAGCGCATCTGATTTGGCCTTTGTGGCGGATGTTGCAGGTGATGTCGCGCCCCTATTTCTGCCGGAATATCAGACGTTTTTTGGTGATAGGGTTTCTCTTAAAGTCCGCGGAACGCGGCGTGCGAGTGGCGCGGTTGAACTTGATACTCTGAACGCGAAAACCTCGACCCTTGATCTAGGTGGATCGTTGCGCCTGAACACGGCTTTGTGGCCAGAATTTATTGACCTAAATGGTGTCATTGAAACATCATCTGGTGCTCCAATCTTGCTGCCAATTGGAGGTGTTCCCACAACTGTTGGTAGGGTGTCTTTGGATGTTGATTACGACAGTGCCAAAGCGGACACATGGCGAGCGCGTATTGGTGTTGGACGTTTTGTGCGCGATACAGTTTCTGCGCGGCGGTTGGGCATCGAAGGTGGTGGCACACTTGTTCCGGCAGGTGCATCGATTGGCAGCATCGCTGGTATCTTTGCTCTCGAAGCGCTGGATTTAGACGTTGGTGATGCTGGCCTTAACGACGCTTTGGGCGAGACAGTCCGGGCATCCTTTTTCACCGAATATACCCAAGGGCTACCTTTCGAGTTAAGCAATTTGACCGTGGACGGTGATGAGTACGGACTGCGTGGAACTGCGCGTGTCAGCGGCCTTGATAATGCGTTTGAAACCGCTTTTGACGTAAGTGCACGCGCAGATAATTTGGCGCGGTTCAGCGCCGTCTCTGGCATGCCCCTTTCAGGTGCTGCGGCATTTTCAATAACTGGGAATGCAGACGCAGGTGGGCGGTTTTCTGTTTTAGCACAAGGCACTGGCCAGTCTTTGCGTATCGGTGAGCCGATGGCAGATGCTTTGTTGCGTGGGACCAGCGAGATCAGTGCAAACTTGAGCCGTGATGAGGCAGGAACCCAACTCGAGAAGTTTTCCCTTAGCAACCCGCAACTCTCGGCCGAGGCCACAGCATCGCTTTCAAGCACAGTCTCCTCGGCTAATTTTGACGCCACGCTTGCGGACCTTGGCCTGATCATTCCGAACGTCTCTGGCCCACTTACCGTGACTGGCTCGGCAGACAGTGCTGGTAGCGATTGGGAGGTCACCACCGCGCTTTTGGGACCTGCTGGAGCCCGCGCAAATACTCAAGGATCGGTCAGTCGAAACGGTATTGCTGATCTGGTAATCGACGGGACAATTCCGCTGCAATTGGCCAATCCATTTATTGAACCGCGCACTGTTCAAGGGCGCGCCGACGTGGATGCGCGGCTGCAAGGACCATTGGGGCTTGCTGCTTTGAGCGGTGTGATCGATCTGAATGATCTGCGTGTCTCTGCACCAAGCGTTGGTATCGCGCTGACACAAGGCGTGGGGCAAATTCGGGTCTCTCAAAGTACGGCACAAGTTGAGCTGCGCGCGCAGGCCTCTACGGGTGGTGCGGCGCAGGTTGATGGCGATATTACACTTTCAAAGGGGCTGGGGGCGCAGCTGGATATTCGCCTTGAGAATGTTGGTGTTCTGGACCCAGATCTTTACCGCACACAGGTTTCTGGTGTTCTTGATGTGTCAGGACTGTTGGCGGCGGGCCCGCGTATTTCGGGCCAATTGATGTTGGGGAAAACCGACGTCACGATTCCCTCTACTGGTCTTACGTCTTTCGGGATTGTCCCTGAGATTGTTCACCGCGGTGCTTCTGCGGGTGCGGTGGCCACCCAGCGTCGCGCAGGACTTAGCCGCGCGGATGCGCCTTCCCAAAGTAACTCACCATTGCAACTGGACATCAGCATTGATGCACCGCAACAAATTTTTGTTCGGGGGCGCGGCCTGGACGCGGAACTTGGCGGGCAATTGCGCATTCAAGGCTCGCCTGATGCGCTGGTCTCTGTGGGTCGGTTTGATTTGTTGCGCGGACGTCTTGATTTGCTAACAAAGCGGTTCGTGCTTGATGAGGGATCGGTGCAGCTTATCGGCGATTTTGATCCGTTCATTCGATTTGTCGCCTCAACAGAAACCGGAGCGGGCACAGCAAGCGTGATCTTATCAGGCCGTGCAAGTGATCCTGAAGTGACCTTTGAGGCGACCCCCGCAGCAGCCCCTGACGAGGTGCTTGCACAGATATTTTTTGAAAAAGGCGTGGATCAGCTGTCCGCATTCCAAGCGCTGCAGCTTGCCACGGCTGTGCGCCGTTTGCAGGGACGCGGCGGCGAAGGAGTGGTCGCCAAACTACGGCGTGGCCTTGAGTTAGATGACCTTGATGTGTCCACTGATGAAGATGGTAGCGTCGCGGTCCGCGCGGGAAAATATGTTTCCCAGAACGTCTATACCGAGGTGGAAGTGGGTGATGAATCCGCAGTTTCCCTCAACATTGATCTGACGCGTAATCTGGTTGGTCGGGGCAGTGTGAGTAGTGACGGCAAGAGCAGCATTGGCCTGTTCTTTGAAAAAGATTACTAGGCTGACCATCCCAGATGTGGGCCGCAGTTACACATTTTTGTCATTCCTTCGTGCCAAGAGTTGCATCTTTAACGGGTTAGGGGCACTGAAATGCCAGTCTTTTGAAAAGGGTGCCCATGCTTGATGCGCGTATACGTCCGCTGATTAACCCTGCGCTGAACGCGGTGGGGCGTACGCTTGCTGCGCGTGGGGTTACGGCCAACACGGTGACGTTGGTGGGGCTTGGGATTGGGGCCTTAGCTGCTACTGCAATCACTTTTGGGGCTTTCTGGACAGGTCTTATCTTGCTGTTAGCGTCGCGTATCGCGGATGGTTTGGACGGCGCGGTTGCGCGGGCGAGTGCCAAAACCGACTTCGGTGGGTATCTCGATATTGCCTGCGATTTTCTCTTTTACGGCCTCATTCCAATGGCCTTTGTTTGGCACGATCCGTTGGCGAATGGTCCTGCGGGTGCATGGTTGCTGACGAGTTTTTATTTCAATGGCGCCAGTTTTCTTGGCTATGCGATGTTGGCAGACCGCCACGGCAAGAGCACGTCGGCGCAGGGTCAAAAGTCATTTTATTATTCTAATGGCATTCTTGAGGGGACCGAGACGATTGTGTTTTTCGTTCTTCTTTGTCTGCTTCCAACTTATTTTACGATTGGCGCGTGGCTATTCGGCGGGCTGTGTTTTCTGACAGCAAGCTTGCGTCTTAGAGCTGCGTCACTGATATTCCTGTCACATACAAAGGACTGATTAATGAATATACTCCGCACCGCTGCGCTGGCATTTTGCGCGTTGAGCACCACAGCCACTGCTCAAACTGACCCCGAAAACTGGGATGCTGTGACTGGCGCGGCCAATGGCCAAACGGTTTATTGGAATGCATGGGGCGGCTCTACGCAGACCAATGATTTTATTGCATGGGTCGGGGAGCGCGTATCCGAAGACTACGGCGTTACACTTGAGCACGTAAAACTGTCCGACACTGCGGATGCGGTTTCGCGCGTTCTTGCCGAGAAATCAGCGGGCCAGAATGAGGACGGCGCGATTGATATGATTTGGATCAACGGTGCCAATTTTGCTGCGATGAAAGATGCAGATTTGTTGTTCGGCCCCTTTGCGGAAAGCCTGCCGAACTGGGCACTTGTCGATGCGCAAGGCAAATCTGTCCAGTCTGACTTTACGGTTCCTACCGACGGTATGGAGAGCCCATGGGCAATGGCGCAGGTGGTTTTCATCCATGATACCGCTGACTTAGCTGCGCCTCTTGGTTCAATGGAGGCTATTCTGGAATGGTCGTCTGCGAACCCTGGCCGCTTTACTTTCCCGCAACCACCGGACTTTTTGGGCACGACATTTCTCAAACAAGCGCTGATTGATTTGCTGGACGACACAACTGTGCTGAGCGCGCCAGTTGGCGATAATTATGATGAGGTTACTGCACCGCTGTGGGACTTTATGGACGCGCTCACGCCGACTTTGTGGCGCCAAGGCAAAGCGTACCCCCAAACCGGACCGCGCCAATTACAATTGATCGCTGACAACGAAGTCGATCTAGCGATTTCGTTTTCGCCCGGTGAAGCCTCTGCGGCGATTGCAAACTTTCAACTACCAGACACTGCGCGTACGTTCGTGTTGGACAAAGGCACGTTGGGCAATGCATCTTTTGTAGCCATTCCCTACAACTCAGGCAGCTCCGAGGGCGCAATGGTAGTTGCGAACTTCTTGATGTCCGCCGAAGCACAGACCCGCGCACAAAACCCTGATATCTTGGGCTATGGCACGGTATTGAATATGGATGCGCTTAGCACGGATGAGCGCGCTGCATTTGACGCGCTTGACCTTGGCGTGGCCACTTTGTCGCCAGCGGAACTGGGCACAGCCCTGCCGGAACCACACCCAAGCTGGGCTACACGCTTGGCTGATGATTGGGCCGCGCGTTACGGTGTTGCGCAATAAGTATGGGGTGGATGACCTCTCCTGAAACGCCCCCTTGCGGGGCGTTTTTTACACCAAGCTACGCGGGCAGCATGTTCTAAATATGCGTCGCGGGATCAGCATAAGATGGCTGCCGTTGCTGACGGTGCTGGCGATGCTTGGTCCCGTCGTGGCCGGATTGCTGGGCACCATAGCGCCCGCGTTTGGGTATTTGCCCGCGGCCAATATGACAGAATGGACAGTGGCTCCATTTGTGGATTTGTTTCGCTGGGGCGGCTTTCCACATGCAGTGGTGCTCAGTGTGACAACGGGATTTTTGGCAACGTCTCTGTCGCTTTTGATCACAGTTTTGATCATTGCGGGGTGGCACGGCACGCGGGCGTTTAACCTTATCCGGCGTTTGCTGTCCCCGTTACTTTCGGTCCCACACGCGGCCGCGGCGTTTGGTATTGCGTTTCTGATCACCCCATCGGGATGGGTGGCACGTGCATTCTCGCCATGGCTGACAGGTTGGGAGCGTCCGCCAGATGTGCTCATCGTTCAGGACCACTGGGGCCTTGCGATGGTGGTTGGCCTCGTTGCCAAAGAGGTGCCATTTTTGCTGCTGATGAGCTTGGCAGCCTTGGGACAAGTCAATGCAAAATCAAGCGCCACAATCGCCGCCGCCTTGGGGTATGGGCGTGTAACCGGCTGGCTTAAAACAGTTTTCCCACGGGTCTACGCCCAGATCAGGTTACCGGTTTATGTTGTTCTGGCTTATTCTATGTCAACTGTTGACGTGGCCATCGTGCTGGGTCCGAACACGCCGCCGACTTTATCTGTTCAAATCGTCAAATGGATGTCTGATCCGGATTTGGCGATGCGACTTGAAGCGGCCGCAGCAGCGCTGGTTCAGCTTCTACTTGTTATTGGCAGCCTGATCTTGTGGCGCGGCGGCGAGATTTTGGTTGGCATATTGGGTGCCAAGTGGGTGATGCGCGGAACGCGAAGTTTCGGTGATAATGCTTTGCGGATCGTTGGCCTTGGGGCAGGCGTACTGGTTTGCACAGGCGTTCTTTTGGGGCTCGTCTCATTAGGGGTATGGAGCGTTGCAGGGCTTTGGTCATACCCAGACGTACTGCCTGACAGCCTAAGTGCGCGTTCATGGTCACGGCACTGGGGCAACATTTTTGATACCGGTATAACCACTTTGCTGATCGCAGTTTGTGCAACGTTCATAGCGGTTTTGTTGACGCTGGGATGTTTAGAGGCTGAATACCGCTTTGACTTCACCATGTCAGAGCGAGGTGTGTTTTTGCTCTATCTACCTCTCATGGTGCCGCAAACCGCGTTCCTGCCGGGCCTTCAGACACTGATGCTGTCCACTGGGTTGAAGAGCGGATTTGTTCCTGTGGTTCTGGCGCATTTGGTCTTTGTGCTGCCTTATGTTTTTCTGTCTTTGTCGGATCCGTTTCGGGCTTGGGATGTGCGGTTCGGCACGATTACCGCCGCCTTGGGGCGTTCTGCAAACGGAGTCCTTTGGCGGGTGCGCTTGCCCATGTTACTGGCGCCTGTCTTGACTGCTGTAGCCGTTGGGTTTGCCGCTTCCGTCGGTCAGTACCTGCCCACACTTTTGGTCGGGGGCGGGCGACTGTCGACCTTAACAACCGAAGCCGTCGCCCTTGCCGCGGGGGGCGACCGCCGCGCGATTGGGGTTTATGGCTTGGCCCAAACTGTTGCTGCGATCCTGCCGTTTGCAGCAGCACTTTTGCTTCCTCAGATCATTTGGCGTAACCGTCGGGGGCTGTCTGATGCCTAATTTCTACGCCCGCAAAGGACACATTAAATGAGCCACGAACTGCACCTTGATAATATCCGTATTTCCAAAGATGGGCGTGAATTAATCTCGATTGACCAAACAGTTGCTGCGGGTGAAGTGCTATCTGTTATGGGGCCGTCAGGTGCGGGCAAGTCGACTTTGCTTAACTATATTATTGGTACTTTGCCGTCTGATTTTACGGCAACAGGGGCGGTGCTGCTGAATGGTGCAAATCTATGCGCCTTGCCCTCTAATCAGCGGCAAGTCGGCATTCTGTTTCAAGATGATCTGCTCTTTCCACACATGAGTGTTGGGCAAAACCTAGCCTTTGGGCTAAGCGCAGATGTTCGGAGGGCCGATAGGCTCGCGCGCATTGATCAGGCTCTTACAGAGATTGGCTTAGAGGGGTTTGCGAACCGTGATCCAGAAACCCTGTCCGGTGGGCAAAAAGCACGGGTTGCGTTGATGCGGATGCTATTGTCGGAACCGCGTGTTTTATTGCTGGACGAAGCATTTTCACGGCTGGACACGGAACGCCGTGACCAGATCCGGACACTTGTGTTTGATACCGCGCGGGCGCGTCAGCTGCCCGTCATTATGGTCACCCACGATCAAGCAGATGCTGACGCAGCAGGTGGCCCTGTGTTCTATCTAACTGACTGATCTTACGCCTATTCTGCCAAATGGCAGGCCACCCGCGCACCTCTGACCACACGCATTTCGGGACGCTCAGCCGAACATTTCGCCGTAGCGATCGGACAACGTGGGTGAAACGCGCAGCCAGTGGGCGGGTTAATTGGGTCAGGTATTTCACCTTGTGGCGGATCAATCTCACGGCCAAACCCATCCATCTTTGGGGCGGCTGCCAAAAGCATCTGGGTGTAGGGGTGCTTGGGGTTCTCAAACAGCTCATCCGGTGTAGCTTCTTCCACAAGACGGCCCAAGTACAGCACACCAATTTTGTCGCTGATGTGCTGAACCACTGTCAAATCGTGACTGATGAACAAATAGGTCAGACCAAGGTTTTCCTGCAGGTCTGACATCAGGTTCAGCACCTGCGCCTGTACTGACACGTCCAGCGCACTGGTCGGCTCATCACATACAATCAGCTTTGGTTCACTGGCCAAAGCGCGGGCGATACAAATGCGCTGCCGCTGGCCGCCGGAAAACTCATGGGGAAACTTATCTGCGTCCAGCGACGACAAACCGACTTGCTCAAGAAGCTTTTCTGCAAGGCCAACAACATTGCCGCCACGGGCCGATACAGGTTCGTTGATAATCTCACGCACACGCCATCGCGGATTGAGGGAGGCGTACGGATCCTGAAAAATCATCTGGATGTCACTGCGCGCTTTATCAAGCTTGCCGCTGTCTGTCTCGCGGCTCAGATCGATGTCGTTGATCAGCACGCTGCCATCCGTTGGCTTCAACAAGCCCACGGCCATTTTGCCGATGGTTGATTTGCCCGAGCCGCTTTCGCCAACAAGTGAATAAACCGTCCGTTCCTCAACATCAAAACTAACGTCTGACACGGCGGTGAGCATCGCTTTGGGAAGCCGCTCAATGACGCGGTTGAGCCACGGTTTTGAGACGTCAAAAATGCGGGTGAGGTTTTTGACCTGGATCATCGCCATTACGCTGTTTCCTCAGCCGGTTGTTGTATTGGAAAGTGGCATGCAGACCGCCCACCATTCAGTTTTGGGCGGGGCTCTGCACGGCAAATGTCTTGGGCAAATTCACAGCGCGGATGAAAAGCACAGCCCTCGGGCATGGCCGTTAAGCGCGGCATTGAACCTGGAATTTGGCGCAGGCGTTTTAGGCCTTTGCTGGCCAGCGGCGTGGAGCCCATTAGCCCGTCTGTGTATGGGTGTTCGGGGTGTGTGACCACATCGCGTACGTTGCCCAATTCGGCCAATCGTCCAGCATACATGACGGCTACGCGGTCGGCGGTTTCGGCTATGACGCCCATGTCGTGCGTGATCAGCATGACAGCCGTGCCACGGTCACGACACAGCCGTTTAAGTAGAGCGATGATCTGCGCTTGTACCGAAACATCAAGCGC
Source organism: Nereida ignava (assembly GCF_047114695.1). GTDB lineage: Bacteria > Pseudomonadota > Alphaproteobacteria > Rhodobacterales > Rhodobacteraceae > Nereida > Nereida ignava. The sequence continues at coordinate 2,221,015 of NZ_CP112885.1, forward strand.
AGTCGTCGGCTCGTCCGCAATAATCAGCGACGGTTCAGCGCAGAGCGCCAAAGCAATAACAACGCGTTGGCGCATGCCACCGGAAAATTCATGGGGATAGCTATCAAGGCGTTGGGCCGCTGCGGGAATACCAACCTCATCCAAGGCCGCAGCCGTGCGTTTGCGTGCCTCATCGCGCGAGATGTCCAGATGCTCAAGCATTGTTTCAGTTAGCTGATCGCCGATGCGCAACAGTGGGTTAAGCGAGGTCAGCGGGTCTTGAAAAACCATGCCAATATGCTTGCCGCGCAACCGACGCATATCTTCGCCTTCAAGCTGATCAATACGCGCGCCGTTCAGCCAAATCTCGCCGCCCGTAATTTTTGCGGGATGGTTCAGCAGGCCAATCACAGCATTACCTGCCATTGATTTACCGGCGCCGGACTCGCCGACAATTCCCAAAATTTCACCGCGGTTGATATCATAGTTAATCTGATCAACAGGCCGCAAAATACCGCCACGTGTCGGTATTTCGACAGTGAGATTGCGGATCGATAAGACAGCTTCAGACATGGGGTGGTCCTCGGGGTTAACCAGTTACGTCGCGGCTTAGCGCAGTTTTGGGTTTAGGGCGTCGCGCAACCAATCGCCCAGCAAGTTCACGGCCAGCGCAAGGGCCAGAAGGGTGCAAGCAGGGAACAGCAAAATCCACCACTCGCCCGAGAACAAAAAGCCCTGACCGATACGGATAAGCGTGCCAAGAGATGGTTGCGTCGGCGGTGCGCCTACGCCCAAAAATGACAGGGTTGCTTCGGCAATGATTGCCAAGGCAAGCGAGATGGTTGCAATGACCAGCACAGGGCTCAGCACGTTTGGCAGGATGTGGCGCAGCATGATTGCGCCGGAGCCGCGGCCAATTAAGCGGGCTGCTTGGACATATTCTTTGTTCTTCTCAACAAGGGTCGCACCACGTACAACACGCGCAAATTGGACCCAATCGGACAAGCCAATTGCCACAATCAAGACCCAGATTGCCATTTGATCACGGTACTCGACGGGGGTGATCCCCTTGGCCACGCCAAAGATCAGCATGGCAACCAAGATCGCCGGAAAGGTCAGTTGAACGTCTGCGATCCGCATGATGATGGTCTCGACCCACCCTCCGACATATGCGGCAACAAGGCCCAAAGTGATGCCCAGAACCATTGCAAACCCAACCGCTGCCGCACCCACAAATAGTGAAATGCGAAGCCCGTAAAGGATGGTTGAGAACACATCGCGGCCCTGATCATCGGTGCCCAGCCAAAAGGTTTCGCCAGTGAATGCGTTGGGCTCCATCGGGCTTGAAAACCCGTTCATCAGGTTCAGGGAGGCCGGATCAAATGGGTCGTATGGTGCGATTAACGGCGCAAAAATTGCTGCCAACACCATCAACATCACAACTGTGAAAGAGATCATCGCAACGGGCGAGCGGCGGAATTGATAAGCAAAATCGCCATCCCACCAATGGGCAAGGCGTCCGCGCGGTTTTGGAGCAGGCGTTGTATCAGCCATGATTAATGTCCTCCCGAACGGTCAGCGCGCAGACGCGGATCAATTGCAAAATAAAGCAGGTCGACGATGAGATTAATTGCCACAAACATCACTGAAATAAGCATCAAATAAGCGGCCATCACAGGGATATCGACGAACTGAATAGCGTTAATAAACAGCAACCCAACGCCGGGCCACTGAAACACTGTCTCCGTGATGATCGCAAAGGCGATGATGCTGCCCAGTTGCAGGCCGGTGACCGTAATCACGGGGACCAATGTGTTCTTTAGGGCGTGACGGAAGTTGACTGATTTTTCGCGGATACCACGGGCGCGGGCAAAGCGGATGTAATCCGCGCGCAGGACTTCCAGCATCTCGGACCTGACCAGCCGCATGATCAACGTCATCTGATAAAGCCCAAGTGTAATGGACGGTAATATCAACGCTTTAAGGCCTGATCCGGTCGCAAATCCAGTCGTCCACCAGCCCAGATCAACAACGCCACCGCGCCCAAAGCTGGGCAGCCAGCCCAATTCAACTGAAAACAGATAGATCAGCAGAATGCCGATCAAAAATGTGGGCAAACTGACCCCGATCAATGAGACCGACATGATGGCGTTGGCGGCGAAACCGTCGCGCCTAATGGCGGTGAAAATGCCAAGGACAACACCGAAAAACATCGCAAATCCGGCAGACACCAAGGCAAGCTCAAGGGTGGCAGGTGCGCGTTCGGCGATGATCTCGGCAACAGGGCGGGCTTGGCGGTAACTCAGCCCGAAATCCCCCTGCATAGCACGGCCCAAAAACGCGCCATATTGGACAACAAACGGGTCATCGAGGCCCAACTCTCCGCGCAACCGCTCAATATCGCTTTGGGTGCGTTCCTGGCCCAACAAACTGTCAATCGGGTCGCCTACAAAGCGGAACATCGAAAAGGCGACAAGCCCCACAACGAGCAAGACAATGAAGGACTGAAATAGGCGGCGGAGAGAGTATGCTAACATTGGATCACAGTTGTTTTTGTAGCCGGCGGGGTCAAGAGCCGAGTGTGCGTTTTGGCGGTATTCACGTCGCGGCAATTACATTTTTGTTAAGTGTCATATGCGGGGAAAAAGCGTGTGTCATAAAAAACGCGCGCAGGCCCAAAGACCTACGCGCAAAATTTCGACGGTATCGATTTATGAAAGGGCGCTGTCACAGCGGCTGCAAACGCCGTCGTGCTTGTGGCTTCCAACATCTGGCAGCACCTTCCAACAGCGGGCGCATTTTTCGCCGTCTGCCTTTGCAAAGCTCACGGCGACGCCTGCTACGTCATCAAGGGCGAACGCGCCCTCAGGGCCTACGCCTTCGACAACCGTGATTTGGCTGGTGATGCACAGGTCTGCGAAGTTATCCGCATCGATCAGGGCAAAAAGTTCTGGCGACAAATAGACCGTTGGCGCAGCTTCAAGCGAGGAGCCAATGACTTTTGCCGTCCGCTCACCTTCCAGCGCACCTGTTACGACGCGGCGGATTGCGCGGATTTTGTCGAGCTTCGCAGCCAGCGCGTCATCGCGCCATTTGGCTGGAGTTTGCACGAAGTCAACAAGGTGGACACTTGTTTCAGCCCCGTTTCGCTCAAGCCAGACTTCTTCCATTGTGAAGGTCAAGATCGGCGCAAGCCATGTTGTGAGGCGGCCATACAGAATATCCAGCACGGTTAATGCAGAAAGCCGGCGGTTCGTGTCACCGTCGCAATAAAGCGCGTCTTTGCGGATGTCGAAGTAAAACGATGACAAATCAAGTGTCGCAAAATCGAAGATGGCACGGAACACACCTTGGAAATCGTATTTTGCGTAGCCGTTGCGCACAGTTTCATCCAACACGGCGATCTTGTGCAGCATGAGGCGTTCCAGCTCGGGCATGTCTTGGGGCGCTACGGTTTTTGCCGCATCAAAGTCCGCAAGGCTGCCCAGCATAAAGCGCATCGTGTTACGCAGGCGACGGTAACTATCGGCCACGTTTTTCAGGATTTCCGGCCCGATGCGCAGGTCAGCGGTGTAATCAGATTGGGCGACCCAAAGACGCAAGATATCGGCGCCGTATTGTTTCGTGACCTCTTCTGGTGCGATTGTGTTGCCGATGGATTTGGACATTTTCATGCCTTTTTCATCAAGCGTGAAACCATGTGTCAGCACGCCGCGATAGGGCGCGCGTCCTTTGGTGCCGCATGCCTGAAGCATGGATGAGTGGAACCAGCCGCGGTGTTGGTCGGTGCCCTCAAGATATAGGTCGGCCAAGCCATCTTCAGACCCGTCTTCACGGTCGCGCAGGGTAAAGGCGTGGGTTGAGCCACTGTCAAACCACACATCAAGGATATCCATCACTTGGGTGTAGTCATCAGGGTTCACGATGCCGCTAAGGAACCGCTCTTTCGCGCCGTCTTTGTACCACGCATCAGCGCCCTCAGCTTCGAAAGCTTCAAGGATTCGTGCGTTTACGTCAGCATTACGCAGCAGGTAGTCTGGATCGTCGTGTTTCGCGCCTGTTTTGACAAAGCATGTCAGCGGTACGCCCCACGCACGTTGACGAGACAGCACCCAATCAGGGCGCGCTTCGATCATTGAGTAAAGACGGTTGCGGCCCGTTTGCGGCGTCCATGTCACCAACTCATCGATGCTGGTCAGGGCGCGCTCACGGATGGTTTTGCCGTGTGTGTCCATCCCGTCATCACAGGCTTTGTCGATCGCGGCAAACCACTGTGGGCGGTTCAAACGGATGACAGGTGCTTTGGAACGCCACGAGTGTGCGTCACTGATCGTGATCCGCGCGCGGGCTAGCAAGCCGCCAACCTCGACCAGTTTTTCGATGACTTTCTGGTTCGCTTTGCCCGGCTTCCCGTTTGAGCGCAGGATGACCTCACCGCCGAAAAACGGCAGATCAGCGCGGTAAGAACTGTCGTCCAAGATGTTGAACGTCATTGGAAGACCGTGTTTCAGGCCGATTTGATAGTCGTCGTCACCGTGGCTGGGGGCGGTGTGAACAAAGCCTGTGCCCGCATCGGCAGTGACGTGATCACCGGCCAGCATAGGTACGTCGAAATCCCATTCCCCATCGGCGCCGTCAGCACCGTGAAGCGGGTGGTTTAGGGTCAGTTCAGCAAGCTCGGCGGCGCTTACATCCCCAACACGGGTGTACATTTCAGTATCAAGGCGTGCGGCGGAAAACGCGCTCTCAGCAAGATTATCGGCAAAGAGATATGTTGCGCCTGCCTTGGCCCAACATTCATCTGGCGTGGAATTCACCTTGTACGCACCATAGCTTACTGTTTCGTTAAAACAGACCGCACGGTTTTGCGGGATGGTCCACGGGGTCGTCGTCCAGATCACCACATAAGTTTCTGTCTGACCCTTAACTGCAAAAGGAACCCAGATCGCATCTGTCTGGCGGTCGTGGTACTCAACCTCAGCTTCCGCAAGGGCTGTCTTTTCCACAGGCGACCACATCACAGGCTTTGAACCCTGATAAAGTGTGCCGTTCATCAAAAACGTTTGGAATTCTTCCGCGATCACGCGCTCGGCATGATATTCCATTGTAAGGTATGGATTTTCCCAATTACCAGTGATGCCAAGGCGCTTGAATTCTTCGCGTTGGATGTCGACCCAGCCTTTGGCAAAGTCCCGACACTCACGGCGGAATTCGACCACGTCGACTGCGTCTTTATCGCGGCCTTTCTTGCGGTACTTCTCTTCGATTTTCCATTCGATCGGCAAGCCGTGGCAGTCCCAACCTGGGATATAGCGGGCATCATGACCCATCATCTGTTGGGAGCGAACGACCATGTCTTTTAGGATTTTGTTCAGCGCGTGGCCGATGTGCAAATGACCGTTTGCATAGGGAGGGCCGTCATGAAGCGTGAAGGGCTTGCGTCCAGATTTTTGGCGCAGCTGGCCATAGACGTCCAGTTCTTCCCATCGTGCAAGCCATTCAGGCTCGCGCTTGGGCAGACCTGCGCGCATTGGGAAATCTGTGCGGGGCAGGTTGAGTGTGGTTTTATAGTCGGGTGTTTCGGCGCACATATCGAGCGTCCTTTTTCGTCATATTTTCAATAGAATAGCGAGAGCGGCGTGAGGGTCTCGAACGCCTTGGCCCGGCGGCTCATAAGGTCAGAGCGCCGGGGATATAATTCGAATAATGTGCAGTGATTGAAACATCATGGGGTGCTTATAGGGGTAGGCCTTGTGGCTGTAAACTATGTGGGCGGTGATACTTTGGCGGCGACCCGTGACCGCCGCAGCCAGTATAAGTGCGCAAAGACGCTGAACACTCAATCGGGCGTCAAATTGGTCTAGTGATTGCGCAGTGATTGCAACGGGGGTGATCTGGGGCTAACTGGAGTTCATGCACAGATATGCCTTGAAAATCGAGTACAACGGCGCGCCTTATCACGGCTGGCAGCGACAGGTTGATTTGCCGTCGGTGCAAGGCATGATTGAGAAGGCCATCGGTAAAGTCGCCGGTAGCGCCCATGAGATTGCGGCCGCAGGACGTACCGATGCGGGCGTTCATGCGTGGGCGCAAGTGGCCCATGTGGACATGGAGCGTGATTGGGACACGTTCCGGCTGTCTGAGGCGATTAATTATCATCTGAAACCGAACCCCATTGCCATCATCGGCTGCGCGAAAGTGACCGAGGCGTTTCACGCACGGTTTTCCGCTGTTGAGCGGCGCTATATTTTCAGAATGGTATCGCGCCGCGCCCCAATTGTGCACGAAGCGGGGCTGGTCTGGCAGGTGAAGCCGCCTTTGTCGCTGGAAGCGATGCAAGAGGGGGCCAAGCATTTGCTGGGCTATCATGATTTCACCACGTTCCGTTCGTCTATTTGCCAAGGTCTGACGCCGTTCAAAACGCTCGACCGTTTAGATGTAAGCGAACATCCGTACCCGGGCGGTGCTGAGTTTCGCTTTGATGTGCGCGCGCGGTCGTTCCTGCATAATCAAGTCCGCAGCTTTGTTGGCACACTTGAACGTGTCGGCGCGGGGCATCTTGAACCATCTGATGTTAAACGCAGGCTTGAGGCATGCGAGCGGTCTGCTTGCGGTCCGGTGAGCGCACCGCACGGGCTGTATCTCGCGGGCGTTGGCTATGACGACGACCCTTTCGAATAAAATCAAAACACTGCGGCTTGCCATTTGCGCGCCCAAAAGGAGATCAAACCGATGATGACATGGACCGCGTTAACCACGTTGAACAACAAAGCACAGGCCGAGGCTTTGGGCGAGGCGCTTGAAACGCTGACGCCAGAGCCCACAGGCGTGGGTGTTTTTGAGGTCGAAGACGGTTCGGGCGTTTGGGAAGTAGGTGGGTATTTCATCGAAGCACCTGATGCGGCAGGCCTTGCGCTTTTGGCGGCCATGAACGGAGCGAAAGATTTTGTTGTTTCTGAAGTGCCTGAAACTGATTGGGTCGCCCATGTGCGCCGCGAGTTGCCGCCCGTCGAGGCAGGCCGCTTTGTGGTCTATGGCAGCCATGACGCAGACAGCTTGCCTGAAGGTAAAATCCCGTTGTTGATTGAGGCCGCAATGGCCTTTGGGACGGGGCACCACGGCACGACGCTCGGGTGTTTGATTGCTCTTGATGAGTTGATTGACGCGGGTTTTGTTGGCCAGAACGTTGCTGACATTGGCTGCGGGACGGCCGTTTTGGCGATGGCGGCTGCAAAAGTATGGCCCCAAACAGTTCTGGCCAGCGATATTGATGAGGTCGCTGTAGAAGTGGCGCTTGCCAACGCAAAGGCCAACGATCTGGAGGGGCGCATCACCTGTGTTGAGGCGGCGGGCTTTGATCATCCGACCCTACAAGGTGCCACGCCGTTTGATCTGATTTTTGCCAATATCCTCAAGGGGCCGCTGTTGATGCTTGCGGATGATATGGCTGGCGCATGTGCGCAGGGCGGGCATATCATCTTGTCCGGTATTCTGAATGAGCAAGCCGATGAGGTACAGACTTGCTACAGCAGCGCGGGTTTTGAGCTGCGCAAACGCAGCAGTATCGGTGACTGGACGACCCTCACGCTGACCCGCAATTAACGTTGCCGTAAGAAAAACAGAGCAATTATCTTAAAATTGTGTTAACAAGACCCTCAGTAACGAATGAGTAACTGAGGGCAACGGTATGTCTGATCGGCAAAAGTTTAAGTCCAAAATGAAGCGATTGGCCAAGCAGCAGCGGCGCGCAGGGTATTATCGTACACAGTCTGTAAATCACGATGGCATGGTACTGGGCCGCGCTCCGGCGCGTGGCGGTTTTCCGTGGCACTTGGTGCTTTTGGCTGCTGCTGCGTTTTGGCTATTTAAGGCGTTTGCTTACACAACAAACGGTCCTGCAGCGTATGTTGAACGCGTTGAGGGCTTACAATCATCCGGTGGTTTGGGGGGCTTTGCAGCGTGGATGATGCAAGCGGATAGCCTGACCATCTGGATCGCTCAATATCTACAGGTGTTCGTCTAAAGCGGCCCCTATTTCTGTAGCCAGCACGCATAAAAAAAGCCGCACGGCCAAAGGGCTGTGCGGCTTTTGCTCGAGACACGCCTGAGGGTTTAGAGCGCGTCTACGTCTGCATATGTCAGGCCGACATCTTCCAATTCACGTGCAGATAGCTGCTTGAGCGCTTTGCGTGTCTGGCGCACATCATTCCAAGACTTTACTTTCGCGAAAGTCGCAATGAACGGAGCGGCAACTGTGAATGTGCTTGCTGCGGGTGCGAAGCGGGATGTTTCGATAACGGCCATGATCGTATTCCTTTACTGCGCAAAAATTATGCGTTTATGGGTGCGTGATGGCGCCCATTTAGGCGGGAAAGATATTTCCGGATAGTGAGTATTTCTGCAATGCAGCTATGATCGGACTGCATATGTCGAAAATGAACAAATAGCCTGTCGTTATTGGGCTATTTGCAGGTCAAGCCTGCCCCGATTTGCACCTGAAATGTCGTATTTGGACAAAAGTATCCACAGGTGTTCAGGATGTCGCAGGTCACGAAAACCTTGGCTGTTTTGTAACAATTCGCGAAATACGCCGATATTTGTTTCTGTTTGGCAAATGTTCGCGTTTCGTGCTACTGCTGAAACGCATAAATATAACAGCAGGCAGGCGACTATGCGGATACTGGGAATCGATCCTGGCTTGGCCAATATGGGGTGGGGTGTCATCGAAATGGTGGGCCCGCGTCTGCGTCATGTCGCAAATGGCATCATCAAAACGAAAACCGGTGATTTGGGCGCGCGACTTTTGGCGCTTCACACTGGGTTGAGTGACGTGATCGCACAGCACGCCCCCGATGCAGCAGCGGTTGAGCAGACGTTTGTCAACAAAGACGGTGTCGCCACGTTGAAGCTTGGGCAGGCGCGGGGAATCGCGATGTTGGTGCCGGCACAGGCGGGCCTTACAATTGGTGAATACGCTCCCAATGCGGTCAAAAAGACTGTTGTTGGCGTTGGGCACGCCGCCAAAGAACAAGTACAGCACATGGTCAAAATGCAGCTACCTGGTGTGGTGTTTGACGGACCGGATGCCGCTGATGCCTTGGCAATCGCCATTTGTCACGCCCATCAACGCGGGGTTGGCACCGGCTTGGAAAAAGCTCTGAAGGCACAAGAAATGAGGTCCGCGGGATGATTGGCAAACTTCAAGGACGTCTGGAATACCGCAGTACAGATCACGTTATGCTCATGGTCGGTGGGGTCGGATACGTTGTGTATTGTAACGAGCGTACGCTTGCCTCAATGCCCAATGTCGGTGAGGCAGCCGCACTTTATACGGACCTTTTGGTGCGCGAGGATCTGCTGCAACTTTTCGGGTTTACCACGCTTGCCGAAAAAGAGTGGCACCGGCTTTTGATGTCTGTGCAAGGGGTTGGCGCAAAGGCTGCGATGGCAATTATGGGTACACTTGGCGAAGCGGGGCTTAGCCGCGCCATTGCCATGGGGGATTGGAGCAGCGTGAAAGCCGCCAAGGGCATTGGCCCTAAGACGGCGCAGAAAGTTGTGATTGATCTGAAAGACAAAGCCCCGGCCATTATGGCAATGGGCGGCAGCGTGCATGACGCGCTGGGCCAGACCAAAGCAGTCACAGATGACGTGATTGATGACGGTGACGACGCAGGCGCACAAAACACGCCGCAAGTAGCCAGCATGTCGACCCAGTCCGAGGCGCTCTCTGCGCTGGGCAATTTGGGCTACGCGCCCCAAGACGCGGCGTCGGCCGTGGCGCAAGCCAGCGATCAAGGTGCGCAAGATACAGGTGCGTTGATCAAAGCGGCGTTGAAACTTCTGGCGCCGAAGGGCTAAGGAAGGCCCATGGAAAGTGATCCCACATTGCGCCCCGAGCGGCTTGCCGAAGACAATGATCGCGCATTGCGCCCGCAAGGTCTTGATGAGTTTATCGGTCAGGCAGAGGCACGCGCAAACCTGAAGGTTTTCATCCAGTCTGCGCGTCAACGTGAGCAGGCGATGGACCACACATTGTTTCACGGCCCACCGGGTTTGGGCAAAACGACCCTTGCTCAAATTATGGCCCGTGAGCTTGGGGTGAACTTCCGCATGACATCCGGGCCTGTGCTTGCCAAGGCGGGTGATCTGGCAGCGATTTTGACCAACCTTGAAGCACGCGACGTTTTGTTCATCGATGAAATTCATCGACTGAACCCAGTTGTCGAAGAGGTGCTTTATCCTGCACTTGAGGATTTTGAACTTGATCTGGTGATTGGCGAAGGCCCTGCCGCGCGCACCGTGCGGATTGAATTGCAGCCATTCACACTTGTCGGGGCGACTACCCGTCTTGGTCTTTTGACAACGCCGCTGCGTGACCGCTTTGGCATTCCAACGCGGCTACAGTTTTACACCACCGATGAGCTGCACGAGATTGTCGCCCGCGGTGCGCGGCTTTTGGGCGTTACCGCAGATGATGAGGGCATTCGCGAAATTGCAAAACGTGCGCGCGGCACCCCGCGTATCGCGGGCAGATTGCTGCGCCGTGTCGTGGATTTTGCGCTGGTGGAAGGCAACGGCCAGATCAGCCGTGCCCTTGCGGATAATGCATTGACCCGTTTGGGAGTTGATAAGTTGGGCCTTGATGGCGCGGACCGTAGGTATCTCAGCCTTGTAGCGGAGAATTATCAGGGTGGGCCCGTTGGCATTGAAACAATGGCTGCCGCTTTGTCTGAAAGCCGTGATGCGCTTGAAGAAGTGATTGAGCCTTACCTGCTGCAGCAAGGTTTGATACAGCGCACCCCACGCGGCCGGATGTTGGCACAAAAGGCATGGGATCATTTGGGGCTGGCCGCACCCAAGAAACAGGGCGGCCTTTTTGAATAACGGCGCAGGGTTCACAGATGCATGATCAAGAAACATACACCGCAAAAGACGTAGAGGCCTGCTTTACCCGCTCTGATGGGGCTTATGTTTTTGCCCGTTGGGGCAGGGCGATCGCCCCCGTCATCTTTGGTGTGGATGAGGCGACTTTGGGGGTGTTCAAAGGCGCGTGCGAAGCTGTCGTTAGCCTTGCAGGGCACAAAATGGCGGAAGTGGACCCTGAGATTGGGGCGAACCTGATGGTCTTTTTCTGTTCTGATTGGTCCGAACTTACCGAGGTGCCGCATCTTGAACGGCTGGTCCCTGATCTGGTCCCGCTTGTAGAACGTCTCAAATCTGCTGATGCCAACCAGTATCGCATTTTCCGCTTTGATGATGATGGTGGGATCAAAGCGTGTTTTGTCTTTTTGCGGATGGATGAGGTGCTTGCGGACACACCGGCTGATACAATTGCGCTGAGCCAGATGGCGCAGATGATTGTGCTTTGGTCTGATCAGGCATTTGTTGGCAGCTCTCCCTTGGCGATTGTGCCCGATGGCGGGGTGATCCTGAAGCCGCAAGTGGGTCAACTGATCCGCGCCGCTTATGATCCTGTGCTGCCGGCTGCATCGCGCGATCCGTCCCATGCTTTACGCCTTTTCGCGCGGCTTACGGCGGCAGGTCAGGTCCAATGAAACACCGTTTGCCCATTCGTGTTTACTACGAAGATACCGACATGGCTGGTATTGTGTACTACGCCAATTACCTGAAGTTTATCGAGCGCGGTCGCACTGAATTTGTCCGTGAGCTTGGGGTAGATCAGCGCCAGCTCAAAGAGGACGAGGGCATCGTTTTTGCGGTCCGTCACGTGGACGCGGATTATCTCGGTTCTGCAAAATTTGACGATACGCTGAGCGTTGAGACTGCCATTGAAACGATCACCGGTGTCCGCTTGGTGTTTCGCCAGGATGTACGGCGCGACGGAGCTTTGTTGTTTACGGCGCTTGTGACTATTGTGGCGATCAATGAGGCGGGGGCACCTGCGCGTCTGCCAGCAAATATTCGCCGAAAGTTGCATTAAATCGCGCCTACGCATGCTCAGCGTAGTAATTAAATGAAACATCGCCTATTATGTATGCAATTGGGTCCGCAAAGAGACCCGCAGTACATGAGCAGGCCATATGGAACACGCAGCAGATTTCTCAATGTGGGCGCTATTCGCGCGCGCAACGATCACCGTAAAACTCGTCATGATCATCCTGATTATCGCCAGTTTCTGGGCGTGGTCGATTATTGTTCAAAAGACAATCCAGTACCGCAAAGCGCGCGCAGAGGCCGCGAAATTTGATCAGGCTTTTTGGTCCGGCACCCCGCTTGATGGTTTGTTCGATGAGATTGGACCGGCGCCCGAAGGCGCATCAGAAAAGATTTTCGCGTCAGGCATGCTTGAATGGCGTAGGTCTCACCGAACGGATGGTGGTTTGATCGCGGGTGCGACCAGCCGCATTGATCGTGCCATGGACGTGGCGATCAACCGTGAAGCCGAAGAACTGCAAAAGGGCCTGACCGTATTGGCCACTGTTGGATCCGCATCACCCTTCATCGGGTTGTTTGGAACCGTTTGGGGTATCATGAATGCCTTTATTGAGATTGCAGAACAGCAAAACACCAACCTTGCAGTTGTAGCCCCTGGCATTGCCGAGGCGCTTTTGGCGACAGGTTTGGGCCTTCTCGCTGCGATCCCTGCGGTTATCTATTACAACAAGCTTAGCGCAGACAGTGACCGAATTGTCGGCAATTACGAGGCGTTCTCTGACGAGTTTGCCACGATTTTGTCGCGCCAGTTGGATAGCTAAGCCATGGGTGCGGGTACAATCAAAAAAGCCGGCGGGGGTGGTCGCGGCCGCCGCCGCGGTCGTGCACAGCCGATGGCAGAAATCAACGTAACGCCTTTTGTTGATGTGATGTTGGTCTTGTTGATCATCTTCATGGTTGCTGCACCCTTGCTGACGGTTGGGGTGCCTGTTGAATTGCCCAAAACTGCGGCCACAGCGCTTTCATCGGACAACGAAGAACCACTGACGGTGACGCTGACCGCTGATGGCGTTGTGATGATTCAAGAAACTGAAGTTGAACGCGAAGCACTGATTGGGCGCTTGCAAGCGATCGCCACCGAGCGCAGTGATGATAAAATTTTCCTGCGTGCTGATGGGGCTAACACCTATGCGAGTGTTGCAGAAATCATGGGTGCTTTGAATGCGGGTGGCTTTTCAAACATTGGCCTTGTGACAGACATTGGCGGCCCCACGCTTGATGGTGTGACGCCGGTGCAGGAGCAGTAGGCACGCCTGATGCGCACGGGCTACATCATATCCGGAGTGGGTCACGCGGGCCTTATCGGCTACCTTCTTGTGGGGCCGATCTTTTCTGCTGATCCGCCGCCTTTTGAGGATGTGGAGGTAAGCGTTATTTCCTCGGCTGAGTTTGATGCGCTCACCAATCAAACACCTCCTGAAACCCCGACGCAGATTACGGCACCGGAAGCTATTGTTGCACCGCCTCTTGAGCCTACGCCTGAGCCTGCGCCGCAGCCTGTGCCTGAACCTGTGCGGCCCCAAACGCCTGAGCCTGTGCGCCCGACACCGCCGCCTGATGCCTCGCCCGATGTGAGCCAGGTTGCCCCGTTGCCACAGACGGATGTGACCGATGAGGCACCCGAAGAACCCACGCCGCCAGCGCCCCCGCCAGAGCCGCAAGTGAGTGCTGTTATTGATGCGTCCAAGCGCCCCAAAGCAAGACCCGCGCCACGTATTGCACCCCAAGCGGTAGCCCCACCGCCCCTTGATGCGACCATCGCGGATCAAACCCAAGAGGCGGTCGTAGAAACGAATGATCCTGATGCGCTGCCAAGCACTCAAAGCGATGCTCAGCAAGCAACGGCCCCTGAAGAGGCTGCGCCCGAAGTCGTGACGGAAGCAGAAGAAGCAGGTGGCGCGCCAACCCGTTCAATCCGCCCACCCGCGCGTCCCAATAGGCCTGTGGCACCGGTGCAAGCCGCCCAGTCTGAGGTGGCGTCCGAGCCCGATGCGGCTGCGCAAACTGCTGAAACCGCAGATGCTTCGCCTGCAAGCGATGCGCCCGTTGGTCCACCAATGACCCAAGGCGAGCGCCAGTCGCTTGTTGGTCAGATACAGAACAAATGGGCTGTCCCGCCGCGCGTGATTAGCGACCAAGTCGTGATCACTGTGCGCTTTGCAGTGGGGGAAGACCGGCGTCCAATTTCAGGCTCTGAGGAGTTGATCAGCGGCTCGGGCAGTGCTGATCTGAACCAGATTGCATACCGTGCAGCGCGAAGTGCGATTTTCCGCGCAGGTGCACAGGGCTTTGATTTGCCTGATGACAAATACGATCAATGGAAAGACATTGAGATTACCTTTAACCCGTCAGGCCTGCGCCTGAAGTAATGAATGAGGGATAGGTTTATGAGGCAGTTTATTGGTGCCATTTTGTTTGCAGCGTCCGCAACCCTTGGATGCATCGCCCCCAGCACAAGCGTGGCACAGCCCCTGCGGCTTGAGATTACGGACGGCGTCATTGAGCCGCTGCCCTTTGCTTTGCCCACCTTCATTTCCGAGACATCCAACGCGGGTGAGATGGCCCAGCAGATCAGTGGTCTGGTTGCAGATGATTTGCGCGGCACTGGGTTGTTCCGCCAAATCCAGCCGGAAGCGTTCATTAGCCAAATCAGCGCCTTTGGCGCGCCAGTGCAATACCCCGATTGGCGCGCGATCAACGCCCAAGCGCTTATTACGGGTGCAGTTTCAGTCAGCGGCAATGGCCGCGTGACCGTTAAGTTCCGCCTGTATGATGTATTTACTGGCTCCGAATTGGGCCAAGGCCTTCAGTTTGTCGGCACCACTGATGGCTGGCGCCGGATCGCCCATAAGGTGGCCGACGAGGTTTATGCGCGCATCACTGGCGAGGGGCCTTATTTTGACAGTCGCGTTGTTTTCGTCGGCGAAACTGGCCCCAAAGAGAACCGTGCCAAACGCCTTGGGATCATGGATTTTGACGGTGCAAACGTTCAATACCTGACGGATAGCAGCGCCATTGTGCTTGCACCACGTTTTTCGCCTGACGGTGAGCGGGTGCTCTACACCAGCTACGAGACAGGCTTCCCGCGCATCTACGTGCTGGACGTGGGCCGCGTGTCACGACGCGCGCTTGATGTTCCCGACGGCTCCATGAGTTTTGCGCCGCGTTTTGCGCCCGATGGGCGGACAGTGGTGTTCTCGCTCACAACTGGGGGCAACACGGATCTTTATACGCTTGATGTGCGCACCAATGCGCGCACACGCCTGACGTCGACCCCAGCCATTGAAACGGCCCCAAGTTATTCACCTGACGGGCGCAGCATTGTGTTTGAAAGTGATCGCTCAGGCTCGCCGCAGCTGTACATTATGCCCGCCACAGGTGGTGAGGCGCGCCGCATTAGCACAGGTGCGGGACGCTACGGCACGCCCGTTTGGTCGCCGAAGGGGGATTTGATTGCCTTTACCAAGCAAAATCGTGGCCGGTTTCATATTGGCGTGATGCGCACGGATGGTTCTGAGGAGCGGCTTTTGACCGCGTCCTTCCTTGATGAGGGCCCAACGTGGTCGCCCAATGGTCGGGTCATCATGTTTACCCGTGAAACCCAAGGCGCAAATGGCGCGCCTGCGCTTTATTCAGTGGATATTTCGGGGCGTAATCTCGCAAAAGTGCGCACTCAAACAGCGGCATCTGATCCTTCATGGTCGCCTTTACAGCGCTGATGTGCTAATTTGACACCAAACAACAACAATAATTGCAGCTCATCTAAGACAGGACATCACTTATGAAGACGTTGACAAAATCAGCACTGCTTATCGCGGGCATGTCATTGGCCGCCTGTAGTAACGGCACCCTATTCGGCTCTGGCGGGGGTATTGGCGGCAGTGGAAATGGCGCGTTTGGTTCCAACGGTGGGGTGGGTGTCAGCGCACTTGATCCCGCGTCCGTCGGTTATTTCAACGAGACCGTTGGGAATAAAATCCTGTTTGATGTGGACCAAAGCACGTTGAACGCTTCGGGGCGCTCTATTTTGGATGGTCAGGTGGCTTGGCTGCGTGCCAACCCTGCATTTATTGCCGTGATCGAAGGTCACGCGGATGAGCAGGGCACGCGTGAGTATAACTTGGCCCTTGGTGCGCGGCGCTCTAACGCGGTGCGTGAATATCTGGTCAGCCAAGGCATCGCAGGCACGCGCCTGCGTACGCTGACATATGGCAAGGAACGCCCGATCGCCGCGTGTTCGACCGAGAGTTGTTATGCGCAAAACCGCCGCGCGGTGACCATCTTGTCCGGATCAGGCACAAGCTGATGCGGGCGCTGCGCGTTGTTGCAATTTGTGCTGCGCTGCTGCCTTGCGGGGCAGCGCTAAGCGCGGAAACTTTGGGGGATGTGCGGGCGGACCTGTCCCGACTTGCCGCCGAAATCAACAGCCTGCGCGCCGAACTATCCGCCACCGGCAGCACCAATCCGCTTGCGGGGGATGTTTCTACTCTTGCGCGCATTGAGACCCTTGAGGCGACTTTGTCTCAGTTGACTGCAAAGACCGAGCAATTGGATATTCGCATTAATTCGGTGGTGCGTGATGGAACAAACCGCCTTGATGATTTGAACTTCCGCATTTGCGATCTTGATCCCGCCTGTGACATCGCCACCATCGGGTCGACTGCCGTATTAGGCGGCGTTGAAGTTGTAGGGCCTGCTACGAATGTCGTAGTTCAAGAGGAAAATGATGTTTCACTGGCCATTGGCGAGCAGACAGACTTTGAGCGAGCTGAGGCGGCCCTCACTTCAGGTGACTTTCGCAGCGCCGCGGACCAGTTTGCGGCCTTTACTGAGACCTACCCAGGCGGGCCGCTAGCGACCCGTGCCAATTTGTTGCGTGGTGATGCACTTGCGGGGCTGGGCGATATGGCACCGGCTGCGCGTGCCTATCTTGATGCGTTTTCTGGTGCGCCAAGTGGCCCTGAGGCTGCCCCTGCGCTGTATAGGCTTGGCACATCCCTCGCTGATTTGGGCCAGACATCTGAGGCCTGCGTTACCTTGGGTGAGGTCACAAGTCGTTTTGCCTCTGCCCCCGAAGCTGCCCAAGCGGCGGCCGCGCGTTTGAACATGGGCTGCGAATAGCGCGTGGTTTCAACGGCTGTTCTGATTGACAAACTGGATCAGCTCTATGGCTGGGAACCGCCTGCATTGATCGGTGTGGCGGTATCTGGTGGGTCTGATAGCCTTGCACTGCTGCATCTGTTGAACGATTGGGGACGTGCAAAGATTGTTGCGGCCACGGTTGATCATGGTTTGCGAAAAGAGGCGGCTGAGGAGGCTGCCTATGTTGGCCGCATTTGTGCCGCCCTCAATATTCCGCACGATACCCTGCGTTGGACCGCATGGAACGGCAGCGGCAATGTCCAAGACGAAGCACGCCGTGCGCGTTATGGCCTTTTGGCGCGGTGGGGCAAAAAGCGCGGTGTTCATTTTGTGACACTTGGTCATACCCGCGATGATGTCGCTGAGACATTCTTGATGCGGCTGGCTCGTAAATCAGGTGTTGATGGTTTGGCCGCAATGGCCGCACGCGCGGACAAAAACGGGATGCGTTTTGATCGCCCCCTGTTGGATATGAGCCGTGCCGATCTTCGCCACTACTTGCATGAAACAGGTGTTGCTTGGGTTGATGATCCTTCCAATGACAACGATGCATTTGAGCGCGTAAAGGCACGCCAGCTGCTTGAACATTTGGGTGAAATGGGGATCACGTCTGATGTGTTGGGCAGTGTCGCGGCTAAGTTGCGTGCTGAGCGGTCCGCCTTGGGGCAAGCCGTCTATGAGCTTGCTGACCGGATCACACACGAGGAAGCAGGCGACGTTATCATTGACGCCAAACGGTTCTCTATTGCGCATCCTGAATTGCAGCGCCGCCTTTTAAACGGTGCCCTTCAATGGGTGGCCAGTGCGGATTATACCCCGCGCCATGATGCCCTTATGGAAGTCGCGCAAGCGATCGATATGCGACAGACCAAAACGCTTCATGGCTGTTTGATTACGGCCGGTGCAGCAGATATTCGCATTGGCCGGGAATTTAACGCGGTTTGGGATGCAACCGCCCAACCGAGCGCACTGTGGGATGGCCGCTGGCAACTTGCTGGACCAGCTGAATTGGGCGATGAGGTGCGCGCGTTGGGTGAAGAAGGCTTGGGCCAGTTGCCTGACTGGCGCGCAGCGGGATTGCCGCGCCGTTCATTGATGGCGTCACCATCTGTTTGGCGCGCAGACCGGCTAATTGCCGCTCCTTTGGCCTCATTTAATGCTGCATGGAGCGCAAAATGCGCGACATCTTACATCAGTTCCCTTTTAACGCATTGAAGTTGGGGATGTAGTCTCTATTTTAAGACCTAACAGTTATGCACGCCCTCTAGGGGGTGATGCGATTCCCCACATTGAGGAGACCTCCCTTGGGTAACGCGCGAAATTTCGCCTTTTGGATCGTTCTTGGCCTGCTTGTGCTGGCCCTATTCCAACTTGTTGGAGGCGGCCAAAGCACGGCAAACAGCTCTGAAGTTAGCTATTCTCAGTTTGTAGACGCCATTGAAGGTAACGAAGTTGCCAATGCCCGCGTTGACGGTGAACGCGTCACATATCGCGGGACCGATGGCCGTGATTACACAACGATCATGCCGCGTGACGCGGAAGTGACTGATCTTTTGTTGGCCAGCGACATTCCGTTTGAGGCAAAATCACAGGAAACCAGCGGCTTCCAGGCGCTGCTCTTTAACCTGTTGCCAATCCTGTTGCTGATCGGTGTGTGGATTTTCTTCATGCAGCGCATGCAAGGTGGCGGCAAAGGCGGGGCGATGGGCTTTGGGAAATCAAAAGCTAAGCTGCTGACCGAAAAACATGGCCGTGTGACGTTTGATGACGTTGCAGGTATCGATGAAGCTAAAGAAGAGCTTGAAGAGATCGTTGAGTTCTTGCGCAACCCACAGAAATTCAGCCGCTTGGGTGGTAAAATTCCCAAAGGGGCGCTTCTTGTTGGTCCTCCGGGTACGGGTAAAACACTTCTCGCACGTGCAATCGCGGGTGAGGCTGGTGTGCCCTTCTTTACTATTTCGGGTTCGGATTTCGTTGAGATGTTCGTAGGTGTTGGTGCGTCGCGTGTCCGTGACATGTTTGCGGATGCCAAAAAGAACGCGCCTTGCATTGTGTTCATCGACGAAATTGACGCAGTCGGCCGCGCACGTGGTTCTGGCTACGGCGGCGGCAATGACGAACGTGAGCAAACGCTGAACCAACTGTTGGTTGAGATGGACGGCTTTGAAGCAAACGAAGGCGTCATCATCGTTGCGGCCACAAACCGTCGTGATGTGCTTGATCCGGCATTGTTGCGTCCTGGTCGATTTGACCGTCAGGTCACTGTGCCTAACCCAGATATCAAAGGTCGTGAGAAAATTCTGGGTGTACACGCACGCAAAACACCGCTTGGCCCTGATGTTGATTTGCGCATTATTGCACGCGGAACGCCTGGTTTCTCAGGCGCCGATCTGGCGAACCTTGTGAACGAGTCTGCCTTGATGGCAGCGCGTGTTGGTCGCCGTTTTGTAACGATGGAAGACTTTGAGTCGGCGAAAGACAAAGTTATGATGGGTGCAGAGCGCCGCAGCATGGTCATGACAGCCGAACAAAAAGAAATGACCGCATACCATGAAGCAGGTCACGCCATCGTTGGTATCAGTCTACCGAAATGTGATCCTGTTTATAAGGCAACGATTATTCCGCGCGGTGGTGCGTTGGGTATGGTGATGAGCCTGCCTGAAATGGACCGTCTCAACATGTTTAAAGATGAATGCCACCAACGTCTTGCCATGACTATGGCAGGCAAAGCGGCGGAAATCTTTAAATATGGCGAGGACGCTGTGTCAAACGGACCCGCTGGCGACATTCAGCAAGCCAGCCAACTGGCCCGTGCGATGGTGCTGCGGTGGGGGATGTCTGATAAAGTTGGGAACATTGACTATGCAGAAGCTGCTGAAGGATACTCTGGCAACACTGCCGGTTTCTCGGTCTCGGCTAACACCAAAGAGCTGATCGAGGAAGAAGTGCGCGGGTTTATCCAACGTGGCTACGACAAAGCGGCTGAGATTATTCGGGAAAAATCCGAAGAGTTTGAGCGCCTTGCCCAAGGGCTGTTGGAATATGAAACGCTTACTGGCGAAGAGATCAAGCGTGTGATGCGCGGCGAACCACCACATCTGAGCAACGATGAGGACGACAAAGACGATGGTTCTGCTCCATCAGTCACAGCGGTGCCGAAAGCCAAGCGTCGCAAGCCGTCATCCGGTGATGAAGGTGGCTTGCCCGAGCCGACTTAAGCCAGCTTTATGTGCTAATTTTCAAAGCCCCGTCGATGATTTCGGCGGGGCTTTTTCTTTTTGGACGGGCGACTGCCCCAGCTAAGAATGATGCAAATCGGAAACTTCGTATACGGCGGTGGACGGTGACGCGCCGTAAATTGTCGGAATCGACAGGCGTGATTTCAAATGATGGCTCTACCAACGACTCAACGAAACGTGGACATCAATAGGGAACCCTGCGCCATGGCATATAAGACCGACATCGAAATTGCTCGCGAAGCGAACAAGAAGCCGATCCAAGAGATTGGTGCAAAACTGGGCATTGGTTCTGATGATCTGCTTCCCTACGGCCACGATAAAGCCAAGGTCAGCCAGAAATTCATCGACTCTGTTCAAGGTAACGAGAGCGGTAAACTGATCCTTGTGACTGCAATTAACCCAACTCCAGCTGGTGAAGGCAAAACCACAACCACCGTAGGCCTTGGTGATGGTCTGAACCGCATTGGCAAAAAAGCGGCTGTTTGTATTCGTGAAGCATCGCTTGGGCCAAACTTCGGCATGAAGGGCGGCGCTGCGGGTGGTGGTTACGCGCAAATCGTTCCGATGGAAGACATGAACCTGCATTTTACCGGTGACTTCCACGCGATTACCTCGGCGCACTCACTGCTTTCTGCGATGATCGATAACCACATTTATTGGGGCAACGAGCAAGAAATCGACATCCGCCGTGTTCAGTGGAAGCGCGTTGTTGACATGAATGACCGCGCCCTTCGCCAGATCACCGCTTCTTTAGGTGGCGTGGCAAACGGCTTTCCGCGTGAGGCTGGGTTTGACATTACGGTTGCATCCGAAGTCATGGCGATCTTGTGCTTGGCCAACAACCTCAAGGACTTGCAGCAGCGTCTTGGCGATATGATCGTGGCTTACCGTCGTGACCGTAGCCCTGTGTTCTGTCGCGATATCAAGGCCGATGGTGCGATGACCGTACTTTTGAAAGATGCGATGCAGCCCAACCTTGTTCAGACGCTTGAGAATAACCCTGCGTTTGTACATGGTGGCCCGTTTGCCAATATTGCGCACGGCTGTAACTCTGTGATTGCTACGAACACTGCGCTCAAAATTGCAGATTTTGTTGTGACCGAGGCGGGCTTTGGCGCGGACCTTGGCGCTGAGAAATTCATGAACATCAAGTGCCGTAAAGCAGGCCTCGCGCCGGACTGCGTTGTTTTGGTTGCAACTGTCCGGGCAATGAAAATGAACGGCGGCGTGGCGAAAGCGGCCCTTGGCGCTGAAAACGTTGATGCGGTGAAAGAAGGCTGTGCGAACCTTGGACGCCACATTGGCAACCTCAAATCATTCGGCGTGCCTGTGGTTGTTGCGATCAACCATTTTGTCACCGATACGGACGCTGAAGTTCAGGCAGTTAAGGACTACGTTGCGACCCAAGGGTCCGAAGCTATTCTTTCACGGCACTGGGAATTGGGCTCTGAAGGCTCCGAGGCACTGGCGAAACGTGTGGCCGAGATTGCCGAAAGTGGTGCAGCCCAGTTTGCTCCGATTTATCCAGATGACATGTCGTTGATGGAGAAAATCAACACAATCGCCAAGACCATCTACCGCGCCGACGAAGTTCTCGCGGATCAGAAAATTCGCGATCAGTTGAAACTTTGGGAAGATCAGGGCTATGGCCACTTGCCGATCTGTATGGCTAAGACGCAATACTCGTTCAGCACGGACCCGAACCTGCGCGGTGCGCCCGTTGGTCACTCGGTGCCGGTGCGTGAAGTACGCCTGAGTGCAGGTGCAGGTTTTGTTGTGGTCGTTTGCGGTGAAATCATGACCATGCCAGGTCTTCCGCGCGTTCCGTCCGCAGAAAACATTCACCTGAATGATGATGGCCAAATCGAAGGCCTGTTCTGATCGAAACTAAAGCGCGCGCGGCATTGAGCCACGCGCGCTTTGACCTTCGGTGAGGATATTTGAAAACAAAAGAAGAGATTAAAATGACTGCTACAGTTATTGACGGTAAAGAATTTGCAGCGCGCGTACGTGCCAAAGTGGCTGGTCATGTGACACGTCTGAAAGACGAAAACGGCATTACACCTGGCCTTGCGGTTGTGCTGGTGGGTGAAGATCCGGCGAGCCAAGTCTATGTGCGCTCCAAAGGTAAGATGACCGTCGAAGTTGGCATGAACAGTTTTGAGCACAAGCTGGACGTGAATACCTCGGAGGAAGACCTGCTTGGGCTGATTGAAAAGCTCAATAACGATCCTGCGGTGCATGGCATTTTGTGTCAGCTGCCGCTGCCAAAGCATTTGGATGAGGACCTGATTATCAATTCGATTTCTCCTGCTAAGGACGTCGACGGCTTCCATATTTCGAATGTTGGGCTACTTGGGACCGGGCAAAAATCAATGGTGCCTTGTACGCCGCTTGGCTGTTTGATGATGCTGCGGGATCATCATGGCTCGATCAGTGGGATGAATGCTGTGGTGATTGGACGTTCTAACATCGTGGGCAAACCGATGGCCCAACTTTTGCTGAATGACAGTGCCACGGTGACCATTGCACATTCGCGTACGAAAGATTTGGCTGATGTTGTGCGGGGGGCCGATATCGTTGTCGCTGCAGTTGGGCGCCCAGAGATGGTGCCTGGCGATTGGATCAAGCAAGGCGCGACTGTGATCGATGTTGGCATTAACCGAATTGATGCGCCTGAAAAAGGTGAGGGTAAAACCCGCCTTGTGGGCGATGTTGACTACGCCAGTTGTGCCGAAGTTGCCGGTGCCATCACGCCGGTTCCGGGCGGTGTTGGCCCCATGACAATTGCGTGTTTGTTAGCCAATACGGTTACGGCGTGCTGTCGCGCGAATAGCCTTGCGGAGCCGGAGGGCCTCACCGCGTAATCATCCAACGCGGCATCGGAATTTCAATCGGCGCGGGTCCTGTCAAAATGGCCCGCGCCGTTTTTGTGAACAGTTGGCTCAAAGCTGGGTCTGTTGTTTTTAGCCCGCCCGTATAAGTGCCGAATGATGGTAACATCAGGTGGCATTCGTCATAAAGAAACGCAGGGCGCGTTACAGCCCGCCCACGTAGGTTGATCGTTGCCTTGGGGTGATAATGCCCGGATATTTCGCCGGTTTTTGGTGTGGCGATATGAGTAAATATCAGCCCGTCATGCGTCAGTTGAGCGACGTGCGTGCCACCAAACGCTGTATCGCCCGCATCATGATTTCCCTCGATCCACGTCCACACCCGGCCTGCTTGCAGCCGTGTGATCCATGTCTGATGCCGCTCATCAAGTTGGCCCGCAGCAGTTAGGTCATCGAAGCTGTCACCAAGACAAACCACGTGGGCCGGATTGGTCTGATTGATCGCCGTGTCGAGGCGGCCGAGCGTGTCATCGGTTTCATAGGGTGGAAGCAACGACCCGCCGCGCCGCGCGATACGCTCGGATTTTCCAAGATGCAGATCAGACACGATCAGCATGCTCTCAGCGGGCCAAAACAGCGCGCCGTCGCCGCGAGCCTCTAGGGTGTGACCTTGGAAAATGAATTGGTGGCTTGCCATGTGGTTGTCGTGCCGCGTTCTGTGCGTAGCCGCAAGGGTTAGAAAGGTACGGCCCATCTTTTTGGTGCTGTCGTTGGCACACCTGCTGCCGACATCAGGCGCTCTGCCTCATCTGCCATAAGCCGTTCTTCCGCCAAGCCACGCACGGGTACACGGCCTGCTTCCAAGAAGAGAGGGGCAGACAAGGGGCTGATCCGATCAAGGGTAATCAGGTCGATACGGTCTTCCACGCGGCTTAACATTTGCTCAATGCGGCCAAAATCGACCAAGCCGCGCATGGCCTCTTCGCGGGTGATCTGCATCATTACGTGGTCGGGATCATATTTGTGCAACGTATCATACAGGATATCGCTGCTAAAGGTCGCTTGGCGGCCCGATTTGCGTGCGGTCGGCAAGTTGCGTTCAATGAGACCTGCGATCGTGGCACTCGCTCTGAAAGTTCGCTTCATCACGGCGTTGCCGGCCAACCATGTCTCAAGACCGTCACGCATTGTGGCGGGATTAAGCATGTCATGTGGGTTGGTTACGGGATCAAGCGACCAGATAAGTGTAGCATAGTCAGTGGCCACAAAGCCCAAAGGGCCCAGACCTGCTTCTTCCATCTTGTTGGTCAGCAAGAGGCCAAGGGTCTGCTGGGCGTTGCGGCCCGCAAAACCGTAAACCACTGTTTGTGCACGCCCTTCATGGGGAAAACTTTCGATCATCAAGCGGTCGGGGGAGGGAAGCTGACTTGCTTTTCGTTGAAGGTGCAGCCAGTCGCGGGTTGCGGGAGGAAGCTCGGGCCAGTCTTGTTGTTGGAACATCATCAAGATGCGCTCGGAGAGTTGCGTTGATGTGGCAAACTTGGTGCCGAGAAATGTTGCAATCTTTGGTTTGTCACCGCCGCGCCGTGTGACTTCAACTGTCATCTCGCGCAGCCCTTCATACCGAACAACTTGGCCACCAATTAAAAACGTATCGCCTGCGGTGAGCGTTGCGGCAAATCCTTCCTCAACCTCGCCCAAAGGTTTGCCGCCCATGCGGTTCTTAAGCCTTACTTTAAGTGTGTCGGTATCCTGAATGGTACCGATGTTCATACGAATCCGCTGACTGGCGCGCGGGTCGCGCAATTGCCAGTTACCGTCTGTAGTTTGCAGTAATCGCTGCCACCGATCATAGGCGCGCAAGGCATAGCCACCGGTTGCACAAAATTCCAGACAGCCATCAAATTGCGCCCGTGATAGCGTGGTATAGGCGCCTGCACTTATGATTTCTGCATAGAGGTCATCGGCGTTAAATGGTCCCGCGCACGCCCGGATGAGAATGTGTTGGCACAAAACATCACGGGGGCCAGTGCCGCGCGGGTCACCGTCAAGATCATGATCCCGCACTGCGTTCAGCGCCGCGATACATTCCATCACCTCAAACCGGTTCGCGGGAACCAGCCGTGCTTTGGAAGGCGCCTTGTACCTGTGGTTGGCACGCCCGATCCTTTGAACAAGGCGTTTGACGTTCTTTGGGGCACCGATCTGAATGACCAAATCAACGTCGCCCCAATCAATCCCAAGGTCCAGTGAGCCCGTGCACACAACGGCCTTCAGAGCGCCCGCGGCCATGGCGCTTTCGACTTTTTCACGCTGCTCTCGCGCTAAGCTACCGTGGTGGATGGCGATGGGCAGCTGTGCTTCATTGGCCAGCCATAAATCGTGAAAGAACAACTCGGCCTGAGCGCGGGTATTGTGAAAGATTAGTGTGGTTTTGTGCCGTGCAATTTCACGAAGGACACTTGGTATCGCATACCGCCCGCCAGATCCCGCCCAAGGAGGCGCTTCATCAATTTCCAGCATTTCAATATCTGGCGGGGCACCGGCCTCGGCGTGTAAAATTTTGCACGGATCAGGATGACGCGCCATCAGATGCGCAATCGCGGCAGGGTCTTCAACGGTGGCGGACAACCCAACACGGCGAAGATCAGGGCACATTGCTTGTAAACGGCTAAGAGCCAGAAATAACTGATCCCCGCGTTTGGATTCCGATAATGCGTGGATTTCATCAATGACAATCCGCCGTAGGCCTTTGAACATGCGCGGCGCATCGGGATAGCTGATCAAAAGCGCGAGGGATTCTGGCGTAGTCAACAGGATGTGGGGTGGATCAGCACGTTGGCGCTTTTTCTGGCTCTGTGTTGTGTCGCCGGTACGGTCTTCAATGCGGATGGGCAGGCCGATTTCATCGACGGGTGTTCGAAGGTTGCGTTTGATATCCGCTGCCAGCGCTTTGAGAGGGCTGACGTAAAGCGTGTGGAGCCCCTCGTGCTCGGTCATCGCTAATTCGGACAGGGTGGGCAGAAAACCAGCCATGGTTTTGCCGCCCCCCGTTGGCGCGATGAGCAGCGTGGCGGGATCATCGGCGCACTCCAACATGACCTGTTGGTGCTGGTGCAACTGCCATCCGCGCGCCGAGAACCACGTTTCTATCTGGTTTGGTAACTCCATGCTCTAATAGATAGATTTCCTTTTCGAAAATCTATGCCTCCGGCGGGGATATTTACGAAACAAAAGAAGCTGCGATTTAGTGTTCAATCGCCTCGTGTTGTACGAACATGTTGGCCCATGCCCGGTCAATTAGGGCGGGACTCATTTGTCTTGGGATACCTTCAAATTCGCAAATGGCGATAATCTGGTCGATCAAAAATATGGGCTGGTAGTTTGCATATATATTGTCGATTTCGGGGTATTTCACCGTTAGCAAATGGCGCAGTGCGTCTTCATTCAGCGGTATTTTCTTGTTTTTGGCCACGAGTGCGAAGATTTTGAGAAAGTCTGCTTGGTTAGGTCCGTCAATTTTGATCTTGAAAAAGATGCGTCGGAGGGCAGCTTTGTCGAAGATGTCGTTGGGATGAAAGTTGGTTGAAAAGATGACCAGTGTGTCAAACGGGACTTCGAATTTTTCCCCAGACTGAAACGCCAAGATGTCTTTACTTTCCTCGAGTGGAACAATCCAACGGTTGATCAATTTTTGGGGCGGTTCTGATTGCCGACCAAGGTCGTCCACAATGAACACACCACCAGTGGATTTAAGCTGCAGCGGCGCCTGATAGGTGCGCGCGGTTGGGTTGTAGACCAGATTAAGCATGTCCAAGGACAGCTCGCCACCGGTGATGACTGTTGGCCGCTGACAATAGACATATCGGCGATCATAGGCGTTCGATGTGCGGCGCAGTGCGTTTGGATCGTCGACTAATTCTTCGGCAGCTGTGTGTACGATTGGGTCATAGACGGTGATGATCTGCCCCGAATATTCGATTGCGCGCGGGATGTAGATTTTATCTCCCAATGCGTCACGAATACCGTTTGAGATGGAGGATTTTCCGTTTCCGGGTGGGCCGTACATCAAGATTGACCGGCCTGAGCCGACCGCGGGGCCCAGCTGATCCAAAAGTGTTGGGGGCAATATCAAATGCCCCATGGCACCTGTCAGGGCTTCGCGGCTTAGGGCGATGTTCTTGATGGATTGGCGTTCAACTTGGGCGCGGTAAACTTCAAGGGGAACTGGACAAGCGCCGTAGTATTCTGATTGGCTTAAAGCATCCAAAGCCCGCGCCTTACCGCTTTCTGTCAGATGATAGCCCATTTCGGCGCTGGAAGTCGCGTGAAGCGTGCCCATTGCCTCGATAAGGTTCTGCTCGCGGCCAATGTCGATCAATTCTTGCGTGACGCGCGGGGGCAACGCAATTGCACGTGCCAATTCGGTCACCTGTTCAACGTTGGAGCGAAACATTGTTTTCAGCAGGATATCCCGCATCATCACAAGTGACAGCTTCATGTCGCCAAGCGTCTTTGGTGAGGGCGGCGCAATTACACCGCTTGGTGCCATCATTGTCATCGTTAATGCCTTGTTAAACCTGCGGCGCCTAACAATGGCGCACGTCATAAATTCCTACATTTGACCCGCTTTGGCTTTGGGCTTGCCACATTTGCTGAGTAAACCACGACCTAAGCATAGTTTGGGTATTTAAGTATTTCGTTCAAAATGAGGCGGTTTGGTGACATGGATCAAGACAATCAGCTGAATTCTATCGGTTCCCTTCCAGTCATTCGTTTGACCCTTTTTATGCTTGGGATTGTCGCCTTTATGGGGGGGCTAGCGCTTGCTAAGGGCGGTGTTTTTGTTGGCCAGCATGAAGGCGATATGATGCATTTGATGGCCATCACCCAACGAATGGCTGCGGGTCAAATGCCCCATTTTGATTTCATGACGCCGATTGGCGCGTTGGCGTTCGTGCCCATCACTGAGATGCTCAAGGCCGGCTTTGGGATTGGTCACGCGTTGATTTGGTCGCAAATCATTATGGCAATTACGCTGGTGCCTGCGGTCCTTTGGGTGACAGTCAGCCGTCTTAAAGGTGCGGTAGCATTTGGGTTCTGTGCGCTTTGCATGATCATGGTGCTTGCGTTGGTTCATGGCGAAAGCCAACCCACGGTTTCGTTTTCGATGCACTATAATCGGTGGGCATGGGCGCTGTCATTTATCGTAATCGCGCTGAGCGCTTTGCCGCCCTTGAAGATGAGCAGACCGCTAATTGATGGGGTTATCATCGGTGCGGTTATGGCGGCCTTGGCGATGATCAAAGTCACATATTTTGTGGCGCTTTTGCCGGCTGTGGTGGTTGCTCTGCTGCAGTGGCGTCAGTACCGAACACTGGCTCTCTCTTTTGCGGTTGGCTTGGTCATTGTCCTCACGCTGACGCTGTTTTTGGGCGTTGAGTACTGGGCTTATTATGTTCTCGATATGCTGGCTACATCGCAATCGGCTCTACGGGTGGCACCGGGGCTTGCGTTGACAGAGATCATGGCCTCGCCAGCATACGTACATTTTTCAATCCTGTTGCTTTGCGCCGTCGTTGTGTTGCGCGCTGGTGGGGCAAAACAAGCAGGGCTAATTATGCTGCTGTTAACCCCCGCGTTTTGGTACATCACCTATCAGAATTTCGGGAACGATCCGCAGTGGCTACCGATGTTGGCGGTGTTGCTGCTGGCGTGGCGGCCTGGCATGCCGTCGAAAACACTCTTTGGGTTGGATATGCGGCAGGCGCTGAACACGATGGCCATTGTGGCGCTGGTTGCGGCCGCGCCATCACTGCTGAACTTGGCCTATTCGCCGTTGCGGCACTTCAACACCGATGTGTCCGAGTACACGGAAGTTCTTCCCAATCAGCCTGATTTCCAATCGCCTACCATCCGGATGATGCAGCTAGATGCGCGCGTGCCTTATGATACGCCCGACCACGGTATGCCCGCCTATGTTGAGCGCAAAGGTGCCAGCAGCTGGCAGGATGAGCCATTGCCGATTTGTGCCTTGGAATTGGGCATGAAAGCTTGGTTTGTCGCAGTCGCAGAAGACCTTGAGGTGCGCGGATTTGCGGGCAGCAAAATCTTTATTGCAGATGTTTTCTCAACCCTATGGCTTTTTGGCAATTTTGAGCCGTTGAAGAATGGTGCGCCTTGGTATTACGGCGGGCTACCGGGCTTTGAGGATGCTGATTATTTGCTGATCCCGCTGTGCCCCGGTGTCTTATCTGTGCGTGCAGAGGTGCTTTCAGCAGTGGAAGATAGCGGTATCGAAATGCGCAACGTTCTTGAAACGCCTGCCTATATTCTCGCCGAACGGATCCGTGATTAAACGAACGCTGCGATAGCCAGATACATGACTAGCGTAGAGCTAAGTGCAAATCCCATTGGATAGTCCCAGCCGGTGCTCCAACTTTTCCAGTTCGGCGCAAGTGTGCGTAGCTTAGTGTGTTTTGCTATGCGGTGCGTAATCCATGTACCTAACAGGTTTGCGCAAAACAGCATGATCAAAAACAACACGTCACTTAATGGAATAAGCGGGGCTGCGGCTGCAGCAAATTTTGCATCTCCGGCGCCCAATGTGCCGGTGCTGTTCAGCGCAAATCCAAGGACAAGGACAACGACAAAATGAAGCCAGCGGTAAAGGTATTGATCAAAAGGCAACACTGCAAAACCCGCCAACGCGAAGATGCAAAGCAGTGCGACAACTGACATGTTGGGAATGCGCATCCGCGCTAGGTCAGACCAAGCAGCCCAAATTGCGACGGGTAACGCCAGCCAGAAGAAAACTGTGGGGGCAATAGTGGGGGCCAAGACATAGGTACTCATAAAGGTGTGGACAGGGCTGTTGGGCGCCGCCGCAATTTAGTTTGAAACGTTTGCTTCCAGGGCGCGCAATGACCGGACCGCAGCCTCAAAGTGCTGTGGATGTGTATCAATAGCCTCGCGCAAAAGGCCTTTGCCGGTTGCTAAATCACCTTGCTTAACGGCGGAAAGGCCGAGGGTATGCAAAAGCTGCGCGCGCTCGATCTGGGTCATTTGAATGACGGGCACATCGTATTTGCGCTGTGCGCCGCGCGCCAAAATTAGGTTGTTCTTTGCAGTGAAAAGTTTTGGATCGTTGGTTATGGCCTGACCAAACAGCCGCTCCGCATCTGCGAAATCACCGCGTGTCAGTTTCGAGTACCCCCAGTTATTCAACACGCCAGCGGGGCGCGTTGTAAGGCCGACCGCTGTTTCATAAAAGCTATCCGCGTTGCCCCATTCTTGATTGCTGTCTGCAACCATGGCTTCAAGTCGGTAGCGTTTATACGTTTCAACTGTTGGTGGAACGGCGTCTAAGGCGGCTTCTGCTTTGTCCCATTGCCCAATGCGGATCAGCGCATCTGCATAATCTACGCGGTCATCTGTTGTGGCTTGCCCGCCAGCGATCAAGGTGTTCCATGCCACAGCCGCTTCTTGGGGGCGGCGAGCGCGGATCAAGGATTTAGCCAAGCCGCGCTGAAATTCGACCCGTTCAGGGTCTTGGCGCAGGCTCTTTTGAAAATAAGCCACTGCCTCATTGGGGTCCGCTACAGTCAACATGATGTCATTGAGGTTGGTGCTGTCGATGACATTCACGTCCTGAATGGCACGAGACACTTGGGCATCAGAGGCCTTTTGACAGCCCGTCAGAAAGACTGCCGAGGCCAGACATACACTCATAAATATCGATTGGCGCATTGAAATTGCGTCCTTTTTACTGCTCTCACATCGGCCTACGGTGTCGACAAGATCAGATAGTCGCCTGACCCGCGCCTCACCAATTGTAGTGGCTCGTTGACGTCATTATAACTCGGGCTGTCTAATTTTGCGAGAGTTAAGCGCAGGTTGTCCCGAATATCGGTGCTTTTTCCGCTATCAAGGGCAAAAGCGCGCTTAAAGACTTGTGCTGCTTCGCCCAACTCTCCGGTTTCCACCAAGATCACGCCCAGATTATTCCACGCAGGAACAAAGCGGTTATCTTTGTCGATTGCTTGCCGAAGATAGCGCTCTGCTTGACCCAAACGGCCAAGTCGCAGATTGGCAGACCCCACGGCGGAAAGGACATCTGCGTTCAGCCCGTTTGTGCCGGCAGCCCGCGTGTAGGCCCGCAACGCCAGTTCATATTCGCCCGCCGCCATAAGTCTGTGCCCAACGATCAGCCCGTCAACATTACTTTCACCTGCGATGCCCGGTGCATAGGGGTTTTGTGGGTCACGAGCGGGCGTACAGGAGAGTAAAACGCCGATGCACAGGATGGCAAAGGCCGTGTTAGCCGTGCTTGCTCGCATGTGCTGGCTCCCTTTACCGACGCGTTTAAAGAGCGCCTGAATTCATCATCGTCATGACCCCGTGTACCGATGGCCCAATCATAATGATCAAAAGTGGCGGCACGGTCAGCATCATAGTGGCGAGTGTCATCTTGGTAGGCAAGGTATTTGCTTTTTCCTCGGCCCGCATGACGCGCTTGTCGCGCATCTCAGCCGAGAATACCCGCAACGCCTCTGCGATGGAGGTCCCGAACGTGGCGGACTGGATAAGCACCGTGACAAAGCTGGAAATGTCGACAACGCCCGCGCGCTCGGCCAAGTCTTTGAGAACATAAATCTTATCTTTACCCGCCTTCATTTCATAGGCAACTGTCTCAAATTCATGGGCTAACGCAGGTGCGCCGCTACGCATTTCAATTGAAACGCGGTTGATAGATTGATCCAACGATTGCCCCGCTTCGACACACACAAGCATCAGATCAAGCGCGTCTGGAAAGCCATTTGTGATTTCTTCTTGGCGTGTTTGCTGCCGCTTGGTGACCCAATATTTAGGCAACATATATCCAACGCCGCCGGGGATCATGACCATCATAATGCTGGCCTCGGTGCTGGGGTCTGCGACGGTCGCACGAAATAGCGCATAGACAGCGCCAATCGCCAAACCGCTTAGCCCAAGAGCAAATTGCATAAAGTGGAACGTGCGTACGGCATTTTTGGAATAATACCCTGCCTGCATCAGTTTCAGGCGAACTGCGCTGAATTCCTCTTCGCTTTGGGGTTCAAGAAAATCGGCGTATTTGTTCAGCTTGTCGCCTGCTTTGTCTTGGTGACGCAAAGAGGGTGCAGTTGAAATGCGCTGAGCGTCGCGCTTGGCTTGGTCTTTCAGTTTGCTCAGCGGATCGGCTTCGCGCTTGAACAAGAACGACAGTGCGACCAAGATCAGCACCAGCCCGAGCGCGCCTATCATGATAACCGGACCAAGCGGGCCAAGAGTGGTTTGGATCGTGTTGAGCAGCGTTTCGAGCATGATGCGTTTCCTAGACTTTAATGTTCACGAGGGTGCGCATGACGATGACGTTGGCCACAAGAAATCCGGCAACGACCAGACACGCAGGAATGAACACGGCCGTATCTTTGACCTCATCGTAATAATCGGGCCGGATTAAATTGATCAAAATGAGCGCGCCAAAAGGAAAGCACGACAAAAACATGCCGGACCATTTTGCTTCGGCGGTGATCGCTTTCACGCGGCGAAACAATTTAAAACGCGACCGGATGACTTGGGCCAAACCGTACAAAACCTCGGCCAAGTTGCCCCCTGATTGCTGCTGGATCGTCACGGCAACAGCCAAAAAGCGTAGATCCTGCATATCCAGACGTTCTGCCATATCTTTCAGGGCCTCGCCAACGTTGCGGCCATATGTACTTTCGTCTGCGATCACGCCAATTTCGGTACCTAGTGGATCAGGCACTTCGTTCGCGACAATCTGTAATGCTGAACCAAAAGGGTGCCCCACGCGCAAGGACCGCACCATCAGTTCAACAGCATCTGGCAACTGTTCTTCGATCATTGCCATGCGTTTTTTAGCTTTGTTGTTGATCCAAACGAAAACGCCACCAATGCCCATCACCACAGCCACAACCGCACGGACAGCCAATTCAGCACCTGTGCCGATGGACAGACCAATAAACGACACAACCGCAAGCACCCCCATCAACCCGATAAGCTGTGGGGGGCTAAAGGCTATACCACCCCGTTGGGCTTTGCCCGCCAGAATGGAATACAGCGGGATTGACGATGTTGTTGAATGTTGCGCCATTTCCTTGCGCAACTGCTCCAATACTTCTTCGCGGCCTTGCCCTTTGTTGAGCATATCAAGGCGGCGGTTAACGCGGCTGTTCAGGCTGATTGATTTGCCGAAAACCACAAGGTAGACGCCTTCGACGATCACGATAACCGCAACGAAGATAAGACCGTAAACAAGCAGGGCCGGATCAAAACTCATGTCAGATCACTTTGTCTTTATGGGTTCATAAATGGACGTTGGCAGGTCAAAACCCCAAAGTTTGAAACGCTCTGAGAAATGCGAGCGCACGCCTGTTGCGGTGAATTGGCCGATAATTTTATTCTCGGGGGTCAAGCCAAGGCGTTGAAACTTAAAGACTTCCTGCATGGAGATCACATCGCCCTCCATGCCAGTGATTTCCGTGATCGAGACCATCCGGCGTGAGCCATCTTGCAAGCGTGATACCTGAACAATCAAGTTAACCGCTGATGCAATCTGGCTGCGCACTGCTTTGAGCGGCATCTCGATGCCCGCCATTGCCACCATGTTTTCTAGTCGCGAGATACCGTCACGTGCATTGTTCGCGTGGATTGTGGTCATCGATCCGTCGTGGCCAGTGTTCATGGCCTGCAGCATGTCGATCACTTCTTCGCCGCGGGTCTCACCAACAATAATGCGATCCGGGCGCATCCGCAGTGCGTTTTTAAGGCAATCACGCTGACTTACACCGCCACGACCTTCCACATTAGGAGGCCGGCTTTCCATGCGCCCGACGTGTGTTTGCTGCAGCTGAAGCTCGGCGGTATCTTCAATGGTCAGGATGCGTTCATCATCGTCAATGAATGATGACAACGCGTTCAAAGTGGTAGTTTTGCCCGAGCCGGTTCCACCGGAAACGATGATGTTCAGTCGCGTCGATACGGCGGCCTCAAGATACGCGCCCATTTCTTCAGTGAATGCTCCGAACTTGACCAAATCATCGATGGCCAACTTATCTTGCTTGAATTTCCGAATGGACACCAGGCTGCCGTCAACTGCGATTGGTGGGACCATTGCGTTAAAGCGTGACCCATCAGCAAGACGCGCGTCGACGTAAGGATTGCTTTCATCCACGCGCCGCCCAACGGCAGAGACAATCTTGTCGATGATCCGTAGCAAATGCCGTTCGTCTTTGAAGGTAACGTCCGACAGCATTAGTTTACCATCGCGCTCAACGAATACCTGTTGCGGCCCATTAACCAAAATATCGTTTACGTCATCGTCTTTAAGAAGTGTTTCAAGGGGGCCAAGGCCGGTCACTTCGTCGTAGAGGTCTTGGATGAGCGACGCGCGATCATCGCGGTTCAAAACAACGCCCAAATCATCCAGAGTTTCTGCTGAGATCGCGCTAATTTCAGCTTTCAGATCCGTCTCTGAGGCGCGTTCAAGGGCTGCAAGGTTAAGATTATCGAGCAGTTCTTTGTGGATTTGAAGTTTGATCTCGCCCATTCGCTCGCGGCGCTTTTTTTCTTTGTCGTCGGGTTTTGCAGGCACCGTGCGCATCTTTTTCTTTGGCGCTTGTGTCGGTACTTCGGTTGCAATTTCCGGCGTAAGCGTTGTTTGAAGCGCTGGTATTTGCTCAGAAGTATCTCGGGCAGTTGGGACCGGCTGCGCCTTCAATGGCTTTTTGTAGCGTGAAAACATTTGATATGCTCCGTCTAGGCCGCTTTGTGCTGTGCGTTTTGCGACAGCTCAAAAAGCGACAGGGCAAGTTTGTTAATCTCTTTACGCAGCGGGTTTTTGGGGGCTGATACCGCCAAGGGCAGACCATGGTCGCCTGCTTGCATGACCGCGCGACCACCGTCCGGTAGCTGAAGGTCAAGCGATATTGATAGGCTCTCTGCCATCCGTTTGACGCGCGCTTTTCCTTGTAGGTCAGTAAATTTGGGTGCGCGGTTCACGGCAAAGCGTAATTTCTCAAAGGGTAAGTTTTCAGACTTTAACGCCTTGATCATGCGCAACACGTTTTGCGCTGAGCGCATTTCCATCTCAATAGGGCAAAAGTAGAGGTCGGCGGCCTGCAGGACAGTTTCTGTCCAGCTGACCAACGTGGTGGGCATGTCGATCACCGCGATGTCAAAATGGTGCCGCGCTGTTTCAAGTAGCCGCTCCACATCATCGGGCTGAATCAAATCCAACGGCAAAATATCTGCGGGCGCGGTCAATACATGAAGGCAATCTTGAAACGTAAGCATCGCCTGCCTCAAAGTGTCCCCGTCGAGCGTATCAGTCTCAGCGAGCAGCTCATAAACGGCTTCGCGGCGGGGAAGGTCGAGATACGTGCTGGCACTGCCAAACTGTAAATCAAGATCAATCAGGCAGACACGGGGCGCTGGTTTGGCGTCAATCGTGGCCAGCTCCCATGCTAAATTTACCGCAAATGTCGTGGCACCTGCGCCGCCGCCCAAGCCGTGGACAGGGATGATCATGCCCTGACGTGAAGTAGCTTGCGAAGAACTGATCATGGGCTGTTGTGGAGCCTCAGGCACGTTTTGTGCGGCATCCAGACGGGCTATTGAAGCGGCCAACTCACCTTCGGGAAGCGGGTAGGGCACAAAGTCATTGGCC
The DNA here is from genome assembly GCF_047114695.1 of Nereida ignava. GTDB lineage: Bacteria > Pseudomonadota > Alphaproteobacteria > Rhodobacterales > Rhodobacteraceae > Nereida > Nereida ignava. The sequence continues at coordinate 2,256,879 of NZ_CP112885.1, forward strand.
CCCTGGCGCAATAATTGATGAAGCGCGACTGGTGATAAATCTTCAGCAATTAGAATGACTTGGATCCCTGCGTTCTTTGCTGCTGTGATCACTTCACTGACAAGGCTCAGATCGGCTTCGTCATTCTCATCAAGGGCAATCGCGACAAATTTCAACGCGGATGCTTCGGGTTGGTCAAAATAGAGCAGGGCGTCACTAAACCCCAAGTCGCCCCAGTTTTCACCAAGGGCTTGTTCCATGTCATCTATCAGTAGGTCGAAATTTTGCACGTCACGCGAGATTGTGCAGGCAGTAATCGCCATTGCCTCGGGCTGCAAAAGTGTCTCGGGCATCTGTTTCGTTCCCTACCCACATGACGCACCGCGCGTCTGCTCCATATGGCTGAAATGCGGAACGCATCTATCGCCATTATCTTTCTGTGGAGGGTAAACAAGGCGATAATTTGGCTAAATGCCTACTATTGTGTGGTTCGGGTGAACAATTTGGACACGACTGCTTTGGGACCGCGCGCTAAAAACGCAGCTAACTTTTACTCAAGCAAACCAACAGCAGCAGTTTCAGCTGGTACGGCGCTGGCTACATATTCACGGTAGATGATACGCGCGTATTTACCGTCAAGCACAGTGGGGTGGGTCCCGACAAAGCCAGCAACTTCGGTCACAGTTCGGCGGTTCTGTCGTTCGCGACCTTGGGTTAGAACGAGCGGCTGTTCTTCGCCAAATGATACAAGCGCTTCAAGGCGGCTTCTGCTCACGCCCAAGCTTGCCAAGTAATGCACAACGGCCACTGCGCGGCGCTTGCCAAGGGCTTTGTTGTAGCGGTCCGATCCTACGGCGTCTGTGTGTCCGTAAACGCTAAAGCGGACCTCGGGGAACTGACGGATAAAGTCTGCTTGCCTGCGCAAAACGGCTTTCGATGCGCTATCCAAAGTTGCGGAGTTAAAGGCGAAAGTTATCGTGGTGGGCACTTCGCGCGCAAAACGTTCAGCCATGTTTACCAAAGCAGGGCGTTCGCCGTTTTGTACTAAGGTGTTGTTAAGCGTGGCGTTGCCAAACAGGCCTTCGTCCAATAGCGCGCCAGCTTCGACGTTCCATGAGGACCGGCCCGTGCTGTTGGCGCTACAGGCGCCAAGAAGGGCAACGGCCGAGAAAACTGCTACTGATTTGGCAAAACCCATTTTACTCTCAATCCAACACATAACCATATGAGCCGCTAAAATCTTGTTTGGCAACTTCCGCTGCCGGGCCTTTTCTTGCGCCGACAACTTTGCCGTTCAGAAAAAGCTCACGCTCTGATGGTAGGGTGACGCGGTCTGTGGGCAATGCAAGTGCTTCACCGCGCGTAGGTGTAACCAAATGTGGCGTTACAATAATGACCAACTCAGACTGGGAGCGATTGTATTCGGCGCTGCGAAAGAGCGAGCCGAGGATCGGAATGTCGCCCAACCACGGCACTTGGCCATTCAAATCGGTGAAGTCGTCCTGCAGAAGTCCTGCGATCGCAAAGCTTTCGCCGTCACGCATTTCTACGGTTGTGGATGTTTCGCGGCGGCGGAAAGCGTCAATCGTGAAACCGCCTTGGCTAAAACCGTTTGCCGGATCGAGGCTTGAAACCGCAGCATTAAGCGTAAGGTTGATCACTTCATCGTCGAGAACACGGGGGGTGAAGATTAGCTCGATACCAAAAGGTTTAAACTCAACTGAGATTGACCCTTCGGATTGCGCTACGGGAACCGGAAATTCGCCGCCCGCCAAAAACTTGGCTTCTTGACCTGAAAGCGCTGTGAGGTTTGGTTCTGCAAGAGTTCGGACAACGCCCTTTTCTTCAAGTGCTTCTAGTAGCCATGCTACTTCAAGCCCGCCTGCGTTGAACCCGAAGACGGAGGCACCACGGTTACTGTTTGCCGCGGGTAAGTTGCCGGCCAAGCTTGATGCGGCATTCCCTGATGTGATCGTCGTGTTGCTGCCTGCGCGGATGCCAAGCTCGTCACCCAACACGTTGCCAGAGATCGACAACGAGGAGGACAAAGACTTGCTCACTGTGCGCTGCATTTCGGCAAAGCGTACTTTCAGCATGACTTGTTGTGTGCCGCCGACGCTCATGAGGTTTGAGACACGCTCGGGTGCGTATCGTTCGGCCAACTCAAGCGCGCGCTCCAGCTTGCCGATAGAGGATACTGTTCCGGACATGACGATGCCGTCATTCGCGGTGCGGACTTCGATTTTTTCGCTGGGCAGGATCTGACGAAGGCGTTCTTTGAACTCCGCAATATCGGGCGCCACATGCACATCAACGTTGGTGATCAACCGACCATCGGCGCCAAGTAGTGTCAATGTTGTGCGGCCAGGTGCTTTGCCCAACACGTAAATTGTGCGGTCCGACAACGTTGAAATGTCGGCAATACTTGGGTTTGCGATGCTGAGTTCCGCAAAAGGGCTGTCTGCTTCCACAACTACGGCGCGGTTCATCGGTACTTGAAGAGCACTTGACGGGGCGCCGCGCGACACTCGCAAAACATCCGCCGATGTCACAGAAGGTACTGAGCAAACAACAAGCACCGCACTTGTGAGTGCGGCCTTAACCAAAGATAACGTTTTCATTGTGACTGCCTCATAAAATGTCACGCACTGCTACAGAGGTCTGCGCCCCTTTTTTACAAGTTTAGCAGTATTTCGCCTTTCTTGGCAAGAATCATATCACGGCTTCGCTTTTGCCTGTTGGGCCTGCCACCACCGAAGATGTGGCAGACGCAGCTTAGTCCGAGCAGGGGATTGGGATTTCCACAACGTCGGCGCCTTTGCGTGTTTTGATCGTGCAGACCCGCTCTGGCGCACGTTGTGGGGCTGCGACCTGCTCAGTCACCTCGATGCCAAGCATTTTGTTTTGATCAACCTCAAACGTCGCAATTCCTGATGTATCGTCGTTGCCGACTAATGACAGGGACAAAGAGCCTGTCGCCTGTGCTTGGGTCAAGATCGCCACTTGTTGTGGGGTCACTTCAACAGTGACTGTGCCGGCAACTTGCGCGCCGCTGCGGTCAATATCGGCGGATTGGTCAATCGCGATCAGCTCAAGACCGGTGTTGATAAGTCGGGTGATGCGTTGTGCGCGGTTATTCACTTCCACCGTGCCGGTCCAATACACATCAACGCGGTCGCGCGGCCTTAAGAAGCCAGAAACGCCCGATTGCTCGTTCACGTTGATCGCGAAGGCGCGCATACCCGGCTTCAGGCGTGATGTGATGCCAGCATCTGCGCCGGGCTCGCTTACTTTGACTTCAAGCACTGCCTCTCCGCGCTCCATCGCGCGTAACGCGATACGTCGGACGCTAAGGCCTTGAGGGAAAATATCTTTACCGCTTGTAAACGCTCCTTCCGGAACCGCGTTACTGGGCCACAACACCGATGTCATGTCGTTCTCGGTCATGGGCTCTCCGTAGCGGATCGCTCTGGTCGTAATGAAAACTTCGGTTGTTTCGACAACTTGCGAGGCGGCTGCGCGTTGTGCTTCAAGTTCTGCGCGCTGCTCACTGACGTAGCCATTTGTGAAATGCACAGCCATCGCGGCCAGCCCGATGCCAAGCAAAAGTACCAGTGCAAATACCAAGCGCATTACGTCGTCCTTTCTTAATTGGGCCAAAAACCCGTAGCTTCGCCCGCCTGCTTACTCAGTCGAAAATCACCAGTGGGACGTTTTTAACTTCGGTGCCTATGGAAGTGGCAAGGTCTTCGGTTTCCGTGCCAACCAGTACCAAAACCGCGACCGCGAGTGATGCGATGCCAGCGGTCAGAACCACCCAATCGACTGTGATCGCGCCGTCTTCTTCGTGACAAAACTGCTGAATGCGATGTAACATCTTGATCTCCGGATACCTGTGTAGAGTGCAGAAATCGTTAATACGTCAGCAATCTCGAAACTGGGCACTTAATGGTGAACTATGCGGCTCATGCTAAACGTGCTTTGAGGCTTTTTTCACCAAACTACAAAAACGGGGGCCCCTTACAAAAAGCGGCCCCCTTTGACCCTTTTGGATCACACTTTGATCAGGCGGCTCTTACGAACCCAGGCCTGTGAAGCCGGTTGTTTGTGTAGCCAACTTGCTTGAGATTTTGTTCGCGAGTGTTTCTGTTGAGTTACCAACAGATACCATGATTGCCAGACCCAGACCCACGATGGCGGCTGTCAGAACAACCCAGTCAACTGTTACAGCGCCGTCTTCATCGTTACGGAAGTTTTTGATTTGTGCGAAAAGTTTCATAATTACGTCCCTCCAAAAGGATCACTCAAAAATTTGTTTCTAACCAGATCGGCCCGCTGTTGTGGGTGGTTCCAGCACCCCGTTCCGCTTTGGATATCCTCTTATGGTCGCTGGTATGGGGCAGAAATTGGGCAGCTTTGGAGTATTTTCGAGAAGGCACTTAAAATGGTATCTTTCGATACTTAAGCGATTGAAAGTAAACGAATTATTAATCGGATAAATATTTAGACATCAAAGTTTGCTATTGTTCGCAGTCCTCGCCTTAGGCAATTCAAGAGATAATTCTGGCCTGTCTAGAGTGGAGTGATTAACAATCATAAAATAAAAGTAGTTATTGGTGAGAGTAATGCCGCATGAAGCGGATGATCATCTCTTTGGTGTGTTGTCTTTTTGCGATGTGTGGCCCAGCGGGTGCAGACGCGCCAAAGCCGTTTCCGGATTTCACCTTTAAACGCGTAAAGCCGCCCAGCACGTCGTAAGGCCCGCGGGTCACTGTGCAGATTGGCCCTAAGACGGGTGAGCCTGATCCAGCGTCTGTCTCACAACCCGCTTCAGCGCCCCAAGATCAAGCTAATTGGTTTTGGTCACAAATCTCACCGGATATTGGATCGGCCAGCGCAGGCCGGATTGAGGGGGCGGTTAACCACATACAGACCACCGCAGCCAACCCGCTGATTGCTCCGCGCCTTGCTGATTTGCAAAACATCGCAAGCACACACAACATCGATATCTTGCGCGCAACAGTGGGGACACGTGTATCACCCGCGCTCGTTTTGGCAGTAATCCATGCAGAATCCTCAGGCAATATTGCCGCGCAAAGCAGTGCGGGAGCCCAGGGATTGATGCAGCTTATTCCCGCCACTGCCGACCGGTTTGGTGTGGCCGATCCATTTGATGCCGCACAAAACATCAACGGCGGCGTGGCTTATTTGGACTGGTTGATGGGCCAGTTTGACGGTGACCCTTTGTTAGTTTTGGCCGCCTACAATGCAGGGGAAGGGGCTGTTCGCGAGCATGGCGGCGTGCCCCCGTTTGCTGAAACCAGAACTTACGTCCCGAAAGTTCTTATGGCATGGTCCGTGGCGCGCGGGCTGTGTAGGACCCCGCCCCAGTTGGCCAGCGATGGCTGTGTGTTTATTGTTAAAGGAAGTTAACCAATGCCGGATCCCAAACCACTTGTCCTCGACATTGATGGTACGTTTATCAAATCTGATATGTTGTTTGAGGCGTTTTGGGCGGGACTTGGGAAAGACCCAATAGCGGTAATAAAGCTTAGCGCACGGCACTTTACGCGGCCCGCGGTCCTGAAAGCAAAGCTGGCGCAGGTTGCCGAAATAAGAACTGACCTTTTGCCATCGCAGCCACAGGTAAAGGCGCTCGCGGATGAGGCCTTGGCCGAGGGCCGTGAGGTGGTTTTGGCGTCCGCATCTGATTTGTCTCAAGTAAGCCGCCTTGCACAGGATCACGGGCTAAGCGAACGCGTCTTTGCCAGTGACGGTGTCGTCAACCTTAAGGGCGAGGCAAAGCGCGATGCTTTGGTCGATGCTTTTGGTGAGGGGGGCTTTGACTACGCGGGAAACGAGCCGGCTGATATCCCGATTTGGAAAGCTGCGGACCGGGCTATTGTGGTTGGGGATAAGGCTTCAGTGGCGCATTTACGTGATCTGGATCGTGACGTGCAGGAGATCACTACAGAGCAAAACCCGCGTGATTGGTTGCGCGCGATGCGGCCTCACCAATATGTAAAGAACGTACTTTTGTTTTTGCCCATGCTGGCGGCGCATGATTTTTCGTTTGGATCGATCTGGCTCACTTTGCTTGGTCTTGTCGCGTTTTCAGCGGCGGCAAGTTGTATCTATATCGTGAACGATTTGTTGGATTTGGAGGCCGACCGTCTTCACGAAACAAAGTGCAACCGCCCTTTTGCGTCGGGGGCTGTGTCGATCAAATCGGGCATGCTGCTGTGTGTCGCTTTGGGCGCCTTTGCCGTTGGCTTGGCATCCGTTCTGAGTACGGAGTTTCTGGCAGTCATCGCGATCTACATGACCCTCTCATTGGCATATTCGCTGAAGCTCAAGCGAATGCGGTGGGTCGACATTGCCGTTTTGGGCACGCTTTACGCATTGCGTGTCATTGCGGGTGCTGCGGCAAGCGGTGTTGAGGCATCGATCTACATGCTGATCTTTATCTTTCCGGTTTTCATCACTTTGGGCTGCGTCAAGCGGATGACGGAATTGGCCAAAGCAAACACGGACGCGCGGTTACCCGGACGCGGATATGCCAAAGTGGATCGGCCGGATCTGTTGAACGTGGCGGCCCTCGGGGTGGTGGGGGCATTAGTGGTTTTTTGGCGCTACACCCTGTCGCCACAGGCCGTTGCACTTTATCCGACACAGTGGCTTTTGTGGTTAGCTTTGGTGCCGATCTATATCTGGCTGTACCGGATGGTGAAAATCGGTTGGCTTGGAAAAATGGATTATGACCCCATCGTCTTTGCGCTACGCGACAAGATGGGGGTGGGCATCATGTTGATCGTCATTTCAATGATGTATTACGCTGCGGGTATATTTCAGATGTTGTTCGGGGGTTGACCGTTAAATCGACAACTTCTTGAAGACTGGTTCCGGCACAGATTTGATGATCCGCATAATGTACCGCCAGAAAAACGGCGTGTAGACCACGTTCCTTTTGCGCTCTACGCCCTGCAAGATATCGCGCGCCACATCATCGGGACTAGCGACAAGGAACATTCCCTCAAGGCCCCATGTCATGGCTGTGTCGATAAACCCAGGCTTAACTGTGACCGCATGACCGCCCGCCCGCGTGAGCCTGTTGCGCAAGCCCGACATATAGGTATGAAACCCTGCTTTCGCCGCGCCATAGGCATAGTTGCCGATACGTCCGCGGTCGCCAGCTACGCTGCCCACGCCAACAACCGTGCCACTGCTGCGCGCCTCAAGGATAGGGGCGAGTAATTCAAGGAATTCGGCCGGTCCTGTAAAGCTGTCAGTGACCACGCCTTGGATCAACTGTGGTTGTGCGCTGATCTCGGACTGAGGCGGCATGGAGCCAACAAAAACGGCTGCGTTCAACACACCTGATTGTGCCTCGGCCAGCTCTAAGATTGCGGTGAAAGTAGCGGGTTTTCGCGCGTCAAAGCGGATGACATGAGCGTCTGCCGCGCCGCGCGCTCTGCAATCAGCAGCGGTTGCTTTCATGTCGTTCAGATCACGCCCCGCAAGGATCAACGTGGCGCCGCGCGCAGCCAATGCTCGCGCTAGTGCTCGCGCCATGCTGCTTGTGGCGCCCAAGATTATCCATGTTTCGTCCATGCTACTGTTTCCTCAGGTTCAATCGGCGGATAAGATCCGTCACCAGATTGCCGTCAGGGTCTGCCTTTTCCACTTGGGTTTGCCAGACGTTGTGCTCGGGGTACATTTGCTGAACAGCTTCAGGCGTGCTCAGCGCATCTTTGGCCAGATAAATTCGCCCTTTTGCCGCAAGGGTCATCGCCTCAAGTTTTTCGATCAACGCGCGTGCTGCGGCGCGGTTCGGAAAATCAATCGCAAGGGTGTAGCCTTCCATCGGGAAACTCATAAAGCCCGCGCGTCCTTCGCCCATTCGTTTGAGCACGGCCAAGGGCGATGCCAGACCACTTTGGGCAATAACCTCTAACATATCGCGCAATGCGGGGGCATTTTCTATGGGCATAACGCATTGAAATTGGTGAAATCCGCGCTTGCCATACAGCTTGTTCCAGTCGTGGATTTTATCGAGCGGGAAGAAAAACTCTTGGATCGGTTTTACACTGGTGCGGCCCATATCGGGCACACGTTTGAAATAGGCTGCGTTGAACAGTTTTACGATCGGCCTGCTTAGCGCCCAGTGCGGCGCGTTGAAAGGCACGGCTTTTGATTTAGCAGCTTTTGGCACAAGGCCAGGACCCGTTTCGCCTTCTTCAATGATGCCGCGCCCCAAAGTGGCACCCTTTGCTGTCGCGTCGATCCAGCCAACTGTGTAAGGCGCCTGAGATGTATCAAGGGCTTCGAGAAACATTTCCCAATTGTCCATCCGCCGTTCTGTGACCAACATCACGTCCCCGCGACACGCCAGAAGTTGTAGCTTTGCACTTACGATTACGCCGGTTTGACCCAGCCCGCCAACAGTCGCTTTGAAAAGCGCAGTGGACGGTTTTACTGTTTTGGTGCCGCCGTTTTGGTGCAAAGTTATCTCAAGAACATGCTGGCCAAAGCTGCCCATGATATGGTGGTTCTTGCCGTGCACATCCATCGCGATTGCACCGCCAACTGTGGCAAAGCCGGTGCCCGGCATCACCGCCGGAAGCCATCCTTGGGGCGCGAAAATACGTGCAAGCTCGCCTATGCAAATGCCGGCTTCCACTTCAAGAACACCTGTTTCCAGATCAAAATCAAGGATCCGATCAAGCCGGGTCATGATGCTCGCTTGGCCCGCGTCGTTCAAAGACGCGTCACCGTAGCTACGGCAATTTCCGATGGCGGGGCGTTCCGCGGTGATCTGGCTGATGCGTTCGGGGCGGGCGAGTGAAACCTCTGCGCTAAGCGCGCGCCCCCAACCAGTGATGTTTTTGGTTTTAAGCATGATTAACTTTCATCGACATTCGTTCAGCGACTGGAAACACCAAAAGGCCAATGGTAATCGCGAACCAAAGAGTTGTGACGCGGATGATCAACGTTGCTGGCACGGACGTTTCAAGCGGCACGCCTTGCAATGATAAAAGTGCGATCATCGCGGCTTCTGCTCCGCCAACGCCGCCTGGTGCACCCGTAAGTCCACCCGCGAGAGTAGAGAAGACGAAGATCGCGATTGCCATCCAAACGCCGATGTCCGCCCCCATCCAAACCAACAGCAGATGAAAAGCGTAGCCTTCGGCCAGCCAGCCAATTACCCCAAGCGCTGCTGCACATAGCAAAAGCCCTGTACGGGTAAACAGCCTTAGGCTCTGTGCGCCACGTCTAACACGCACACAAAAGCGCGGCAGCCAGCCGGTGCTGTGGTAAAACGTTGTCACTAAAGCGCTTAGAAGGCGCGGCCTTGTGACTAAAACCGCAGCAGCCAACGATACAAACGTGACCGGAATTGCACCTTTGATGCTGCCGGTGGATAGCGCGACAGCAGCGCCCAAAATGAGGGCCATTGCCCCAAGATCAGACGCTCTGTCGACCAAGACAAGCGGTGCTGTACGCTCAAAATTCCATCCCGTTTCGCGCCGGAGCCAACGCATTCGTACTAATTCACCAACGCGGGCGGGTGTGACTGTCATGGCAAAGCCACCAAGAAAATGCCGCACGTCTTGCATCAGTTTTGTCGGCAGCCCCAAGGTGCGCGCAAACAGATGCCAGCGTAGTGCGCGAAAGAGATAATTTACCAAGCTTAACCCAAGTAGAACGCCGAGTTGTGCGAAACTAAGTGCTCTTATTTGTGCCCATGTTTCGGCCCAGCCTGTTGCGGCGGCAAGCCCTGCCAAGCCCATCACCATCAGTGCAAAGAGCGCAGCCAACACAGCCAAGTCGCGCACGCGCCGTTGTGGCGTGGTTGTGCTGCGTAGCACAGAAGAAGAGGGGCGCGTCATTTCCATGGACCTTTGACTAGGCTGTAATTGGGGCATCAATGTGAAACTGTAGCGTAAATCGAAACAGTTTTTAACTGCGGTTCGTGGTGGCTTTAGCGGCGTAGTCAGGTTGTTCATTTGTCTGGCGATGTGGGCATCTCTGCCGCCGCTAAGCCGTTTGTGTGCACTGGACAACTATATTGCGAAGGCGCAGTGTTAAGGCCCGTTTGATACAAGGCCTTTACCTCATTGTGACCACCCCGTTGCGCATCTCAAACACAACCGCCCGAGATCTTTGGTTGGCGCAAAACGGTCTTGCGGATGCGCCTACTGGGCCGCTTGATGTAATGGGAATTGTTGCGCGGTTAGGTTTCGTGCAGCTTGACACGATCCAAGTGGTTGCCCGCGCACATCACCATATCGTGTGGAGCCGTAATCAGAATTACCGCGAACACATGCTTGATGATGCCTTGGCTCAAGGTGGGCAGCTCTTTGAACATTTCACCCATGATGCTTCGCTTTTGCCCATTGAAACTCTGCCCATTTGGCAACGACAGTTTCGCCGCAAAAAGGCCCAGTGGGACCGTGCAGGGTGGGCGCGAAATTTGCCTGACGCAGTCGTACGAGCGCAAATTAAAGAGCGGATTGCGCGCGAAGGCCCGCTCTCAACTCACGCGTTTGATACCAAAGTGACGGGGCAGAAACAGATGTGGGCGCGCCCGCCTCATAAACTTGCGCTGGATTACATGTGGTACGCGGGTGAGTTGGCCACTAGCCACCGCGTAAACTTTACCAAGTATTATGACCTTGCTGAGCGGATTTTCCCTGCGGCTTTGCGAGATGTCGAAATCGGCGATGAAGAGCAGTTGGACATGCTGTGTCATAAAGCACTTGGGCATCTTGGGTTTGGCACATCAGGTGATATTCAACGGTTTTGGGAAGCGGCCACAGGTGCCGAGGTCGCGCAGTGGGTTAAGCGCAACGCGGCCATGTTGTGTCCGGTCGAAGTGCAGTCTGCATCAGGCGCGTGGCTTCCCGCTTGGGCGCCTGCTGATATAGAAGAACGCCTTATGGCGCTTGGAAAACCGACTAGCCGTTTGCGCATCCTAAATCCGTTTGATCCGGCCATCCGCGAGCGCGCGCGCCTTGCGCGACTTTTTGGTTTTGAGTACCGCGTTGAGATGTTCGTTCCTGCGGCTAAGCGGGTGTGGGGCTATTATGTTTTCCCACTTCTTGAGGGGCGTAATTTTGTCGGGCGGATTGAGGTTAAGGCGGATCGTAAGTCAGGTGTCTTGAACGTGCTGAACTTTTGGCCCGAGCGGCGGGCATGGCCGCAAAGCAGGTTTGCAAAGCTTGATGCCGAACTTGATCGTATGCGGCGGTTTGTAGGGCTTGATCGGGTTGTCTGGCAAAGTGAGCGGCGCTAACCCGCGTTAACGACAAAGGGCGCACCACTGGCGCGCCCATTTTTCTGGCTAGATACGTCCGCCTCTAACAGGACCGGCGATCTGACACCGTTAAACAATCGTGGCTTGTGTTGCAGCGCGTAGTTGTTCCTCGCTCACGCCTTCGGCGGTCTCAACAATCCGCAGACCGCCCTCTACCACGTCCAAAACACCCAAGTTGGTGATGATGCGGTCTACCACCGCTTGGCCCGTTAAAGGCAGTGTGCATTTCTTAAGCAGCTTGCTGTCGCCGTGTTTGTTGGTGTGATCCATGACCACCACAACACGGCCCACACCAGCCACCAGATCCATCGCGCCGCCCATGCCTTTGACCAGCTTACCCGGGATCATCCAGTTCGCCAGATCACCGTTCTCATCCACCTCCATGGCGCCCAGAATGGCCATAGCAATCTTGCCGCCGCGGATCATTCCGAAGGAAGTAGCGCTGTCAAAGTAGACGGTGTTGGGCAGCTCTGTAATGGTCTGCTTGCCTGCGTTGATTAAGTCGGCGTCAACTGCGTCCTCGGTCGGGAAAGCGCCCATACCAAGCATGCCATTTTCCGATTGCAGCGTCACCTCAACGCCCTCAGGAATAAAATTCGGCACCAAAGTCGGAATGCCGATCCCGAGGTTCACATACGTGCCGTCTTCAAGTTCAAGCGCTGCGCGTGCAGCCATTTGATTGCGATCCCACATGTTAGGCGCTCCTCACGGTTCGTTGCTCAATCCGCTTTTCATGCTCGCCTTGGATCAAGCGGTGCACGTAAATGCCGGGAAGGTGGATATGGTCGGGGTCAAGGCTGCCGACGGGCACAATCTCTTCCACTTCCAGCACACACATCTTGCCACACATAGCCGCTGGCGGATTAAAGTTGCGCGCTGTTTTGCGGAATATCGCATTGCCGGTCTCATCAGCTTTCCATGCCTTCACGATGGATAGATCGGCAAAAATGCCTTCCTCCATGATATAGGTTTCGCCGCCAAAATCGCGGTGGTCTTTTCCTTCTGCAATCACGGTGCCCACGCCAGTTTTGGTGTAAAATCCGGGGATGCCGCAGCCGCCCGCGCGCATCCGTTCAGCCAAAGTGCCTTGGGGGTTAAATTCCAACTCCAACTCGCCGGACAGGTATTGGCGCATAAACTCGGCGTTCTCACCAACGTAGGACGAGATCATTTTCTTGACCTGACGGGTTTGCAGCAAAATCCCGATGCCAAAATCATCGACGCCGGCGTTGTTGGATGCAAAGGTCAAATCCTTGGTGCCCGCCTCCTTGATCGCTTGCAACAGCAACTCGGGAATGCCGCACAGCCCGAATCCGCCGGCCGCAATAAACATGCCGTCGCGCAAAACACCCTCAAGAGCACTCGCCGCGTCTGGATAGATTTTCTTCATCAAACCGCCCTCTAAATTTCCATCTTATAAAGAGCGTCCAGCGGCAGAGAGTCAATGCACTTGCAGCATAAATTGCAACCGGTTGCAATTTGGGGTAAGGAGTTTAGTTATCGAAGGTGCGTAGTTCATAAAAGCAACAAAGAAATGAATTGAAGTGGCAGAAACACCTGACTTCGCGAACACCAGACAAATTGAAGCCGCCAAACCCGAAGTCAGGCTGGCGGCTTTCAATTACTTTTTAGGGGCTGCTTTCTTTTTGGCGGCAGGTTTTTTCGCAGCAGCCTTCTTCGCCGGGGCTTTCTTTTTTGCAGGCGCGCGTTTCTTCGTGCCTTTTTTAGCCTCTTTTTCTGCAATCCACTCAAGCGCCATATCGATGTTCACATCTTCGGCGTTGGTCTCTTTGGGGATGGTCGCGTTTACTTTTTCCCACTTGATGTAGGGACCGTATTTACCCTCGCGGATTGAGATGTTTCCGCCATCGGGGTGCTCGCCTAAATCTTTTAGGACTTTGGCTGGCGCGCCACGTCCTCCGCGGCTGGCAACTTTTTCGGCTAACAGTTGAACAGCGCGGTTCATGCCAACTTCCCAAACCTCATCAAGACCCTCAAGGTTGGCATTGGTCCCGCCACGGTCCGAAGTTGTTTCGGCGTGTTTGAGGTACGGTCCGTAGCGGCCAATATTGGCCCATACGTTCACGCCATCTTCAGGGTGCGGGCCGATCAAGCGGGGCAGGGCAAGCAGTTTGACCGTTGTTGCAAGGTCCAACTCCTCTGGCTTCCATTCTTTGGGCACAGATTGGCGCGGTGGTTTTTTGTTGTCGTCTGTCACTTCGCCGCGTTGTGCGTAGGGGCCAAAGCGTCCTTTGTGGATCCAGATGTTATCGCCCGCGTCTTCACCCAACAGTTTACCTTCAGGGGGGATAGCACTTGCTTCTGCCTCGGGGTCCGGTGGGCCGAAGGGGCGGGTGTATTTGCATTCAGGGTAGCGTGAACAGCCGATAAACGCACCACCGGCCCGTGCGGTGCGCATGGATAAGCGGCCTTGTTCACAATTAGGACATAGACGTGGGTCTTTGCCGTCGCCTTCGTCGGGGAAGATATGCGGTGCAAGGACGTCGTTGATTTTCTCCAGCACATCCGTGATCGAGTTGTCCATCGCCTCATCGATCGTCGCTTTGAAGTCGCGCCAAAATGTATCGAGCAGCTTTTTGTAGTCTGCCTCGCCTGCGCTGACGTGATCGAGCTGTTCTTCAAGAGACGCGGTGTAGTCATAGCCTACATATTTGCGGAAGTAATTTGTCAGAAACGCAGTGACCAAGCGGCCTTTGTCCTCAGGGAAAAGGCGGTTCTTGTCTTTGCGCACGTATTCGCGGTCCTGAATGGTTGTCACGATCGACGCGTATGTTGAGGGGCGGCCAATGCCCAACTCTTCCATCCGCTTGACCAGTGTTGCCTCAGTGTAACGCGGCGGGGGTTGCGTGAAGTGCTGCTCAGGGGTGACGGAGGCTTTCGCCATCGCTTCGCCTTCGTTCACTTGGGGTAGGCGCTTGTCGTCATCATCCACGACAGCGTCGTCGTCTCGGCCTTCTTCATAGACTTTCAAGAAGCCTTCGAAGATCACAACCTGCCCAGTAGCGCGCAACTCGACCTGACCATCGGCACTGCCAAAATCAACGGTTGTGCGTTCCATTCGGGCGGCAGACATTTGACTGGCGATGGTCCGTTTGTAGATCAGGTCATACAGCTTGCGCTGATCTGCTTCGGTCACTTTGATGTCGTCCGCGCTGCGCATCATGTCCGTGGGGCGGATACATTCGTGCGCTTCCTGCGCGTTCTTGGCTTTGTTTTTGTACATACGCGGAGACGCAGGGACGAAATCTTCGCCGAACTTGGTCTTGATCGCCGCGCGGGCTTCGTGAACCGCTTCGGGCGCCATGTCGATGCCGTCGGTCCGCATGTAGGTGATGAGACCCGCTTCATAGAGACGCTGAGCGGCGTTCATGGTTTGCCGTGCGCCCATACCAAACTTACGGCTGGCTTCTTGTTGCAGGGTCGATGTCATAAACGGGGCAGAGGGGTTGCGGCTTGTAGGTTTGGCCTCAACCGACTTGACCGAGATATCGCGGCTGTTGATCGCTTGTTGGGCCAATTCGGCCTGTGTTGCGTTTTCAATGTCGAATTTATCAAGCTTCTTACCCGCCAGAACCGTAAGGCGCGCTTCGACTGATTTTCCACGCGGTGTCTCAAGTAGGGCTTTGACTGACCAATATTCGCGGTTCTTGAAGACCTCGATCTCCATCTCGCGCTCGACGATCAGCCGCAGGGTGACTGATTGGACGCGGCCCGCAGATTTTGCACCGGGCAAGCGGCGCCACAATACGGGCGACAGTTTGAAGCCCACCAGATAATCAAGAGCACGACGGGCGAGGTATGCTTCGACCAATTCCGTGTCAACTTGGCGTGGGTTTTGCATTGCTTCGGTGACGGCGGTTTTGGTGATTGCGTTGAACACGACGCGACTAACCGGGGTATCTTTCTTGAGGATCTTGCGTTTGCGCAGGGCTTCCTCAAGGTGCCAAGAGATCGCTTCACCTTCGCGGTCGGGGTCGGTTGCAAGTATCAAGTTGGGATCATCTTTGAGCGCGTCAGCGATCGCTTTGACGTGTTTTTTGGACGCGCTTGCGACTTCCCACTGCATCTCAAAATTGTTCTCCGGGTCAACGGAACCGTCCTTGGGCGGCAGGTCGCGCACGTGGCCGTAACTGGCCAAAACGGTGTAGTTGCTCCCCAGATAGCTGTTGATGGTTTTCGCTTTTGCGGGGCTCTCTACAACAACAACTGGCATGATGGTCCTAACGACTCGGAAGGGAAATTAAGTTCGCACGTAGATGTGGTGGTGAGGGGGTGCTTGTCAACACAACTCGTACATGGGTGCTGTTTGACCATATTCATACAAGGGTAACCTAACGTTAACATCACATGAACAGGCGCGTGGTTTGCGGTATTTATAGCCGGTCAGGCGGCGTAGATATCATTCCCCCATGGTGACGGATGATATGACCCTCGATCTCAAGCTCCAGCAGGGCTGCGCCGATCTGAGCTGGATCGTGATGGTTTTGACTGTATGCGACATCGCGGGTTATTTGGTCTTGTGCGGCAGGGGTTGGTCCGAGCCGTGACAGGATTTGAGCATGCAAATCTTGCGTCGTTGGTTTGGGCGTTAATGCGGTGCTGACGCGCGTGTGTGACGTGGCTGAGTTTGTCAGTGTGAGACTATTTTCCGCACTTCTAGTTTGCGGTTGCGGTGCCGTCTGCTGCGCACCAAGGACTTCTAACATATCGGCGGCGTTACGAATTAAAGTAGCCCCATCACGCAGTAAAATGTTGCAGCCAGACGCGCGTGCATCAAAGGGGTGACCGGGCACGGCCAAAACATCGCGGCCTTGATCGGCGGCGTTGCGGGCGGTGATCAAGCTGCCGGACTTCGCGGCGGCCTCAACCACGATTACGGCCTGCGCCAAGCCGCTGATGATACGGTTGCGGCGTGGAAAATGGCGTGCGGTTGGCCCAAGGCCCATTGGCATTTCAGAGAGTCGCAGACCGCGCATGGCAATATCGTGGTGAAGCTGCGCGTTTTCGGTTGGGTATATATAGTCAACGCCGCCCGCTTGGACGGCAATGGTTTGTCCGCCTGATTGGCGGCTGCCCGCATCAAGGGCACTTTGGTGGGCGGCAGTATCAATCCCGCGCGCAAGTCCTGAGACAATTGTGATGCCGGCTTCAACCAACTCGCCTGCAATTTTTGAGGCAAGACGCACCCCAAGCGAAGACGCGTTTCGCGATCCAACCATGGCGACACAGGGGGTTTGAAGCGCATCTAAGTTGCCCAAGGCCCAAAGAACCGGCGGCGCATCGGTGATAGCTTTAAGGTGCGCGGGGTAGGCGGCGTCTGCTACGGTAAGCAATGTTGCCCCTGCGCGCTTGGCTGCAGCAATTTCGGCAAGTACTACTTGTTTGGGGCACGCAACGTATCCACGTACTCCAGCTGCACCAGCGATATCAGGAAGCGCGTCGAGCGCAGTTTGCGCATCACCATGTTCGCCCATTAGCCGGTAGAACGTGGCAATACCAACCCGACGAGAGCGTAAGAGACGGAGCCACGCGATGCGATGTTCTTCCGTGGTGGGTGGGAGTAGGGGGTGAGTGGAAGAAGGGGTGTCTTCGTTCATCCGTGGCTCCGTCAGCTTACAGAATCACATCTACCGCGAACGGGTTAACGGAGTATTACTCGCCTTAAGGTTGTGTAGGTCACATTGTGCCGCATATGTCCGCTTGTGTGGCCGACCCGCCCACCGTCAGGCCGCCAATCATCAAGCTGGGCTGTCCCACACCTACGGGCACCCATTGGCCCTGTTTGCCGCAAGAGCCCATGCCCGGATCAAGGGCCATGTCATTACCGATGCCGCGAATTTGTTTCATTGCGGTTGCGCCGTCGCCAATAAGGGTCGCACCTTTGACAGCCTCGCCCACAATGCCGTTTCGCACGCGGTAGGCTTCGGTACATGAGAAAACAAATTTGCCGTTCGTAATGTCTACCTGGCCGCCGCCAAAGCCCACCGCATAAATGCCGTCTTTAAGGTCTGCCACCAAATCCCCGGGGGCCGTATCGCCGCCCAGCATATAGGTGTTGGTCATTCGCGGCATGGGGATATGTGCATGCGATTGACGGCGACCGTTGCCCGTGGGTTCAACCCCCATCAAGCGGGCGTTTTGGCGGTCTTGCATGTAGCCGACCAGAATGCCGTCATCGATGAGTACGTTCTTGGCTGATGGCGTGCCTTCATCATCAACGGTGATTGAGCCGCGACGATCAGGGATGGTGCCGTCATCAAGTACTGTCACGCCTTTCGCCGCGATTTGTTGGCCCATGAGCCCCGCAAAAGCAGAGGCACCTTTGCGGTTGAAGTCCCCTTCAAGTCCGTGGCCCACGGCCTCATGAAGCAAGATCCCTGGCCAGCCGTTACCCAGAACCACATCCATAATGCCAGCGGGTGCGGGCACTGCATCAAGGTTGATTAGAGCAACGCGTAACGCCTCACGAACCATCGGTTGCCAGTGGTTCGGATCAATAAGCCCGTCCATAAGATAGCGCCCGCCGCCGCCAACACCGCCGCTTTCGCGGCGCCCTTGGTCTTCTACGATCACCGAGATGTTGAGCCGTGCCATGGGGCGGGCATCACGTGTGATGGCCCCATCAGGGCGCATGATCTCAACTTCTTGAAACGAGGCCGACAGAGTTGCGCTGACTTGTACGATGCGGGGATCAAGAGCGCGGGCAAAGGCGTCAATCTCGGCCAGCGTGTCTACTTTTGCCGCAAACGCGATCCCGTCGAGCGGGTTTTCATCCGTGTAGAGTTTTTTGTTGGTCCCTGCGGGTGCGTCGGCCAATACGCCACCGCCTTCACCAACGGCCAAGCGGGCGGTTTCAACGCAGCGCGCTATGGCACCCTCAGAGATTTCAGAACTATGCGCATAGCCTGCCACCTCGCCGCGCACAGCGCGCAACCCGAATCCCTCTGAGCCATTGTAGGAGGCATTCTTCACGCGGCCGTCATCAAAAACGATGGATTCAGTGCGGGAGCGTTCGAGAAAAAGTTCGCCGTCATCGGCACCTGCGGTAGCTGTTTGCAGCTGTGAAAGCGCTGCATTTGCGTCTAAAGCTGTTTCAAAAGGGCGAAAAGGCGCGTTAGTCATAAGTATCCCTACGTGTGAAATATTTGATCTGGGTCAAAAAAGCGTCCGTTTGCCGCAACGCGAAATCTTGAGATTGTATTCAGGATATGGTTTTAAGCGCTCAGAATACAATTGGATTCCATGTGATCGGTAGCTGACGCGTGGAAGTGGACCAGACGGGACAGACCGTCTTAAGACAACGGGAAGCAGATATAATGCGTTTTTCGACCTTCATGGCGGCCTCTTTTGCCGCGTTCGTGGCAGGGCCAGCATTGGCTCAGGACTCAGAAGTAGTGCGCGGCGCACCGGTTGAGGGCGGCACAGGCTTTCAATTCGCAGCAACAGAACTTGCGCGGGATCTTCAGTGGTTGGACGGTATGATCAACGTGATCATCGCGGTTATCGTGCTTTTCGTAACTGGTTTGCTGGTGGCAGTCGCTGTGCGCTACAACCGCCGTCGCAACCCCGAGCCTGCGACATTCACACATAACTCACCTTTGGAAGTTGCGTGGACCGTTGTGCCAATCATCGTTTTGGTCTTCATCGGCGCGTTCTCACTGCCTGTCTTGTTCAAGCAACAAGTTATCCCAGAGGCAGACATCAACATCAAAGTAACAGGCTACCAGTGGTTCTGGGGCTATGAATATGTGGACGAAGGTTTCGCATTCGACAGCTACATGATCGGCCAGCCCGCTACCGTGACGGATGCAGGCGAAGCCAACGGCGTGCAACCCTACATCCTTGATGCCGCTATGGAAGAAATGCTGGCTGAGTACGGCTACACACGCAGCGAATGGTTGCTGGCCACTGACACCCAAGTTGTTGTGCCTGTGAACAAAACTGTGGTGATGACCGTGACGGCTGCGGATGTGATCCACTCATGGACCATCCCCGCATTTGGCGTGAAGCAAGACGCGGTTCCGGGCCGTCTGGCGCAACTATGGTTCAAGGCAGAAAAAGAAGGTATCTACTTTGGCCAGTGTTCAGAGCTGTGCGGTAAAGACCACGCATACATGCCGATCACTGTAAAAGTGGTTTCTGAAGCAGAGTACGAGGCATGGCTTGCGTCTGCGAAAGAAGAGTACGCAGGCATCTCACCTGTCACTACTGGTGACTACCAGATCGCTTCTAAGTAACTTTCTGCCCTCCTTTCATGGGGGGGTGGTTTAGGGTCGAACGGTTGGTTCGGCCCTTTAACGAAGGGACCACCTAATGACCGACGCTAGTCTGCAAGCAGCTGCAAAGCCCGTTCCGGGCGAGGCAGAGTTCCGCGACTACTTCGCGCTGATGAAGCCGCGGGTGATGTCGCTCGTTGTTTTCACAGCACTCGTTGGTCTGTTGGTTGCGCCTGTAAGCGTTCACCCCTTCATTGGCTTTTGTGCCATTCTGTTTATCGCGATTGGTGCGGGTGCATCGGGTTCGCTGAACATGTGGTGGGATGCGGATATCGATAGTGTCATGAAGCGCACTGCCCGCCGCCCTATTCCGGCTGGCAAAGTAACGCCGGGCGAGGCGCTGGCCGTTGGTCTGGCGCTTTCGGGCTTTTCGGTCGTCCTGTTGTGGTTGGCGACAAACGCCGTGGCGGCTGGTTTGCTGGCTTTCACCATTTTCTTCTATGCAGTTATTTATTCGATGTGGCTCAAGCGCGCGACGCCCCAAAACATCGTGATTGGCGGCGCGGCTGGCGCGTTTCCTCCGATGATCGGCTGGGTGGTTGCGACGGGTTCGGTAAGTCTTGAAGCGGTACTGATGTTCGCGATCATCTTCATGTGGACGCCACCGCATTTCTGGGCGCTGGCACTGTTCATGAAGACTGATTACGATGATGCGCGCGTACCTATGCTGACCGTGACCCATGGGCGCAAATCCACCCGCATCCATGTTCTTGTTTACACCCTGCTGCTGTTCCCCGTTGCTGTAGGAACTGCGTTCACCAGCATTGGCGGGCCGGTTTATTTGGCCGTGGCGCTGTTCTTCAATATCTGGTTCCTTAAGGGTGCCTATGACATCTGGCGCCGCGATGAGGCGCAGGCCGAAGCAGACAAATACAAAGTTGAGAAATCAGTCTTTAAAGTCTCCCTTTATTACCTTTTTGCCCACTTTGGCGCGCTGTTGTTGGAAGTGATGCTTGCACCATACGGTTTGGGAGGCTGGTAATGGGGTATTTCCGTCAAGAACACGAACTTCACACGCGCCGCTCGGGCCGCAACGGTGCTGTAGCACTGGTTTTGGTGGGGCTGATCGCGATTGTTTTTGGACTGACTTATGTAAAAATTACCGGAGGCAGCAGCCTTGAGGGGTTTGATCATGCTGTTCGTCCGTCTGTCACAACCGAGGGAGATGCTAAGTGACCGAAATGACTTCAAAGTTGAACACGGCAAAGAAGCTGGTCGGCGTTGTCGTAATTATGGGCGCTTTGGCGTGGGCTTCTGTGCCGCTATATGATTTGTTCTGCCGTGTGACCGGCTACGGTGGCACCACAAACGCCAGCACGGGCAATACCGAAGGTGTTTTGGATCAAACGATCAAAGTGCGTTTCGACGCATCAACAGCACGGGATATGCCGTGGGAGTTCAAACCGGAGCAGCGCCAGATGGAGCTGAAAATCGGTCAAGACGGCATGGCCTTCTACGAGGCTTACAATCCGACAGATAAACCAATTCGCGGCACCGCAAGCTACAACGTGGCGCCATATGCGGCCGGTGCCTATTTCAGCAAAATTCACTGCTTTTGTTTTGAGGAGCAGATTTTGCAGCCAGGCGAACGCATGTCGATGCCGGTCAACTTTTACGTTGATCCTGACATCGTGAATGATCGCGAAGGCAAATATGTGCACACAATTACGCTGTCCTACACATTTCATATGATGGACGATCAAACGGGCATGGACGCTGATGATCAGCAGGCCGCTTTGATTGAACCAACACCCGAAACACCCCTGACATCACAACTACAATAAGACACGGAAAAGAGACACAAAATGGCCCATGTCAAAAACCACGATTATCACGTTTTGCCTCCCAGTGTGTGGCCCTTCATCGGCTCGGTCACTGGCTTCATCATGCTTTTTGGTGCTGTTTTGTGGATGCACGAAAGCGGTCCTTGGCTCTTTCTGATTGGCCTCGTCGGCGTGCTCTACACCATGTTTGCTTGGTGGGCAGACACTGTTGCGGAAAGCCAAGCGGGTGATCATACTCCGGTCGTTATTATTGGCCTGCGCTATGGTTTCATCTTCTTTATCATGTCCGAAGTTATGTTCTTCGCGGCGTGGTTCTGGTCTTTCTTCAAGCACGCGATGTACCCCATGGGCCCAATGTCTCCTGCGGTCGACGGTGTTTGGCCGCCCGCAGGGATTGAGACATTCGACCCGTGGCACTTGCCGCTTATCAACACGCTGATCCTGCTATGTTCGGGTGCGGCGGCAACTTGGGCGCACCACGCTCTTGTGCACGAAAACAACCGTAAAGACATGAAAAACGGTTTGATCCTTGCGGTGGTGCTTGGCCTGATCTTCACTGGTTTCCAAGTGTATGAGTACACCCACGCATCTTTCGGCTTCGCGGGTAACATCTATGGTGCGAACTTCTTCATGGCGACCGGCTTTCATGGTTTCCACGTTGTTGTCGGTACGATCTTCTTGCTGGTGTGTTTGATCCGCTTGCAGCGCGGTCACTTCACACAAGAAAAGCACGTGGGTTTTGAAGCTGCTGCTTGGTATTGGCACTTTGTAGACGTGGTATGGTTATTCCTGTTTGCAGCCGTTTACGTTTGGGGCGCCTAACCCCTCGCGATTTGCGATATTGATACAAAGGCGCGGGGTCATCCTCGCGCCTTTTGCGTTTGATTTAGGAGAACAGCATGCGCGGCAAGATCATCGGGATTTTGGTTTTAGGCTTTGTAGGGATTGCGATCCTTTTGACTTTGGGCAATTGGCAGATGAACCGCCTCGCGTGGAAAGAAGGCGTACTGACCGAAATTGATGCGCGCATCGCGGGCCCTGTTTCCGAGTTGCCTCAAACACCCGATCCTACGCGTGACCGTTTCGCGCCTGTCCAAGTGAGCGGCAATTATACTGGTGAGCACCTGCGCGTGCTGGTCAGCCAAAAGCAGGTGGGCGCGGGGTACCGCCATATCGCTGTGCTTGTGACATCCGCAGGTCGCATCATGATCGACCGTGGTTTTCAGTCTTTGTTGGATGACCAAGCGCCCCGTTTGACAGGTGATGTGGCGGTTGAGGGTAATCTGCATTGGCCATCAGAAGTTGATGGCTACACGCCCGAGCCGGATTTGGCCAAGAACATCTGGTTTGCGCGCGACGTTGATGCCATGGCCAAGGCGCTAAACACACGTCCTGTTTTGGTGATTGCGCGCGCAGTAGCCCCAACTGATCCAGCTGTTTCACCGCTGCCGGTTTCAAGTGATGCCATTCCCAATGATCACCTTAACTACGCAATCACGTGGTTTTCGCTGGCAATTGTGTGGTTGGGGATGACAGGCTTTGTGGTGTGGCGTATGACGCGCAGGACTGACGAAAGGCAAGATACATGAAGTACCATTCAACCCGTGGCAATGCGCCTGTTTTGACGTTCGAACAGGCGATGCTTACTGGCCTTGCTCGTGATGGCGGATTGTATCTTCCCGAGACCATCCCGACATTCTCAAAAGCCGACATCGCAGTAATGGCGGGCCTGAGTTATGAGGAAATCGCCTTCCGTGTGATGCGTCCATTTACCGGTGACACGTTCACAGACGAAGAATTTGCGGACCTGATCGCAAAGGCTTATGCGGGTTTTGGACATGCTGCGCGCGCGCCTTTGGTGCAGGTTGCGCCGAACCATTTCTTGCTTGAGCTATTTCACGGGCCAACCTTGGCGTTCAAAGATTTCGCCATGCAGCTGATCGGTCAGATGTTTGAATTCGCGCTCAAGCGTAATGGGGAGCGGGTCACGATTGTGGGTGCAACATCTGGTGACACTGGTTCAGCCGCGATGGAGGCCTTCCGCGGGCTTGGAGCGGTTGACCTGTTCATTTTGTACCCGCATGGCCGTGTGTCTGATGTGCAGCGCCGCCAGATGACAACGCCGTCAGAGGCCAATGTCCATGCGTTGGCGGTCGATGGGGATTTCGACACGTGCCAAGCGGCCGTGAAGGACATGTTCAACGATTTTGATTTTCGCGACGACGTCCGTCTTGCTGGGGTTAATTCAATCAACTGGGCGCGTGTGCTGGCGCAAGTTGTGTACTATTTCTCCAGCGCAGTGAGCCTTGGTGCGCCGCACCGTGAGGTTAGCTTTACAGTGCCTACTGGTAACTTTGGCGACATTTTTGCCGGCTACATTGCCAAACAGATGGGCTTAACCATCGACAAACTGGCCATCGCAACCAACCAAAACGACATCCTGCACCGTACTCTTGAGACAAGTGTTTACAGCACCGAAGGGGTGAAGCCCTCGATCAGCCCGTCCATGGATATTCAGGTCAGCTCGAACTTTGAACGTGCGCTTTATTATGCCTATGGAAGCGACGGCGCGGCGATTGCCCAACAAATGGATGAGTTGAAGCAAAGCGGTGCGTTTACTGTCAGCCAAGGGGCGATTTCAGCGCTGCGCGATACATTTGCGTCTGGCCGTGCGTCCGAAAGTGAAACTGCGGCGGCCATTACGCGCTATCATGCGGATCATGGTGAATTGCTGTGCCCACATTCAGCTGTTGGTGTGCATGTCGCAGAAGGGCATTTGGGTGCTACGCCGATGATTACTTTGGCCACTGCACATCCAGCGAAATTCCCAAACGCAGTCGAGGCGGCTAGCGGTGTGTTCCCTGCGTTGCCCGCGCGTATGGCGGATCTATTTGAGCGCGACGAGCGTATCACCCGCGTGACTGGCGGCGTCTCTGACATCAAGACCATCATCAAGGATCGTATCTAAGTGAGTGTTCAAACCCATCGCTTGTCCAACGGCTTTCGCATTGTAACAGAGCATATGGAGGGGCTGAAAAGCGCGTCTATCGGCATTTGGGTGCAAGCGGGCGGTCGCAATGAAACGCTGCCTCAAAATGGCATCGCGCATTTTCTTGAACATATGGCCTTCAAAGGCACCAAGCGGCGCAGCGCGTTACAAATCGCTGAGGCGATTGAAGACGTGGGGGGCTATATCAACGCATATACCAGCCGCGAGATGACGGCCTACTATGCCCGCGTGTTGGAAAACGATGTGCCGCTGGCGCTTGATGTGATTGGCGATATTGTTCTCAACCCTGTTTTTGACCCTGCTGAAATTGAAGTCGAACGAGGTGTGATTTTGCAAGAGATCGGCCAGTCGTTGGATACACCGGACGATATCGTGTTCGATTGGTTGCAAGAAGAGGCTTATCCTGACCAAGCGATCGGGCGAACAATTTTGGGGCCTGTTGAGCGGGTTCAAAGCTTTAGCCGTGATGATCTGGCGCAATTCGTGGCGCAGCACTACGGCCCAGGTCAGATGATTTTGGCTGCCGCTGGTGCCGTGGATCATGATGATCTTGTCCGCCGTGCAGAAGAAATGTTCGGCCATTTACCCGCCGCACCGTCAATTCAATCAGACGCTGCGCGTTTTGAAGGTGGAGAGCGGCGCGAGGTGAAATCCCTTGAGCAGGTGCACTTTGCCTTGGCGTTGGAAGGGCCAGACTACCGCGATCCGCAGATATATACGGCCCAGATATTTGCCACAGCATTCGGGGGTGGCATGTCGAGCCGCCTGTTCCAAGAAATCCGCGAAAAGCGCGGTTTGTGCTATACGATTTTCAGTCAAGCAGGCGCCTATGCGGACACGGGCTTGATGACGATTTACGCCGGTACAAGCGCTGAGCAAATTGGTGATCTTGCTGGTCTGACCATGGACGAGATGAAACGTGCCGCCAGCGATATGACCCCAGAAGAAGTGGCGCGTGCGCGTGCGCAGATGAAGGCAGGGATGCTAATGGGGCTTGAAAGCCCATCTGCGCGTTGCGAGCGTTTGGCGCGGATGATGTCGATTTGGGACCGTATCCCTCAGCTGGATGAGGCGGTTGAGCGGATTGATGCGGTCACCACGGGAGATGTCAAAGATTTTGCTGAAAACCTTGTGACGGCCCGCAGCGCGATGGCGCTTTATGGTCCTGTTGAGCAAGCGCCGCACCTTGAGCAACTAAAGGCGCGACTGGCCGCCTGATGCTGAGATCAAAACGCAAAGTCATTATCGAAACGGAGCGAATGACCCTTCGCCAACCGGCTCATAGAGATTTTCGGTTTTGGGCGTCACAGCGCAGGGATAGCCATGATTTTCTAACGCCTTGGGAACCAACTTGGGCAGCGGATCACTTATCACGCAAGGCATTTACCAATCGGGTTTACTGGGCACAGCGGGCGATTACCCAAGGCACGGCTTTGCCGCTTTTCTTGATCCGCCGTGAGGATCAGGCGCTGATCGGCGCAATCACCCTTGATAACATCCGTCGCGGTCCTGCGCAGGCGGGCACATTGGGATATTGGGTGGCGCGCGCTGCCGCACGGCAGGGGTTCATGCGCGAAGCCATCGAAGCTACCACCCATTATGCTTTCAACACCCTTGATCTAAGCCGTCTTGAGGCGGCTTGCTTGCCTGAGAACAAAGCATCGCGGGGCGTTTTAGAGAAGTCGGGCTTCAAATATGAAGGTGTTGCGCAAAGCTACCTGCAAATTGACGGACGCTGGCGCAATCATGTGCTGTATGCAAATTTGCGCGGCGACCGTCGGGGCCGCACGGACATTGGTCTGGCTTAAGGGGCTGCTTTTGCGCGCCACTGCACTACGTTTTTACGTGTTGCCAGCTGCGCTATGTTGTAGCCTTTTCACCAAGGTAGCCCCATGGCATGAAGCCCCAACCGCCCGTGATTTAAGGATGCGCTATGTCGATTGCACCGCTTGTTTCCGCCACGTCTGATTTTGAGGCCAAAGTACGCGCCCTAATGCCCGATGACGTGTTCGCGACTGTCACTGCATCCTACCTTGAAGAGCCGCGTGGACGGTATGCTGGCACAGCGGGACTGCTTGCGAAACCGCGCACAACCGAGCAAGTCGCAACCCTTGTTGCGGCGGCTCATGCTGCAGGTGTTGCGGTCATTCCATACGGTGGCGGAACGGGACTTGTTGGCGGGCAAATTGCGGAAGACGGTGTGCCCCCATTGATCTTGTCGCTCGAGCGGATGACAGCGTTGCGTTCCATGCACGCGGAGGAAGGCGTGATGGTGGTAGAAGCAGGAATGATCCTTGCGGATGTTCAGTCACACGCCCGCGCCGAAGGTCTGATGTTTCCGCTTTCGCTTGCCAGTGAGGGCAGTGCGCGGGTGGGCGGCGTGCTGTCGACCAATGCGGGCGGCGTAAATGTTCTGCGCTACGGAAATGCGCGCGATCTATGCCTTGGCCTTGAGGTCGTGATGCCTGATGGCACAATCTGGAACGGCCTGACGCGTTTGCGCAAAAACAACACAGGCTATGATCTGCGTCACCTGATGATTGGCGCCGAAGGGACCCTTGGGATTATTACCGCCGCGTGTTTGCGCCTGCACCCTGAGCCCGCCTCAGAAGGGACAGCGTTTATGGCGGTCCGTGATCCGCGCGCTGCACTATCGCTGCTTGCGCTGACGCAAAAGCGTATGGGCGGTGGTGTCTCTGCGTTTGAGCTGATCCACAAACAGGGTCTAGATTTTTTGTCTGAGACGCTGCCAGATGTGCGCCAGCCGTTTGCTGAAAAGCCCGAGTGGATGGTACTGATTGATGTTGGTTTGGCCCAAGGACTTGATCCGGCGACAGCACTTGAGACGTTGTTTTCCGAAGCCAGCGAGGCCGGCTTGGTAAGCGACGGCGTTATTGCACAATCACAAAGCCAGCGGCAGCAGTTTTGGGCCTTGCGCGAGAATATCCCAGAAGCAAATCGCCGGATTGGTTCGGTGAGCAGCCATGACATTTCGGTGCCGCTGTCGGCTATCCCTGCGTTCATCGAACGTGGCAATCAGGCGATTGCACAGCTGGGATCGTTTCGGGTGAATTGTTTTGGTCACGTGGGCGACGGTAATCTTCACTACAACGTCTTCCCGGTGGATGGCAAAAGCCGAGCCGATCATGAGCACCAGCGTGAGGATATTAAACGCACAGTGCACGACCTTGTCCACGACATGGGCGGGTCGGTGAGTGCCGAGCACGGTGTTGGACGGCTCAAAGTTGCTGATCTTGAACGCTATAGCGACCCGGTGAAATTGACCACGATGCGTGCCATTAAAGATGCTCTTGACCCGAAAGGCATCATGAACCCAGGTGCCGTGTTGGCGCGCTAGTGCGTTATTGCCGCGCGCCAGCTTCAGACTTTAATCGCCTTCAAATGCACAAAGCGCGTGGATGTCGACGCCCATCGCCTCAAACTTGGCACGTCCACCAAGATCAGGCAGATCAATCACAAAAGCGCAGCCAACAATCTCGGCACCGAGCTTTTCGAGCAATTTGATACCCGCCTCAGCAGTACCGCCCGTTGCCAGAAGATCATCAACCACCAGAACTTTTTCGCCCGGCTGGATGGCATCATCGTGGATTTCCATCGTCGCTTCGCCGTACTCCAACGTGTAATCTTGGCTGAGGGTTTTGCCGGGTAGTTTGCCTTTTTTGCGGATTGGCACAAACCCCACACTAAGCTGGTGGGCGATGGCACCGCCAAGGATAAACCCACGCGCTTCCAGCCCTACAATCCGGTCGATGTCAGTGCCCGCATAAGGGTGCAGCAATTGGTCAATCGCGATGCGAAATCCGCGCGGGTCTGCAAAAAGTGTGGTCACATCACGAAACATGATCCCTTCATGCGGAAAGTCAGGAATTGTGCGGATGTAATCGCGAACGGTTTTGTTTGAGCGGGCCATGGTGGCCTCCTTTGGGCGGGCGTTGGGATGTTGGCTTGTGACCGCGTTGCGGCCGCTATGTCAACGGTACTGGCTTACTTTTGATCAGGGCGGGTCAGTGTGAAAACGTCACGGACGGCGGTATAGTCTTTGTAGCCCATGCGTGCCAGCGGCGTGAAGGTGCTGATGTCAAACCGGCCATCAACGATGCAATCATCACGCATATGAACCCCTGTAACTTCACCCAGCACCAAGAAGTTATGCTCACCGCGCAAAGTGATAATTTCGGTCAATTTACACTCAAGCGCTGCGGGTGCACCTGCGATGCGCGCGCAAGAAATCGTCTCGCATTGTTCCTTTGTCAGGCCTGCGTGCTCAAACTCATCCACGTCTTTTGGCAGCATTTCACTGCTGGCGTTCATGGCGTCACGGGCGGTGAATTCAACTATGTTGACGCAAAACACTCCGCTTGCACGGATATTGGCCACGCTGTCTTTGGTGTCACCACGGTCAGCCTTACTGCTGGTGGACGAAAACATCACCTGAGGGGGCGTGTACGCGACTGCGTTGAAAAACGAATAAGGCGCGAGGTTGTCCGAGCCGTCTGCGTCACGGGTGCTGATCCAGCCGATGGGGCGGGGGGTCACAATGGCGTTGAACGGGTTATGGGCCAGCCCGCTGCCGGCGCCTGCCTCGTTTGAGGGGGTGTAGAACATGGTTGATGTACCTTTGCGCTTTGCCCCACGTTAACCTGCATGTTAGGGCGAGTTCCAGTGGCACGATAAGCAAAAGGTGAGCAGCGTGGCGGGGTTACGTGAAGAAAGTCAGCACGACTGGTGGGAGGTAGAGGCGCTTTATGACCTTTGCTTTGCGCCCGGCCGTGAGGCGCTTTCTTCCTACCGACTACGTGACGGCGTGGCGCAGGTACCTGGGTTGTCATTGGTGGCGCGTGATGAGGCGGGTATTTTGGGCGGTGCGATCCGGTATTGGCCTGTGCAAATCGGCAGTGACACGGCGCTTTTGCTGGGCCCAGTTGCTGTTCACCCAACACGGCAGGGTGAGGGATTGGGAAGCGTGCTTATTCGCGACAGTCTTTCGCGGGCGCAAAACCTTGGGTGGACCCGCGTCATTCTGGTGGGGGATGCGCCGTATTATTCCAAATTTGGCTTTCGCAAGCTGACGGATGTGACCATGCCGCCACCAACAAACCCCGAACGTGTCTTGGGCCTCTCGTTAGTACCGCACGCTTGGGATGGCATCACAGGACAGGTGCAAAAAGTGGACAGCGTGTCCTAGCCAAGGCTGCGGATATAGGCTGCGATGTCATCACGGACTGACATTTTGCCTTCGGCGCGCGCAGTTTCGATCACCTTTTTTACATCTGCCAAATTGACCCGCATCAACAATGATTTCACAGGGCCAATTGAGGCGGGGCGCATCGACAACGTGCGCAGTCCCATAGCGGCAAAGCAAACTGCTTCAATCGGTTTGCCCGCGTCTTCGCCACAAAACGAAATGGGAGTTTGCGTCTTGCTGCACCGGTCTACGATCATTTCCATGAATGACAAAAAGCTGACGTTCAGGCTGTCGTACCGTTTACGGACGCGCTCGTTCTCACGGTCCGCAGCAAAGAAGAATTGCTTAAGATCATTGCCGCCAATCGACAAAAAATCCACATCTTCAAAAAATGCATCCGGGGCAAAGGCCAGAGACGGAGTTTCCAACATGGCGCCGACTTCGATGTTTTCGGGAAGGATATGCCCAAGCGCTTCTTCGCGTTTAATCGCTTTGGTAAGGGCTGCGCGGGCTTGGGTGAACTCTTCGTATTGGGCTACAAACGGGAACATAACGGTAAGTGCGCGGCCATTTGCAGCGCGCAAAAGCGCTTGCAACTGCATTCGCAAAACGCCCGGCTTATCAAGGCCCACACGGATCGCGCGCCACCCTAATGCGGGGTTTGGTTCGTCTTGCGGTTTCATATAGGGCAGAACTTTGTCCGAGCCGATATCAAGCGTGCGGAACACAACGCGCTTGCCCTGAGCCGCATCAAGTACGCGGCCATACAAGCTGGCCAACTCTGATCGGCGGGGGAATTGGTTGCGCACAAGAAACTGTAATTCTGTCCGAAAAAGGCCCACGCCCTCTGCACCGGAATTCTCAAGGCTTGGCAAATCGGCCATAAGCCCCGCGTTCATTTGCAGCGAAATGGTTGTGCCGCACAAAGCGGTGGCAGGCTTGTGACGAATGTCTGTGTAGCGGTCCTGCGCTTTGGCGAGCATCGCGATTTTATCTTTGAACGCAGTGGTAACTGTGTCCTCGGGGCGCAGGTGCACAATGCCCTGTTCACCGTCCACAAGAATTTGATCACCGTTGAGGGCCTCTGTCGTGACGCCCTTGGCCTGTATCACCAGTGGGATGGCCAACGCGCGCGCAACGATCCCTGCGTGGCTGCCGACGCTGCCTTCCTCAAGGACAATCGCACGTAGCTTGCGCCCGTATTCAAGTAATTCGCCCGGACCAATGTTGCGCGCCACAAGAACAGGGTGCTCTGGCATTTCGGCGCCGGTGTCCGCCCCTTGGCCCGTTAGAATTCGCAGAAGGCGGTTGGATAGGTCATCAAGGTCTTGCAGCCGTTCGCGCAGATAAGCGTCAGTGACCTCGTTCATCCGAGTACGGGCGGCGGATTGTTCTTTTTCAACCGCGGCTTCGGCGGATAGGCCAAGTTCGATGTCTTCATCCATCCGGCGCAGCCAGCCCTTTGAGTTGGCAAACATCCTATAGGCCTCAAGGACCTGTTTTTGTTCTTTGTCGCCGGTTCCGGCACCAGTCAGCATTTCGTCAACGGACATGCGCAATGTCTCAACGGCATCGTTGAGGCGTTTGTGCTCTGCCTCGGGGTCATCGGCCACGGGGTTTGTGACGACAACGCGGGGTTCGTGCAGATAAACTTGTCCCGCGGCGGCACCTTCTTGGCCCACTGATCCACGGAACATAACGGCACGCTGGTGCAACGCGCCCACACCGGTCTCGTCGCTGACAAACGCGCCAAGCTCTGTCATTTCTGCAAGCACCATGGCCACAACCTCAAGGCCATAGATCTCGTCAGCGGTGTATTCACGGGTTTGGCGCGACTGAACGACCAACACGCCCAATACTTCGCCCAACCGTTGGATTGGCACGCCCAGAAAGCCGGAAAAGACCTCTTCGCCAGTTTCGGGCATATAGCGGAAACCACGTTGTTGTGGCGCGTTGTCGGTATTGACCAGACGTTTGGTGCGCGCCACGCGGCCTACAAGCCCCTCACCAAGTCGCATACGGGTTTGGTGGACAGCTTCTGCGTTGAGGCCCTGTGTGGCACAAAGCTCAAGGGTGTCCTCGTCGCAAAACAGGTAGATAGAGCACACGTCTGTGCCCATGCTTTGGGCAATCAGTTGAGTAATGTCGTCCATGCGCGCTTGGCCGGCGCGGTCGCTGGCCATAGTGTCGCGCAGTGCGCCAAGCAGCTTGCGGCTTTCGCTCTCAGAAGTTTGTGACACCCGTATTCAACCACTTTTAGGACGCCTTAGCTGGCGCCATGATGGTGTCATACCTGTATTTCACCCGCCGGTCATCAAGTTAGCGCTAAGCCCGTCTGAAATTGTAAGCGCTGCAAAGGGAAGTGGTTAAAAATGCAGCACAAACAGGGGATTACGCGGCCTAGCGTTTAGGCTTTTTCCAACTCAAACGCATCATGAAGCGCTTGGACAGCCAGTTCCATGTATTTGCGATCAACCAGAACAGAGATTTTGATCTCGGATGTGGTGATGACCTTGATGTTGACGCCTTCGGCTTGAAGGGCCGCGAACATTTTAGCGGCTACACCTGCGTGGCTGCGCATCCCGATGCCAACGACGCTCAGCTTGGCCACGTCTTTATCAGCGATCAGCTCTTGGTAGTTGATGCTGCCTGATGATTTGGCTTCCTGAAGGGCTTGATCGGCGCGCGCTACGTGATCAACGGGGCACGAGAACGTCATGTCTGTGCGGCCCTCTTCCGAGATGTTTTGCACGATCATATCGACGTTTATGCCTGCTTCGGCCAGCGGGCCAAAAATGGCAGCGGCGATGCCAGGACGATCGGCGACCGAGATGAGGGTCATTTTGGCTTCATCACGGCTAAACGCCACGCCGGAGACTACGTTGGATTCCATGATTTCCTCCTCATCGCAGACAAGAGTGCCTGCTTGATCTGATTGTTCTTCAAAACTTGATAACACGCGCAGCTTAACTTTGTAGCGCATCGCCAATTCAACAGAGCGTGTCTGAAGAACTTTTGCACCCTGTGAGGCCAGCTCGAGCATCTCTTCAAATGCGATTTTGTCCAGTTTGCGCGCTTTGTCAGATACACGTGGGTCTGTAGTGTAGACACCATCAACGTCTGTGTAGATATCGCACCGTTCTGCGCCGAATGCAGCAGCAAACGCCACGGCCGTTGTGTCAGAGCCGCCACGGCCCAAAGTTGTGACGCGGCCTTCGGGGCTGATGCCTTGGAAACCCGCGACGACCGCAACCTTCATGCCGTTTTCGAATGTCCGAACGATGTTGTCTGTAGGGATTTCCTCAATGCGCGCCGAAGCGTGCGCAGAGGTAGTTTTTACGGGCACTTGCCAGCCCTGCCAGCTGCGTGCGGGGACGTCCATTTCCTGTAGTGTCAGCGCCATTAGACCAGCTGTCACCAACTCGCCTGATGCCACAACTGCATCATATTCACGGGCGTCATAGAGGGGCGATATTTCGTTTACCCAACCAACAAGTTCGTTGGTTTTGCCAGACATCGCGCTGACGATCACGATCACGTTGTACCCTTTGGTAACTTCAACGCCGACGCGTTTGGCTGCGCGTTTGATACGATCAGGGTTTGCGACTGATGTGCCGCCAAACTTCATTACCAATGTCGGCATATTGTGCGCCCTTTGTCTGATGTTGGGCGTCGTTTATGCCATGGGTGGTTTTTGGGCAAGTAGAAGGCGGGCGATTTAGCGACGGGCGCGCAGCACGCTAGTTGGCTTTGTCTTTCGCCATGAACGGCAGGGGCACCACAGGCACGCCGTCTTTGATCAACTCTTTGGCTTCTTGCACGTTGGCTTGGCCGTAAATTGCGCGTTCGGGCGTTTCACCATCATGAATTTTGCGCGCCTCGGCTGCGAAATTGGTGCCCACATCATCAGCGTTGGTTTCAATGTGTTTGCGCATTTCTGCTATCGCTTGCTCGGCGGGGGAGGCGGCTTGGCTCAGCGCGCCTCGGGCGGGGCGTACTTGCGGCGCCATCAGGGATTTGGAGACATCCGTATCACCGCACACAGCACAAGAAACTAAATTGCGCCCGCGCAGCGTGTCATAGCTGGCGGCGTCGGCAAACCAGCTGTCAAACTGGTGATCATTTGTACATTTCAAGTTATATCGGATCATGCGGATCAAAGGCCCTAAGCATCATCAAGTCATGTATTATGTAGGCAAAGCGTACTGGAGGGCAAGATCACAAGCGCGTAGCTGCGTCAGCTCAGCAAGCTGCGATCAAACGAGGAGATAATCGCCCGCAACTCAGGCTCATCCACCTTTTTGGCTGCTTTTGATTGGCTGAACCACTTGCGTTTGCGCTGATCTACTTCGGGGTAGTCTTTGAGAATTTTCTTGACCTTAAGCGGGTACACCAT
This sequence comes from Nereida ignava, assembly GCF_047114695.1. Lineage (GTDB taxonomy): Bacteria > Pseudomonadota > Alphaproteobacteria > Rhodobacterales > Rhodobacteraceae > Nereida > Nereida ignava. Next base: position 2,290,868 of record NZ_CP112885.1, read on the forward strand.
TGCTACGCATGGCAGGTTTGGCATGTCGTCCATTTGTTTGGTGTATGAATAAAGCCCGATGCAGGTTTTGTAGATTTTGCCCTCAACACCCGCTTCTTCAAAAGCTTCTGTTGCTGCGGCATCACTTGGGGTTGTGTCGGCCATGGGCCAGCCTTTGGGGATGATCCAGCGTCCAGTCCCGCGCGAGGTAATCAACAAAATCTCAAGCTTGCCAGCCACAACTCGAAAGGGCAGCGCAGAGAACTGCGTGCGAAGGTCATACTTGGTTTTACCCGTAACAGAGAGCGGTAGCTGCTTCATTGATTTATTGGTGCGTCTTTGGCCTGCATGTTTTTTGTGTGGTGGCATCGTTGTGTCCTTCGTGCCTCCTAAGCCGTGAACATAACGCTAATTTTCGATGAATTCAACTTTTCGCAGACATCGGGGTTGGTTAGGCGCGTGTATTGGCGCGCGGATGTGTCTTGATAGGGTCTGGACAGTCATGTGTGTGGACCTAGGCTCACCATCATCATGACTGCACCATCCCCACTTGTTCGCCCTCTTTTCATCGGGTCCGAAATTTATCGCGGCTCCTCTTATGGCGCGTGGCACCCGCTGCGTGTGCCGCGGGTCAGTACGGTGATGGATTTGTCCCGCGCACTGGGATGGTTGCCATCACAGCAATACATTACAAGTCCGCGCGCCAAGCCCGTTGCAATTTCTGCATGGCACACACCTGCCTATATTGCGGCGTTGCAAGCCGCAGAGGCGGTGCAAGACGTCAGCGAAGAGGTCCGTCGCCGGCATCACATCGGGACCCATTCCAATCCTGTCTTTGCAGAAGTGTTTCGCCGCCCTGCTACATCAGCGGGGGGTGCGCTTTTGGCCGGAGAACTGCTTGCCAACGGGGGGCGTGTTTATGCGCCGGGCTGCGGCACCCATCATGCCATGCCTGATCGGGCAAATGGGTTTTGTTATTTCAACGACCCGGTTCTGAGTATTTTGTCGCTTAAGCGTAGTGGTGTGAAACGCATCGCCTACATCGACATTGACGCACATCACCCAGACGGGGTTGAGCACGCGTTTGAAGCCGATCCAGATGTGTTGATGTTTTCTACACACGAGGAAAACAGATGGCCCCGCACCGGTGCGCTTGGTGATGAAGGGGTGGGAAACCTGTTTAATTTGCCTCTGCCAAAGCACAGTCACGATGACGATATGGCCTATGTTTTGTCGGAGCTCATACTGCCTGCACTGCAAACTTTCAGGCCTGATGCGATTGTCCTTCAATGCGGCGCGGATGCGGTTGAGGAAGATCCGCAGTCAACGCTTGCTATGTCCAACAACGCCCATTTTGATGTGATCAGCGCATCGCTACCCATGTGCCCGCGCTTTTTGCTGCTTGGTGGGGGAGGCTATAATCCATGGTCCGTGGGCAGGCTTTGGACGGGTGCGTGGGGGGTGCTGAACGGTATTGATCCGCCGCGTGATCTTGATGACGCACCGCGCCGCGTGTTGGAAGCCCTTACATGGAGTGGTCACAGCCGTGCGAAAAACAGGCCTACGCATTGGTCAACCACCTTGCGCGATGATCCACGGAACGGGCCAGTTAAGGACGTGGTTCGTGAGCGGGTCGGTAAACTTAAGAAGCGGCTCTTGGTGCGCGTTTAAGATGCGCTTCAAGTTCTGTATAAAACGGCTCTTGATCTTGTGCGCGTCCTAAAACCGGTACTGCCGCGTCGCACATCACGTCTGGGCGGCAGGTCAGGATCGCGTGCGCCAGGTCTTCGGCTGAGCGGACCATCTTGGCGCCGCCCACAGCGTTCAGGGCACCATAGCTTTCCGTGAAATTTGACACGTGCGGGCCATGAAATACACCGCACCCATGGCTTAGGGGTTCAAACGGCGTGTGCCCGCCAACGGGCTGGAAGCTACCCGCCACCACGCAAATATCTGCAATGTCATACCACAGCGTCATATCGCCCATGGTGTCGGCCAAGGTGATCTGGGTGGTATTGGTGCGGCGGGTTCGGTCCGAATATTGGGCCACGCTGAACTGCCGGCCAATTAGGCTTACAACCTCGTCACGGCGTTTGGGATGACGGGGCGCCAAGATCAAATGCCATCGCGGGTCTTCGGCATGCAAAATGTCAAAAGCATCAAGGATAAGCTTTTCTTCGCCCGCGTGGGTTGAAGCGCCCAAAACTGTGAATGGGGCTTGGTATAGCTGCGCAAATTCTGCGAAATCTGCATGGGGTGCGGGGCGTTGATAATGCTCTTTTAGGTTGTTGGGTGCGCTGATGTTTGGCGCGCCAAGGACTTTGAAACGTGCTCCGCTGTCGCGGTCTTGTGGGCTGACTAGGCTCAGTGTGCGGTAAATATTGCGAAGTGAGTTGGGTAGTTTTTGCCATCGTGCAGCACTGCGCGCAGATAAGCGCGCGCCAATAATCACAACCGGTACGTGCGCGTGTGACAACACGGTTAGGCGGTTTGGCCAGATTTCGTTTTCCACAATAATGTGCGCGGAAATGGACCAATTACGCAGTATCATTTTCGTGACCCAACGCAGATCAATCGGGGCCAGATGCGCTTCGATCCGGTCGTTTCCCCAACCACGGATCATATCGCGCGCTGTAATCTGGTTGATGGTGACCAGAATTTTGCGGCTTGGATCACGGCGCAAGAGCGCCTCAAGGGTTGCCTTGGCGGATGTGATTTCACCGTTACTGGCTGCGTGGACCCAAATATGCGCGCCGCGCTGTGCAGGGCGTACGAAGCCAAGCCGCGCAGTCAGCCCCCCCATTTTCAGGATGGCATGCAGCAAAATGAACGGTGCTGCGAAGGTTATGGCGGCTCTGTATATCCACATGATCCCATTCGCCTTAGGCGGAGATATTGTGTCGAGCAAGAGTGCGGCTTTGATTAATTGATCAAAATGGCGGCGCTACGTGACGGCATATGGCTTTTAACATGAGGATTTCGAAGAATTACTGTGTCTTTTAGTTAATTTTTGTGTAAGTCGCCTCTGGAATTAAAAACAATCTTAACACTCGCTATGCAAAAACGGCCGCGTAACAAGTGTAGCCGGAGCGTAAGGCGCTAGTATGTCGAATAGTGATAATAAAGACCAAAGTGGTCCGGGACCTGGTGATGTGCAAAGCCGCGCCTCACGTGGGGTTGTGAAGTGGTTTGATCAAAACAAGGGAATTGGCTTCGTTGTTGACGGGCAAACTGGCGAGGATGTTTTGCTGCATCAAAACATCTTGCGAGAGCTTGGCCTCAGCTCAATCGCCAAAGAAGTTGAACTGACTTATCTGGTCGAGGACAGCGCGCGCGGCGCGCGGATTTCCGAAATTACAGAAGTTATCGCGTCTGAAGATCTGCTGACGATTGCGGATTTAACTGCGGATGAACTAAGTGCGTTGCAGCCCGCGATCGTGAAGTGGTTTGATGCCAAAAAGGGCTACGGCTTTGTCATTCCTTACGGCGAGGCGAAAGAGGTGTTCTTTCATGCAGAAACTCTGCGCCTGTCATCCTTGGGTGAGGTCGCCTCTGGGTTGGGCATCTGTGTAGTCATTGAAAATGATGGGCCAAAAGCAGCCGTGAAATATCTGTTTCCTTGGACAGACGCATCTCAACTCGAGTTTGAATAAGCATCGTCTCGGCGTTGGTCCCGTTGCTGGCCCCATATCAGTGCGACATTTTTGTTATTAACTGTTCATTTACATATTTGTTCATGAACTGTTCATAAACGTTACGCTACGTAATTGAAGTCGAAGAGGTTCTCTTTGACGGGTAACGAGTAGTGCCACGTGCACGATGTATTTAGTAATGAGCCTGATGGAGTTACTCCGTCAGGCTTTTTAGTGCGCAGACGGAAAGCCCAGATTGCACGCTCATGGCTGTTTCACAAACAATCACGCATTATTCACGTATTTGCTTTAATCAGCGTTAATTATTTCATATGCTATACCCGTGCTGTGTACAGATGTTGTTAGTATTGAGGTTGGTAGCTAGTGCGTGTGTTGATGATTGAAGATGACGAGGCCTTGGTCAAAGTTGTCGATAAAACTCTGAAAAAAGCCGATATTTTCACTTATTTCACGGGTAGTGGTGAAGAAGGCATCGATCTGGCGACGCGCTATGATTACGATCTGGTCCTGCTTGATCTGAAATTGCCAGATCTTGATGGGTACACGGTCCTCAAACGCTTGCGTGAAAATAAGGTGGAAACACCGGTGCTGATCCTGACAGGCATAAACCAGATTGATGAAAAGATTCGTGGTTTTGAATTGGGTGCAGATGATTTCATCACCAAACCGTTCAATGGCGATGAATTGCGCGCCCGTATTTCTGCGATTGTTCGGCGGTCACAAGGGCACAGTCACAATGCGCTTTCGGTGGGGGATCTGACCATTGATATTGAGGGGAAGGTCGCGGTTGCGAACGGGCATAAACTTAAGCTGACCAAGAAAGAATTTCAGGTACTTGAGATGCTGGCCCGCAAAATGGGTCTGGTCGTTTCAAAGGATATGCTGCGCCAAGAACTGTATGTGGCCGACGATGATCCTGATCATAACACGATTGATGTGTTCATCTTCCGTTTGCGCAAAAAGCTTGCCGCCGCCCAAAGTAGTACGCCAATTCAAACGATTAGGGGGCAGGGGTATGTGCTGGCAGAACCCGACCGGCCGTCAAAAGCCGCCGATCCCGAGGCGTAAAGCAATTCTGCGCGTGGGCCAATGACCGCCCTTGCGCGCCACTTAAGTGACATTGGCAAAGCGGTGCATATGGCGCGCGTAGGCTCAGTTGTGGCTGCCGTTTGCTTTGTTCTTGTCGGGTATGCGCTGGTGTCCGCTGCTAATCGTGCGCATCAAGATGAGCTAAACGAAAAGGCAAATCAGCTTAAGAATGCGCTGATGCTGCAGTTCTCTCTTATTGAGCAAGAAGTGGCGACCCTTGCGCAGATACTGTCGATTAAGGGCGTGTTTGATCTGAACGATTTCGACAAAGTATGGAGCCAAAATCACCGTCAGTTTTCGTCGGATCTAACCCGTGTCGTCGCATACGCACCTATATTATCACGCAGCGAACTTAGTCTTTTTGGCAATTACTATCAGCGAAATACGGACTATTTCAAGGCGCAGGGATATCCCAATCTCCCACTTTTGAAACAGACCGGACCACCACTTTCTGCTCCGCTTTTGTTCGTGGATCCGCCTTCGGCTAGGCAAACGAAATTTGGTATTGATTTGACTGAAAATACGGAAGGTTTTCGCGCCGTTCAGCAAATGTTTCTGCTCAATCAGCCCGCGTTGGTCGGGCCATATATCTTGTCGCTCGATGCACAGCGTGGTGATAACTATCTCAGTCTGATGGTGCTGTCTCCGGTCGTGGTTGACAACGACCAGCCAAGTGTCTGGCGGCGCGGTGTTGTGGCGGCTCCCGTTACGCCCGAGGTTATGTTGTCGCAGAGCGGTGCTGTTGACGGGCTTGGTGACTACAGCATCCGTCTTTCTGTCAATGACGCTGACGCCCCACCGATCGAGATTGCGCCAAATGCCGCAGACATTGATTGGATGGACCGCGTTCTGCCTGAGTTGAATGCCGATGATGCGTTGTTGTCGCTTGGTGGGCGGACATTGACGTTAAGCGTGAGTAAAGCAAATCGTTTCAGCCCAACCGAGGCGATCATGTTCGTGGTCATCATGGGGTCAATATTTGCTGTGGTCGCGCTAAGCTGGCTGTATCTGCGGCACATCAAACACGCCAGTGGACTTGTCCAAGCGGAACTTCTGGAGCGGGAAAGTGAGTTGCGCGCATCTGAACGCCGCATTGCGTATCTGCAAAACCAAGAAGCCATTGGCGAGTTGGTCGGCGGTGTAGCCCATGATTTCAACAATATTTTGGCAATCGTTCTGGCCAACGCAGAGCTTCTGCTGGACATGCCTTTGGATGAAAACGGCCAAGACTGCACCAATGAAATTCGCAAATCTGCAAGCCGTGGCACATCTTTGTCACGGCAACTTTTGGCGTTTGGAAAGCGATCTTACCTTGAGCCGAAAGCCCACCGCGCGGATGACTTACTGGGCGAAGCGATGGTACTGTTTAAGCGTATCATGCCCGCATCAATTGAGATTTCTTCTGATGTTTCAGAAGCGTTGCCACCTGTTCAAATTGACCGCAATCAACTGGAAACTGCTTTTTTGAATTTGGCCATTAATGCCCGTGATGCGATGCCTGACGGTGGCAAATTTACCCTTACCGCACAATTGACGCATATCACGGCAACTCAAACTGCGCATTTGCCTGGTGATCTTATCCCGGGAGAATATGTCCGAGTTCGGCTGCGCGATACCGGTGTTGGTATGAGTAAAGCGTTGGCAGAGAAGGTATTTGATCCCTTTGTGACCTCCAAGAAGGTCGGCACAGGCTCTGGGCTTGGCCTATCGATGGTTCAAGGGTTCATGCGGCAATCTGGTGGGACAATTTATCTGCAAACGCAGGAGGGTTCTGGCACCACAGTTGTGTTGTTGTTGCCGGTCGCGCGCAGTTTGGACGCCGAAAGCTCGGTGGAAACAGAGCCGCGCACAGTGCCGCGTCAGACACAAAAGACGATACTGTTGGTCGAAGACGAACGCGGCGTGCGCCTAGCCATGACGCGTCAGTTGCGCGCGGCAGGTCACAACGTGGTTGCGGTGAATTCAGGCGATGCAGCGTTGCAGGTTTTGGATGAGAAATCCAACATTGATCTGATGATCTCGGACATGGTCATGCCGGGCGCGTTGCAAGGGGTTGGGTTGGCCAGTGAGGTGCGAAACCGGCTGCCCGATTTGCCGATCTTGTTGATGTCGGGCTATTCCAAAGAAATCGTGGGTGCGAATGCGGAAATGTCGCCACTGCCACCCATGGTGCAAAAGCCGGTGTCGAGGGACGCTCTTCTGGATGCAGTCCGTGTGGAATTGAACCTATCGTCACGTTAGGCGAGCGGGCGTGTTGATCCCAAGCTGTGGCAGACCTACCTTAATGCTAACAAACAGGGGTGAGCATGATGAAATTGAAGGTAAACGGCACCGATCACCAAATTGACGTCGAAGATGACATGCCATTGTTGTGGGTTTTGCGCGATGTACTGGATATCAAGGGTGTGAAATACGGGTGTGGTATCGCGGCCTGTGGCGCGTGTACGGTCCATCTGAATGGGGATGCTGTGCGCAGTTGCCAGATTGCGGCAGCTGATGCGGTTGGATTTGAGATCACCACAATCGAAGGGTTGGGCACACCGGACGCCATGCACGCTGTTCAATCTGCGTGGGCTGATTTTCAGGTCGCACAGTGCGGGTATTGTCAGTCTGGTCAAATGATGCAGGCCGCCGCACTTCTGCAGGCTATCCCCCGTCCAACCGATGCTGACATTGATGATGCGATGAACGGGAACTTATGCCGATGTGGAACCTATCCGCGCATTCGTGCCGCTGTGAAGCAAGCCGCTGACACGCTGGCGAAAGGATAGATCATGAGTAAGCTCAAAAAGATCACCCGCCGCAGTTTTATGATTGGCTCTGGCCTTGTGGCTGGTGGCGTTGCGTTTGGGGCCTATAAGGTGGCGACACTGCACGCAAACCCGTTGCTTTCAGAACTGCGTGAGGGTGAGGCTGCGTTTACGCCCTTCATTAAGATCACCGCAGATGCGGTTACACTGATCACTCCTCACACGGATGTAGGGCAAGGGGTGCAGACGGCTCAGGCGCTGCTGATTGCTGAAGAGCTAGACATTGATCTTGATCAGGTCACGCTGTCGTTCGGCACCCCAGATCCAGCTTACTACAACACAGCCCTCGCGGATGAGGCGGTGCCTTTTCAAAGCGCTGACGACAGCCTTGCCGCGCGGTCTGCGCGCGGGGCTGCGGGGGCTGCATTCAAGCTGCTTGGCCTGATGGTAACGGGGGGCTCAAGCAGTGTGCCTGACAGTTATGAAAAGCTACGCATGGCGGGGGCCGTTGCTCGCGAGACACTGAAAAAGGCTGCCGCCGATCAAACGGGTCAGCCAGTCAGTGCGCTGCAAACGAAACAGGGCGCGGTCGTCTTGCCTGATGGCACCAGAATTGCCTATACCGACTTGGCAAAAGTAGCAGCGGAGATTGCGCCAGTGACGGACGTTTCTTTGCGCGATCCTTCGGAATGGAAACGGCTTGGTAAGCCTGTGTTGCGCAATGATATCGTAGCCAAATCTACTGGCACACAGCGCTATACAATCGATCTGGAACTCGATGGGATGCTTCACGCAAGTGTGCGCACCAATCCCAAACGCGGCGGTTCTGCGGCGCAATATGATACAGCCGCAGCAGAACAAATGCGCGGCATCAGTGCCATTGTGTCTGTATCTAACGGCATCGCTGTGGTTGCAGATAACACATGGCGCGCGATCAGGGCTGTTAATGCGATCGGCTGCGAATGGCCCGATGCTCCGTACCCCGCTGAAATGGAGGATCACTGGCAGGCGGTTTCTGATAGCTTTACGGACGATGCGCTAGACAAAGAGTGGCGCAATGATGGTGATGTTGACGCCGCGCTGGGCGCAGACGCCAAGGGGGTGCAGCAGATTGAGGCGGAGTACTTTGCGCCTTACGTGGCCCATCAACCCCTTGAGCCGCTTTGTGCTGTGGCCCGAACTCTTGAAACCGGAATAGAGATCTGGACAGCACATCAGATGCCGCGGTTTTTGCAGCAAAAAGTCGCGGCTGTGGTTGGCTGTGATGCCGATGAAGTGGTTTTTCATCAACAAATGGCAGGGGGCAGTTTTGGTCATCGCCTTGAGTTTGATGTGGTTACCCAAGCGGCTGAAATTGCAGTGGCAATGAAGGGCAAGCCGGTCAAGTTAACCTACTCACGCGAAGAAGATTTTGCCCAAGATTACGTCCGTCAGATCAGCATGGGACGCGCAAAAGGCGCGCTTAAAGATGGTGGGGTGCATGCATGGCAGATGGACATCGCATCACCGTCCGTAACGGCGTCGCAAATGCCACGTTTGGGTCAGCCTGCTGCGGGTCCTGACACCCAAATTGCAGCCGGTGTTTGGAATATGCCTTATGTGGTGCCGCACCTGTCCGTGCGCGCATATCGCACACCAGAGTTAGCGCCGATTAGCTCATGGCGATCTGTTGGTGCGTCATCGGCTGCGTTTTTTGCAGAGAGCTTTTTGGATGAAATGATTCATGCTGCAGGGGCTGATCCGATGGCAGAACGCTTAAGGTTGATCCAGTCGCCACTCCACCGCGCAGTTTTGGAGGCGGTTGCGGAAATGTCGGATTGGGGCGCACCGCTTGGCCAAGGGCAGGGGCGCGGCGTTGCCTTTGTTGAAAGCTTCGGCGTGCCAACAGCGGAAGTGGTGCAGGTGCGTGATACTAGTCGGGGCATTGTGATCGAAAAAGTTTGGATTGCCGCAGAAGTGGGGCAGGTGCTTGATCCGATTAATTTTGAAAATAACGTAATGGGCGGCGTTGCTTGGGGGCTTGGTCACGCAATGAACTGTGAAATCACTTTCACAGATGGCGTCGCCGATCAGCGTAATTTTGACATGCACGACGGAATACGCATGGCGCAGTGTCCGCAAATTGAGGTCCGTGGTTTGACGAACGGTGACAAAGTACGCGGCATCGGTGAGCCACCTGTCCCGCCCGCCGCGCCTGCGCTTGCGAACGCGATCTTCGCGGCGACGGGGCAAAGGGTGCGCAGGATGCCGTTCTGGAACGACGTTGATTTTGCCTAAGCGGAGACTGGCGCAGAAGTTGAGAACCGCTCGCAATTATCTTGCTAGTTGCGAGTGGTTCGCATAAACGGGCTGCAGTCAATCAATGGAGATCTGCACATGTTTTTCTTCCGTCCCTCTATTTCATCGTCATTTTGTTCGCTGGTTATGGCGGGCGCGTTTGCTATTTTGCCAATCAAGGCTGTTGCGGACGAACAGTTTAAAGTGGTGACGACTTTTACGGTTCTGGCTGATATGGCGCGCAATGTGGCGGGTGATGCAGCAGTTGTGGAAAGCGTGACAAAACCCGGTGCAGAAATACACGGCTACGCCCCCACGCCCCGCGATATTCTGCGCGCACAAGATGCGGATTTGATTTTGTGGAACGGGCTAAATCTTGAGCTTTGGTTTGAGCAGTTCTTGAGTAATTTATCCGAGGTGCCCAGTGCTGTGCTGACTGACGGCATTACGCCGATCAGTATTTCTGCGGGTGAGTATACGGGCCTGCCAAACCCACATGCGTGGATGGGGCTGGATAATGCGCTGATTTATGTGGACAACATACGTGACGCATTGGTCACCCATGATCCGGATAATGCCGAGACATACCGCGCCAATGCTGATGCCTACAAAGAACGTATCACCCAAACGATTGCCCCCCTACGCGACCGTGTTGCAGCAATCCCGCAACAACAGCGCTGGCTGGCAACGTGCGAAGGCGCGTTTAGCTATCTGATCAAGGACTTCGCAATGCAGGAGTTGTATCTGTGGCCGATGAACGCAGATGCCCAAGGTACACCACAACAAGTGCGCCGTGTGATTGATGCCGTGCGTGCGAACGATATCCCTGCGGTGTTTTGCGAAAGTACTGTGAGCCAAGCCCCCGCGGAGCAGGTCGCGCGTGAAACAGGCGCCAGTTACGGTGGCGTGCTCTATGTCGATAGCCTTAGTGCACAGGACGGGCCTGTGCCCACATATCTGGACCTACTTCGTGTGACATCACAAACAATTGCCGATGGTTTGGGCGGATGAAAGACATAGCCGCGCCCCTGAGCACTGGCATCAAAGCCGAACATGTGACCGTTACTTACCGCAACGGGCATACCGCTTTGTCGGACGCGAGTTTTGAAATTCCCGCAGGCACAATTACAGCGTTGGTTGGGGTGAACGGGGCAGGTAAATCCACGTTATTCAAAGCAATTATGGGATTTGTTCCTGCCGCAAGAGGCGAGATTTCTGTGATGGGCATGTCCGTTAAGGCGGCTCTGGCCAAGAACATGGTGGCCTATGTGCCCCAGAGCGAGGACGTGGATTGGAGCTTCCCTGTGCTTGTGGAAGACGTGGTGATGATGGGCCGCTACGGTCACATGGGGTTCCTACGTCGGCCATCTGCTGCGGACCATGCGGCCGTCACTGAGGCATTGGACCGCGTCGGCATGCAAGCCTACCGGCACCGTCAAATCGGCGAGCTTTCAGGCGGGCAGCGCAAGCGCGTCTTCCTTGCGCGCGCATTGGCCCAGCAAGGGCAGGTAATCTTGCTTGATGAGCCGTTTACAGGCGTTGATGTACAAACAGAAGACGCCATCGTGGCCTTGTTGCAAGCCATGCGCGATGAGGGGCGCGTCATTTTGGTTTCGACCCACAACCTTGGATCCGTGCCAGAGTTTTGTGACCGCACGGTGTTGGTTAAAGGCACTGTGTTGGCCTCTGGCCCAACCGCAGACGTGTTCACCCATGCCAATCTTGAAATCGCCTTTGGCGGCGTTCTGCGCCACTTTGTTCTAACCGGTTCTCAGCTTCACGATGATGATGACACCCGGTCCGTTCGGGTCATCACCGATGATGAGCGCCCCTTCGTGGTCTACGGCGACGAGATGCAAGCAGCGTCCGATGCGCCAAAAGCCAAAGGCGAAGTGACCGAATGATCGACACGCTCCTTGAGCCTTTTGGCTACGCCTACATGTTCAATGCAATTTGGGTCAGCTCGCTGGTGGGGGCGGTCTGTGCGTTTTTGTCGGCGTATCTGATGCTTAAGGGGTGGTCCTTGATCGGCGACGCGCTGAGCCATTCTATTGTGCCGGGGGTAGCGGGGGCGTATATGCTGGGCCTGCCATTTGCACTTGGGGCGTTTGCGGCGGGCGGTTTGGCGGCGGCATCCATGCTTTTTTTGAACCAACGCACTGGCCTGAAAGAGGATACCATCATTGGTCTGATCTTTACGTCATTCTTCGGGCTTGGCCTGTTTATGGTCTCGGTCTCACCCATTTCGATCAGTGTGCAGACCATCACTTTTGGCAATATTTTAGCCATTACTCCTTCGGACACGCTGCAATTGGCTGTCATTGGTTTTGTGAGTTTAGCTGTGCTGTTGGCAAAGTGGAAAGACTTCATGGTGACGTTCTTTGACGAAGATCACGCCCGTTCAATCGGGCTAAAGCCCGATGCTTTGAAAGTCATTTTCTTTGCGATTTTGGCTGCCTGCTGTGTGGCCGCGATGCAAACTGTTGGTGCGTTCTTGGTCATCGCCATGGTCGTGACGCCGGGTGCGACGGCCTATTTGTTGACTGACAGGTTCCCACGTTTGCTTGCTCTAAGTGTGGCGATTGGTGCGACAACAAGCTGTGTCGGCGCCTATCTGAGTTACTTCCTGGACGGTGCAACGGGTGGGTTGATCGTGAGCCTGCAAACCCTGATCTTTCTGGTCGCGTTCATGCTTGCGCCAACACATGGATATCTTGCGGCGCGTCGGCGTGCGGCTAAAGCAGTGCGGACAAACTGATGGACGAGTTGCTGTTGCCGTTTCAATTTGCGTTCATGAACAAGGCTTTCGTGATCATGGCAATGCTAAGCATTCCGACCAGCCTGTTGTCTTGTTATCTGGTCCTTAAGGGGTGGTCGTTGATGGGCGATGCGATCAGCCATGCGGTGCTACCGGGCATCGTGTTGGCCTATGTATTCAGCATCCCGTTACTCATAGGGGCGTTCGTTGCAGGTATGTTTTGCGCTGTTGCGACTGGCTTTCTTAGCGACAACAGCCGCGTCAAGCAGGACACCGTTATGGGCATTGTGTTCTCGGGAATGTTTGGGTTTGGGATTGTCTTGTACACCAAGATTTCTACCAATCTGCATCTGGATCACATCCTTTTCGGCAACATCTTGGGGGTGGGTGAACAGGATCTTTGGACGGCTGGCCTGATCTCCCTAGGGGTTGCGAGTATCGTGATCGCCAAGCGACGTGATTTGATGTTGCACGCGTTTGACCCGGTGCAAGCACAGGCTGTGGGATTGCGGGTAGGGCTGCTGCACTATGGGCTTCTTACGCTGATTTCCCTGACAATTGTCGCGACCCTGTCTGCAGTCGGCATTATTTTGGCAATTGGGTTGCTGATTGCACCGGGCGCGATTGCGTATCTGTTGTCCAACCGCCTCAGCATCATGTTGCCCACCGCCGTACTCGTAACGCTCGCCTCAAGTGTCGTGGGTATCTACGCCAGTTTCTTCATCGACAGTGCACCGGCGCCAACAATCATTTTGGTGCTGACCATTTGCTTCATTGCGGCCTTTGTGCGGGCGCGCTTTAAACTTCGCGTAGCCTGATAGGGTCTGTCATAAACCCCAAGAAGTTGGTGGGTTGAACAAGTGCTGCGCAGTGGTATTGACCATGTGAACCCTGCAAAACGGCAGGATACGATGGCCACTGCCAAAACATGTGAGGCGCAGCAGATGTCCCTTAGGGCGATCTTGGTGAAAGTGATAAACGGCTGGGCGCTGTTGGGTGGCGCTTTGCTTTTGATCATTGTCTCCGTCACTGCGATTAATGCCGCGGGGTTCAGTGCGAATGTCATCGCGCGGTTGTGGGGGGGGACAGTTCCTGGGTTGCCGGGTTACGAAGACGCGGTTCAGATGCTGGTTGGCGTCGCGGCACTGGCGATGTTTCCTTACGCGCAACTGCACAGCGCGCACGCTTCCGTTGATGTATTTATGCAATATGCACCCGTGCGGGCCAGCCGGATCGTTACCGTTTTGTCCAATACTGTGTTGGCCGCAATTGTTGTGTGGATGGCGTTCATGCTGGTCCAAGGTACGGTTCAAATGCGCGCGGATCACGTGGAAACTACGGTTCTGGGCTGGCCCGTGTGGGTGTTTATGTCTTCGGCAGTTGTGTCCTGCGCGCTTTGGTCAGTGGCAGCACTAATGGCAATAGCGGGACCACCGGAGAATGCCGATGGATCGTGAAATCATCGGGATTTATGGACTACTGGCGCTGTTTCTTTTGATCATGCTGCGCATCCCCGTGGCGTTGGCGATGTTGGTTACTGGTGTTGTTGGCACGTGGGTGCTGAGCCTCGCCTCGCCGTTCATCAAATTCGGTCCCTATCTTTTGCAATTCAAAACTGCGCTTTGGAACTCGGTGGCGAATTATGATCTGTCGGTTGTGCCTCTCTTTGTGCTCATGGGCTTTTTGGCGGCGGAAACGGGTCTCAGCCGTGATTTGTTCCAAGGTTTAAGTGCGCTGACGCAGAAAATACGCGGTGGGGTGGCGATGGCGACCGTGCTGGCCTGTGCGGGTTTTGGGGCGGTAAGTGGCTCGTCTATCGCAACCGCATCGACAATGAGCCGCGTTGCACTGCCCGAGCTGCGCCGCTTGAAATACAACGAGGGCCTTTCGACAGGCGTGCTGGCCGCAGGCGGTACGTTGGGCATTTTGATCCCGCCGTCCGTGGCTTTGGTGATCTACGCGATCGTTGTGGAAGCGCCGATCATAGAGATGTTCCAAGCGGCCATTGTCCCCGGTCTTTTGGCAGTCGTGTTTTTCCTAGTCGTGATACGTGTGCGAGTGGGCCGAAACCCTGACCTTGCCCCGCAACCCATCGCGCTCAGCCCATCAGAACGCACTCACGCCATTAGACGTTTGATCCCTGTCACGTTGATTTTTGGGGCCATTATTTTGGGTCTTGGTATGGGATTTTTCACACCGACACCTGCGGCGGGCGTAGGAGTGTTTTTGATCTTGGGGTACGGCCTTTTGTTAAGGCGCACGTCTGATGACGGGCTGACTTTTGGGCGCTTGAAAGCAGCACTTCTGGCGACAGCAAAAACCGCATCGATGATCTATTTCATTTTGTTCTCCGCAGATATCCTCAAGGGCTTTTTCGCGCGCACTGGCCTGCCAGCGTCGCTGAGCGATTGGGCAGGGGCCTCTACGCTTGAGCCTTACGTCATTCTGATTTTGATGTTGCTCATCTTGATCATTTTAGGCTGCTTTATGGAAAGCCTGTCGATGATCTTGGTCGTGGTGCCGTTCTTTTGGCCTGTCTTGATCGAGCTCAATGGCGGGGATTTTGTCACCGCTGAGACGGCTGCATTCGGCATGACGACGGATGATTTACGCATCTGGTTTGGAATTCTTGCGCTTATTGTCGTAGAGCTTGGGTTGATCACGCCGCCGGTTGGCCTGAATGTTTTCGTGATCAAATCCTTTTCGCCTACCACAAATCTAAGCGTCATTTTCCGCGGTGTAGCGCCATTCTTTGGCATCGAATTGATCCGCGTTGCACTACTGCTGGCCGTGCCCGCGTTGGCCCTTTATTTGCCAACGGTGTTGTAACTGGGCTGAAGTATGCTGTGTCTTCTGCGCCATAATTATTAGCGGCTAGTCTGACCTTATCGCCTTATGATCAGTGTATGTCTTTGCCTTTCAACCGTGTGAAAACGCTTGCTTTTTGATCGGTGACAAGACAATTTAAGGCTAAGTGAACGGCGCTTTGCGTGCTGGCGTTCGTATAGTGTCTTGAAGTTACCAGTTTTTCAGCGGTGTTTATTAGTCTCAATGTTAGTTGTTTTCCCGAATATTTTTGGTCGTGATCAACGCCGTTTGGCGCGCTGTCGATCAGCTAAATCCCGCATTTCCCGTGCCGGCGTTCGGCGAACGCGTTTAAGCGCTCGCAGCACTTGTTGCACTAAGTGGGTGTGAATCGGCGACAACCAAAGCGACTGATGAGCGGCTGTCTGGTTTGTTGGCATCGGGTCTTGAGGCGGAAAAGCAAGCACGCATTGATGAACGGCTTTCAAAAACGCTGAATAAAGAAAACGCCATAGGCGCGCTGAAGACCAACTTCGCAGGTGTATCTGATACGGGTGAGGGCCAAGTTGATCTGTCTCGGCTGACGGCGCTCGCGCTTGAACGCAATTCGCGTATCGGGCGGGCGGCTCAGGCGATCAACCGCGAAGACGCCCTTCGTCTAAATGCAATTTTTGGATATCTGCCGCAGGTGTCCGTTAATTACCAGTCGGATCAAGTCAGCTCAAACGTGAAAGAAACTGACAACGCTGTTTTCCAGTTGGGGCAAGCTGATTATCCGGCAACGAAGCTTAGCGTACGCATTACCCAACCGATTTTTGATTTGAGCCGTATTTTTGGGATTCAGTATGCCGCCAATGCACTTAGCAAAGCGGAAGTTGAGTACATCAAGACGGTGCGCGATGTAACGTATGAGATCATGGACGCGTATCTTGTGGCCATTCAAGCCAACACGCGGGCTACTTCATTGCGTCAGCGTCAGGCTCTGGTTGCGCGCCAGGTTAGTGCGCAATCGGTGCTTAGCGAAGAAGGGCTTGATCTGGGCGCGAGTGTATCATCGCTGCGCAGCGAGCGGGCGGGTATTGCATCTGAAGAAGCGCTTGAACAATCGCGGTTGTCGCAAGCCTTGAGCGATCTGGCTTTGTTGACGCGGACCGTGGTCGCGGACGTTGAGCGTTTATGTCTGCCCGGCACTGGTTAATGGCGATCCTGATTTTGGCTTATGTCACTGTAGACCAAGTGCAGATCACGCAATCCCTACGCGATAAATTGGCGCCGCATCACGACTGGCGACTAACGTCTCAGCTTGCCGAAAGTGAGGTGGCGACGGATAGGTTGTTTGTCTGGGGCGGCAGAGACGATCGTCTATCGTTCAATTTCAATTTAATTCGGAACGCCCATTATTTAACCGACGGTCATCATGCCGAGTTAGTGTCAATGGATGGTGTTTCTAAGCTGAACTCGGGAGAGGTCATAGTGTTTGGTCATGTTCCTCTAAACACCAAGTGGAGTGAGCCGTGCGGCAATAAGATCACCGATGCACTTTCTGATATCGGAAAGGATTATGCCGCTTATTTTACAACACAAGGCTGGACGTGCCAGAATGGTCGTATCGTGAACCAGTGGCTGCGTGTCTTTTGGTGCATCACATAGGTTTGAAAAGAACGGTCGTGTAACATAACGTAGTGTTTAGCTTGTAACGATTTGATAGTGGCCTCCTCTTTACCACGTCCAAAGTTGCTCACTATTTTTACTTCGCGGACGAACGCGTCTTGCTGCTAGTTTTTCAGCCCAGCGATCAACTGTTGAAATTTCTCACCTTGTACTGTCACGTGCGCTCGCAGCAGATTTGCAGACAGTTCGGCATCTCCAGCCATGAGCGCCTCAATAATTTCATCATGCTCCGCAAGTGATTGCCCCATCCGCCCTCGAAAACGTAGCTGGACGCGGCGATAGGGTTTGAGCCGGTGTTGCAATCTTAACGCTTCGTTTTGCAGATGTGAGTTAGTGGCGCCGCGGTAGATTTCCTGATGGAAGACCTCGTTTTCATAGTAATAGCCAGCCGCATCCTGACGCTCAACCGCGTCTCGGCATCTGGCGTCCGCGTGACTAAGTCGTTTGAGCCCTTCATCGGTCATCCTTGCGGCTGCAAATCTGCCGCAAGAGGCCTCTAATTCTGCCATTGTTTCAAACATTTCAAGTAGTTCTACGGGCCCTGGTTGGCGCACAAAGACGCCTCGTCTGGGAATTTGTTCGGCCATTCCAGACATGACCAAACGCTGCAATGCTTCGCGGATAGGGGTACGCGACACACTGAAGTGCTCGGCGAGTTTAATCTCGTCAAGGCGTTCACCGTCTGCGTACTCACCTTGGAAAACCAGTTCCTCAAGAGAGTCTGCGATTTGTTCTGCACGTTTCAATGTCATATCGCGACAATACTATATATTTATCTTGGAGCGCAATATTTAACATCTTGTATACAAGAATGTTGACTGAGAATGCATCGTGGGTGAGGGTACAGAACAGTCGCACCAACGAGTCGGCTGATAAATGGGAGGAAATTATGAAAAAGAACATTCTAGCGACTGTCGCTATGGTGGCTGCTATGGGCGTTGCGTCTGCGGCGCAGGCGACCGAATTACGTCTGTCACACCAATGGTCGAACAAAGATATTCGCCACCAAGTTGCACAGATCGTCGCGGACGGTGTGGCTGAAGCCAATGTCGATCTAGATATCAAAATCTTCGGATCGAAGTCCTTGTTTAAACCGCGTGAGCAATATCGTCCGTTAAGCCGTGGTCAATTGGATATGACCGTTTTGCCGCTTAGCTACGCGGGTGGCCAGCAGCCAGCGTTCAACCTGACACTGATGCCCGGCTTGGTGAAGAACCATGACCATGCGGCACGTTTGAGCAAATCTCCTTATATGGAAGCCCTCGAAGCAAAGATGGCTGAGGATGATGTTATGGTGCTTGTGCACGGTTATCTGGCGGGGGGCTTTGTTGGAAAAGACAAATGCATCACCGGCCCGGCTGACGTTGATGGGCTGCAAACGCGTGCGGCGGGTAAAGCGTTTGAACAAATGCTGGCCGGCGCAAATGCGTCTATCACATCCATGGCGTCTTCAGAAATCTACAACGCGATGCAAACAGGCATTCTGAATGCTGCAAACACATCGTCTTCGTCTTTCGTTTCTTATCGCATTTATGAGCAGGTTGCCTGCTACACACCTGCGACAGAAGATTTTGCGCTGTGGTTCATGTACCAGCCTTTGCTGATGAACAAATCGACTTTTGAGGGTCTGTCAGCAGATCAGCAAGACGCCCTATTGGCGGCTGCGGAAAAGGCAGAAGCGTTCTACTTAGAGGAAGCCAAAAAGCAGGATGCCGCATCTGTTAAGGTATTCCAAGATGCAGGCGTTGAGATCGCCAGCATGTCTGCTGAAGATTTTGATGCATGGCGCGCATTGGCGCAGGAAACATCCTACAAGCTCTTTGTGGCGGATGTACCGGACGGGCAGGACCTGCTCGATATGGCGCTTGCTGTAGAGTAAGACTGATATGGCGACCGCTGGAAACGGCGGTCGCCAAACATACCCCCCACTAAATTCTGTTTTTGGAAGGAAAGTCGATATGGCTGGCCAAAGCTCAGCTGCCTCTTCGCGCACGGGCAATAATCCCTTTCTGCGTGCGGTTGCAGCCCTCTCTACTCTAGCGGGATGGTGCTCTGCGGCGATGATTGTCGCGGCTGTTGCAATTACCTGCCAAATGATTTTCGTGCGCTTCGTATTGAACCAGTCTACTGTCTGGCAAACCGAAGCGGTGATCTATCTTGCTATCGCAGCCACCTTGGTTGGCCTGCCTTACGTGCAGCGTTTGCGCGGGCACGTGAACGTTGATTTGATCCCGCTCGCCCTTTCGCCAAGCGCGCGCTACTACATGTTCATCCTGACGATGACCCTGTCCATTACGATGGTCGCAATCGTTCTTTTCTACGGATACGAGCACTGGCATCTCGCCTATGAGCGGAACTGGAAGTCTGACACCATTTGGGCCGTGCGACTATGGATACCGTACCTCGCAATTCCTGTCGGATTTGGGCTGTTCTTGCTCCAGTTGATCGCTGACTTGGTCGCTGTTCTTTTGAAAATTGACACCCCCTTTGGTCTGGAGGACGTGTAATGGACCCGATTTTGCTTGGCGGCATTGTCGCCCTCGTTACCATCCTTGTTCTCTTTTCTGGGGTCTCTGTTGCCCTTGGACTGCTTATCGTCTCGACTGGCTTTCTGTTAATCTTTGATGGCCTTCGTTCGCTTGAGTTGATCCCTGAAATTCTGTTTGGAAAGCTTGATAACTTCGCCCTTCTTGCGATCCCGATGTTTATCATCATGGGCTCGTCGATTGCATCCACAAGGGCGGGTGCTGATCTGTACGAAGCGCTTGAACGCTGGCTGACACGCGTGCCGGGTGGTTTGGTAATTTCCAATTTGGGTGCTTGCGCACTTTTCTCGGCTATGTCCGGTTCAAGCCCCGCAACCTGTGCGGCCATCGGTAAAATGGGCATCCCCGAGATGCGCAAACGCGGATACCCCGACGGCGTTGCGGCCGGGTCGATCGCGGCGGGCGGTACGCTCGGTATCCTTATTCCGCCTTCGGTCACGATGATCGTTTATGGCATCGCCACAGAGACTTCGATTGGGCGTCTGTTTTTGGCCGGTGTCATTCCGGGGCTTCTGTTGGTGGGCTTGTTTATGGCGTGGTCACTTTATTCGACATGGAAAACGGGCGATCAGCAACTGTTGTCGTCACGCGTCTACACGTGGAAAGAAAAGTTCGAGATCTTGCCCCGCGTATTGCCATTTCTGGCGATCATCTTGGGCGTTCTTTATGCAATGTATGGTGGCATCGCGACACCGTCTGAGACTGCCGCAGTTGGCGCCCTGCTGTGCTTGTTGATCGCGGTTGTGATCTACAAATTGTGGAACCCAAAAGATTTGTGGGTCGTTCTGCGCGACAGTACCAAGGAAAGCGTGATGATCATGTTCATCATCGCTGCAGCGGGTGTGTTTTCCTACATGCTTTCAAGTCTATTCATTACGCAGTCGATCGCGGAATGGATCGGAACATTGGATGTGAACCGTTGGGTGCTAATGACGTTCGTCATGCTGTTCCTTTTGGTTGCGGGCTTCTTCTTGCCTCCAGTCGCGGTAATTTTGATGGCTGCGCCCATCTTGCTGCCTATCATCACCACAGCAGGCTTTGATCCCATCTGGTTTGCGGTCGTACTGACCATCAACATGGAGATCGGTTTGATATCGCCGCCCGTCGGGCTGAACCTTTATGTGATCAATGGCATCGCGCCTGACATCTCGCTCAAGACCATTCTAAAGGGGTCATTGCCGTTCGTTGCATGCATGGTGATCGCCATTGTTCTGTTGTGCTTCTTCCCGGGCATTGCGACATGGCTTCCTGATGTCATGATGGGAGAGGCGGTGTGAGCTACTTTAGCGAGCTGATTTCAACTGTATTTGAGCGGCGCTATCAAAAGGCGCTCTCGAATGAGGTTGTTGACAGAACGACATCGGAGTTGTGCGAAGACCTGCTTAGCAGTCACGGAGAGGTGTCGGGTGTTACTCTGGCACGCAACCTACTGGATCGTTACGCAGGCATGACCCATGAGGAAAAAACAGCGTTTTTCAAATTCATGGCTCATGATCTTGAGATCAATCCGGATGACGTCATCAGTTCGCTAGAGAAGTACCAAGAGAAACCGGCCAAAGGCACGTATCGTGCCTTTGCAGCCGCATGTGAGCCCCGCCGGCAGGAGTTAGCAAGACGCCTTAATCAGGTTCCTGGTGCGACCGGACAATTGGTTCAGATGCGCAAAGACCTGTTGGGCATGATGAGAGATCGTGCTGATCTGGAACCCGTAGACGTAGATTTCAGGCATTTATTTGCGTCGTGGTTCAATCGCGGTTTTCTGGTGCTGCGGCCCATCGATTGGTCAAGCCCTGCGGAAATCCTTGAAAAAATCATTGCCTATGAGGCAGTGCATGAAATTGATAGCTGGGATGACCTGCGCCGCAGATTAAAACCGACTGATCGGCGTTGTTTTGGGTTTTTTCACCCGTCGATGGCAGACGAGCCACTCATCTTCGTGGAGGTGGCTTTGACGAAAGGTGTGCCTAATTCCGTTCAAGACTTGCTCACAAATGAACGCGCAGAGATTGAAGCCGAAGATGCCGACACGGCGGTCTTTTACTCAATTTCGAACTGCCAAGCAGGTTTGGCCGGTATTTCGTTTGGCAATTCGCTGATCAAACAAGTTGTCTCTGATCTGTCAAAAGACCTACCCAACCTGTCGACATTTGTGACACTTTCCCCAATTCCGGGGTTGAATAAATGGCTTGGCGGTACTGATTTGGACATCCTAGAAGAGGCCGACAACCAAGCTGTTGCAGCGCATTATTTACTTGAGGCGAAAAGGTCCGATGGGATGCCGTTCGATCCCGTTGCGCGGTTCCACTTGGGCAATGGCGCGCTGGTCTACGCCGTTCACGCAGAGGCAGATACGTCGCCGAACGGACGCAAGCAATCTAATGGGGCAATGGTGAATTACCTCTACGATCTTTCCCAAATTTCACAAAACCACGAGAAATTCGTGGGCGAACAGACCGTCGTCGCATCCGCTGCTGTCAAAGCGCTAAGCGCATCGGTCGCGCCCAAAAGTTAAGGAGCCTGATCATGGCAAACCCTCTATTTGATACACTTTTCGGACGCCACCAAGGCAAGACAACACCTTTCCTGGAGACGCCTGACGGCACAGTCATCACCCACGGTGAGTTCCTTGATCTGGCAGCGCAATATGCACATGTGCTGGTAGAATTGGGCGTAAAGCCCGGCGACCGTGTTGCAGTTCAGATCGGCAAATCTCCCCAAGCTTTGGCCGTCTACGCGGCATGTGTTCAGGCTGGGATCGTGTTCTTGCCGTTGAACACGGCTTACACGCCTGATGAAGTCTCGTACTTTGTTGAAAATAGCGCCGCGCGCGTACTTCTGTGTGATGGCAAGCGGTCTGAGGCTTTGGCGCCAATCGCCGCGGCAAGTGGCGCCATTCTTGAGACCATGAATAATGACGGTAGCGGTAGTTTCGCCACCAAAGCGGGTTCGATGGCTTCTGTATTCTCAACGGTTGAACGCTCGGAAAATGACTTGGCCGCGTTTCTTTACACGTCTGGGACCACAGGTCGCTCAAAAGGTGCCATGCTGACCCAAGCCAACCTGCTTTCAAACTGCACAACTCTGACAAAAGAGTGGGCGTTCACATCCGGTGATGTGCTGCTTCACGCGCTTCCGATTTTTCATACACACGGGCTTTTCGTGGCGACAAACATTGCGTTGCTGGCGGGTAGTAAAGTTGTCTTCATGCCCAAATTTGATCTGGATGTGATCATTGCGCATCTGCCCAACGCAACCACGATGATGGGGGTCCCGACGTTCTACACGCGTTTATTGGAGGATCCGCGTTTTACCAAAGATCTTGCGCAGCACATGCGTCTGTTCATTTCTGGAAGCGCGCCCCTGTTGGCGGAAACTCACGTACAATTCGAACAGCGCACGGGCCACCGAATTCTTGAGCGTTACGGCATGACCGAGACCAACATGAATACGTCCAACCCTTACAAGGGCGAGCGTCGCGCCGGTACGGTTGGCTTCCCGCTTCCGGGTGTTGAGGTCAAAATTACCGATAGCACTACCGGTGCAACTTTGCCCCAAGGCGAGATTGGCGAAATCGAAGTGCGTGGACCCAACGTCTTTAAGGGATACTGGCAGATGCCCGAAAAAACAGCAGAGGAGCTACGTGACAACGGATTTTTCATCACAGGGGATTTGGGCCAGATCGACGAAGACGGGTATCTGCATATCGTTGGGCGCAACAAGGATCTGATTATTTCGGGTGGCTACAATATCTACCCCAAGGAAATTGAACTTCTGCTCGATGCGGAATACGGCGTTCTGGAAAGTGCAGTTGTAGGGGTTCCACATCCAGATTTTGGCGAAACAGTCCTTGGGATTCTTGTTGCTAAATCTGGGGCAGAGCTTGATCTTGATGCGATCAAACAGAGCATCTCCACCTCGCTTGCCCGCTTTAAGCACCCGCAAAAACTGATTGTTGTTCCTGAGCTTCCACGTAACACGATGGGCAAAGTGCAAAAGAAGGCGCTACGCGACGAGTACAAAGACTTGTTCGTTCCTGCATGATGTCACCGTGTGACGTGTGACGTGTGACGTGTGACGTGAGACGGCATTTGCACATCTCATCGGTTAGTTGTCAGCAGACAGAATGAAGGGCAAGGCTGAGGCGTTGCTCATCACGTTACAGCGAGTTCGCTAGCGGAGTGTGAGGGGGTGTCACTGGGACCACTCTTAGTGTTCCGAGGTTACTATAGCGTTGGCTAAACTAAATTTGCGCCAACCCTCTGGAACTTAAGGTGTGCCATAGCAAGCGTTTCTTTGTTTATGGTGCCCTGAAGATTTGCATTAATCAGTCTCTGTGCCTTCACGCCATTTGCTACAACTGTGCATTAGCTGCGTACATAAGTCTAAAGCGTTATATCTTCGTATAAATCGTGATTAAGTAATAGCGCTGAAGTTTACAGGCTAATCTGGATTTCCAGCGATCCGATGTAAGGAATATAATTTTAAATTGAACGGGCTAGATAAAGTCCATCACCATGCTCTTAGTTATGCCGTGGGATGTAATATGGAGGCGAGTACCGGAATCGAACCGGTGTACACGGATTTGCAATCCGCTGCGTCACCACTCCGCCAACTCGCCTCGTGCGTTTGCAATGCAATCGCGTGGTGTAGCGTTGATTTAGCGGTGCGTTTGCCATTGCACAACCCAAAATCGTCTGCTGTGTACTGACTGCGAACGCCATTGCAGCCTTCTTTGTGCTGTGGCAAAAGCACGAACATATCCAGCAGCCAACGGGATCTACGATATGAGCGATTTT
Organism: Nereida ignava; assembly: GCF_047114695.1. Classification (GTDB taxonomy): domain Bacteria; phylum Pseudomonadota; class Alphaproteobacteria; order Rhodobacterales; family Rhodobacteraceae; genus Nereida; species Nereida ignava. The sequence goes on from NZ_CP112885.1 coordinate 2,315,192, forward strand.
GCAACACGCCGCCGCATGATGGTCGACACACAAGTGCGCCCGTCGGACGTCACGAAGTTCCCGATTATTGATGCAATGCTGTCGATCCCACGTGAGGTGTATGTCCCGTCCGAAAAACGTGAAGCGGCTTACATGGACGGTGAAGTTGCATTGGGCGGGGGCCGTGTTTTGTTGGAAGCACGCAGCTTTGCCAAGCTTCTTGATGCGCTGACCATCGATACTGACGATCTTGTTCTCGACGTGGCCTGCGGGCACGGCTACTCCACGGCGGTTTTGGCACATATGGCCGCAGCTGTTGTTGGTGTGGAAAGTGATGCCGAGATGGCCGAGATTGCTCAGAGCAACCTGTCAGAAAACAATATCGATAACGCGGCTGTAAAAGATTGTGGCTTAGCGGAAGGGGCTGCTTCTGAGGGGCCATTTGATGTGATCTTGATCAGCGGTGGCGTCGAAGTTGTACCGGATGCGTTGCTGGCACAGCTAAAAGACGGCGGCCGTATCGGTGTGATTATGATGGAAAACGCGCTTGGGCGGGCCATGATCGGTCACAAACAAGACGGTAAAGTGAGCTGGCGTTTTGCATTCAACGCAACTGCCCCGATCCTGCCGGATTTCCAAGCGGCAACTGCCTTTCAGCTTTGACACTCTGAAAACTATACTAGATAGTTCAGTTAAGGCAGGGCGCGGTTTTCGCGCACCGCAGCTGATCTCTAGGAAGCTTTTCTAATGTTCTCAACGCCTCGTCGTCCCGCGTATTTTCTCGCAACCGCCGTCACCGTCTTTACAACTCTGCTGCCTCAGGCATCTGCTGCGGATAGTTTAAAAGATGCGTTGATCGGGGCCTACAAACATTCGGGTCTGTTGCAACAGCAACGCGCGCTGCTACGTGCCGCTGACGAAGATGTGGCGCAATCAATGGCTGCGCTGAAGCCGGTTATTGCTTTTTCTGCGGCGGCGACTGGCACAAACGCAAATGCTTTTAATTCGTTTGATTACAGCGCGTCGGGAACACTTTCGGCGCAGATCACACTTTACGATAACAACCGCTCACGGCTTGGTGCGGGGGCCGCCAAAGAAGCTGTTCTGGCGGGGCGTGAAGGGCTTGTTTTGGCTGAACAGCAGATTCTGTTCCGTGCGATTGATGCGTATTTGAACGTCCGGCGTCAGCGCCAATTGGTGGCGCTTCGCAATAACAACCTGACCTTGCTGAACCGCGAATTGCGCGCCGCTCAGGACCGCTTTGACGTAGGTGAAGTGACGCGAACAGATGTTGCCCTTGCGGAGGCCCGTATGGCCAGCGCGCGTGGTGATCTGGCGTCTGCGCAAGGTGCGCTTAGCCGTGCAATGGCGGAATATGCAAATGCAGTTGGGCGCAAGCCGGGTGATTTGCAAGCGGTCAAGCCTGTTCCAAGTCCTGCCAAATCAATCGCTGCGGCGGCAGAATTTGCACAACGTAACCACCCAAGCGCAAAGCGTGCGCAGCGTGAAGTGACCGTTGCGGAGTTGAATGTAGCACGCGCCGAAGCCGCTATGGGCAGCACGGTAACCCTGACGGGCCGTATCGGGGTTGATGACGATTTTGACACGACCGAAACCGCTCAGATCGAGCTAAGCCAGCCAATTTACCAAGGTGGGCGTTTGTCGTCGTTAGTTCGCCAAGCTCAAGCGCGTCGTGACGCAAGTCTGGCAAACGTGCATGTAGTGAGCAATGATGTGCGCCAATCAGTTGAGAACGCCTTTGCTGATTTGTCCATTGCACGGGCGCAAATTCAGTCGGCCGAGCGTCAGGTGCGCGCGGCACAAACGGCATTTAACGGGGTGCGTGAAGAAGCAAAGCTTGGTGCACGGACGACACTTGATGTGCTTGATGCTGAGCAGGAACTGTTGAACGCGCGCACACAACGCATCAGCGCGTTGATTGACGAACGGCGTGCATCTTACGGTGTGCTGGTTTCAATGGGTCTTTTGACCGCTGATTATCTGAAGCTTGGCATTCAGACATATGATCCCGCTGGTTACTATGAGTTGGTCAAAGATGGTCCGACGAAAAAATCCAAGCAGGGCCAACAGCTTGACCGTATTCTCAAAGGTCTGAACAAGTAAGCACATTACGCGTGTGATTTACTGTGTGCGCAGCAACCTGTTGTCGCGCGGGGGATGCTCAGCTAATGTCGCGGTAAGCAACTTACGGGCAAACTCAATGTCGGACACAGTCAATAACGCAGATATCGAAGACGTTTTGTCGTCTATTCGTCGATTGGTCGCCGATGATGCACCTGCGCGCCAGAGTGCGGCGGAGACACCAGCTGCAGAGCCTACGTCAGATGCGCAAAAACCTGCTGCACGGCTGTTGCTGACCGAAGCGTTGCGCGTGGATCTTGATGAGGCGGTGGATACAGCAGCTGCTACCGCACCGATTGAGCATGCAGTTGCCACAGCGGCCGCAACTGAGATCGAAGATAACGTAGTGGCGTTTTTTACCGGTGACGCGAAATCCACCGCGTCTCAGGTGCCCCCATATGAGGATCAAGAAGCTGAGGCGGCGCTTTTGTCGGATTCTGATCTGTCCTCAGTTGTGGCGGATGAGGTTGGTCCGGAAACTTCGGCAAATTCAGCCGAAGACGACAACATGTTCCAAGAGCATGTGATGGATGAGGATGCTCTGCGCGAGTTGATCGGCAAACTTGTCCGAGAGGAACTTCAGGGCGAGTTAGGCGAGCGGATCAGCCGTAATGTCCGAAAACTGGTACGGCGCGAAATTCACCGCGCAATGGCAAGTATCGATCTGGATTAGGCCGTAGATCCGCGTACATCAGCGGCGCATGACAACAAAGCATCGATATCCATATGCTTCTCTAGGTGATCAGCAAGCGCATCAAGCGTGGCCTCTACATCGCCTTGATAATCAAGCTGCCTTGATGTGCCGCCCAATTCTGCAAGGTACGCTGCGCGGAATTTATCTGCTGTAAAAAGCCCGTGCAGATAACACCCTTTGATCCTGCCATTCGCGGATGCGGCCCCCTCAGAGCGCCCATCAAGGGTCAACCACGCGGCGTTGCAGTCTTTGCCTGTCGTTTTGCCTAAGTGAATTTCATACCCGTCAACGGGGTGGCCGGATGCCTTGTGAAACGCGGATGATAAGCTAAGGCGTTTTTGGGGGTGCATAACCGTTTCAACGTCAAGCAGACCCAGTCCATCGACGGAACAAGCTGGTCCCTCAATGCCATCGGGATCATGGATTCTGCTCCCCAACATCTGATACCCACCGCAAATACCCAACACATGACCGCCACGCCGCACATGGGCCTGTAGGTCGATGTCCCAGCCTTGTTGCTTGAAATGGGCCAGATCGGCGATTGTTGATTTACTGCCCGGTATCAAAACCAGTTGCGCATCAGCGGGCAGGGGGCGTCCGGCCTCAATGATTTCAACTGTTATGTCCGGCTCTGACGAAAGCGGGTCCAGATCATCAAAATTTGCGATGCGGCCAAGGCGCGGCACGGCAATCTTGAACGCCCCACCTGTTCGGCTGGCAACATCCATCACATCTTCGGCAGGCAGTTTCCACGCATCGGCAAACCAAGGGATCACGCCCAACGACGTCCAGCCGGTGTGATCCATGATTGCGGTTAGCCCCTCATCAAACAGGGTGGTATCGCCGCGAAATTTGTTGATGCCGAATGCCTTAATCCGCGCGCGGTCCTCGGAGGGTAGCACCACATGGGTGCCGACCAGTTGGGCAATAACGCCGCCGCGATCAATGTCGCCGATTAGGGCCACGGGAACCCCTGCAGCTTCGGCAAAACCCATGTTCGCAATGTCGCCCGCGCGCAAGTTGACCTCCGCAGGTGAGCCCGCGCCTTCGATGATGACCAGATCGGTAGTGCTTGCGAGACGGTGAAAACTTTCAAGGACGGCTTGCATAAGCTTGGGTTTTGCTTTGGCGTAATCACGTGCTTTGAGTGTGGCAACGCGCTCGCCTTGTACGATGACTTGGGCACCAATGTCAGTTTCGGGCTTGAGCAAAACGGGGTTCATATCCGTGTGCGGGGCCACGCCACAGGCCATTGCCTGAAGCGCTTGGGCACGCCCAATCTCGCCCCCATCTTCAGTGACAGCGGCGTTGTTGGACATGTTTTGCGGCTTGAACGGGCGCACGCTCATGCCGCGCCGCACGCACGCACGCGCGATGCCAGCCACCAAGATCGACTTGCCCACATTTGAGCCGGCACCCTGTATCATGATTGCTTTTGTCATTGTGCCCCCTCGCGTTACCTGTGTTTACATTGACCCGCAGCGGAGGGCTACGATGAACACACCGGCACATCTGATTTTTGGACTGGCGGTATTTGGTCGCCCGAACGCGTCACGGGTCACGGCTGCCGCATTGGCCGGTGCGCTGATCCCTGATGCATCGCTTTATGTGATGGCAGGGTGGTCACTGTTTGTGATGGGAATTGATGCGCGCATTGTGTTCGGCGAGCTTTACTTTTCCGACCTCTGGCAGGCCGTTTTTCGGATCGATAACAGTTTTATTTTATGGGAGGCTGGCTTTGCCGCGGCGCTTTGGTGGCGGCTGGATTGGGCAATTGCTCTTTGTGGAGCGGCTCTTTTACATCTGCTGTTTGATTTTCCGCTGCATCACGATGATGGGCGGGCGCATTTCTGGCCCCTAACGGATTGGATTTACCAAAGCCCGCTCAGCTATTGGGATCGCAATCATTATGCTGGGATTGTCGCGCCGATTGAAATGGGGATGAGCCTGATTGCTGGCGCTTTCATCGTACGACGTTTTTGGGGCAGCAAGCTGATCGTCGGCTTGAGTGGTGTTTTGATGGCGGCACAGGTTGTGCCCGGCTTAATCTGGGCGTTTGTGTTTTAGCCTGAAAATAATGGGGACAGCCGCGGTAAATCGCTTATAAAAAATGCGCCCTAAATATTAGGACGCATTCTATAAATTCTTTTGTAGTGAGGTTCGCAGTACGCTTAAGCGGCTTCGGCCTGTGCTGCGTTGCGACGCTCGCTTTCTTCACGGCTAAGTGCCACGGATGTCCGTACGCCCTTGCCAACAAAGTCCATCAAACCTTCGACAACACGTTCGTTCGGATCAATACCTGCGCAGCTTAGAACTTCGCGGCCATCACGTGAACGTGCCCAACGGGCGATTTGGTCTGGACCATTTCCGTATTTCTTGTCATCAGCGATCGCATCGTCCAATGCGGCCAGCACCACCGCTGCAAATAGCTTGCGTGCGCGGTTGCCTTGTTCGTTGTTAAATGCAGTGCCATCAACGAAATCTTGCATCTCGTCTCCTAAATACAGTTGGTCTTGTTCTCGGCGTTGGGTCGTTATGGACCATTCAATACGATTCGGGGAAGTATTTTTTGCATGGCTGTCATGATGAAAACGCATGGCTTTTTACTGAATTGTAATAATCGGCCCTTGCTTGCCAGCTTCCGTTACCAAGGATATAGGCGCTGTTAATAGTATATCAACACTTGCGGGACATCCGACCTATGCCAAAAATCAACGGAAACGAGATCAGACCAGGTAATGTTTTGGAACATAACGGCGGGCTTTGGGCCGCTGTTAAAGTAGACCATGTGAAGCCGGGTAAGGGCGGTGCTTTTGCTCAGGTCGAGATGAAGAACCTTCGTAACGGCTCAAAGCTTAACGAGCGTTTTCGCAGTGCCGACAAAGTTGAGCGCGTCCGCCTTGAGCAAAAAGACCAGCAGTTCCTTTTTGAAAGCGACGGCATGTTGACGTTCATGGACACCGAGACTTATGAGCAAATTGAACTGCCTGCAGATATTTTGGGCGAGCGTCGCGCATTCTTGCAAGACGGCATGACCATCGTCATCGAATACCACGAAGCCGAAGCGCTTAACGCAACGCTGCCACAAAAAGTCGTGTGCAAAGTTGTTGAGACAGAGCCAGTCGTCAAAGGTCAGACAGCCGCAAACAGCTTTAAGCCAGCAGTTTTGGATAACGGTTTCAAAGTAATGGTGCCACCGTTTGTTGGTCAGGACGAAGACATCGTCGTGAACACAGAAACGATGGAATACGCAGAGCGCGCCTAATCGATAACGGTGAGGGCGGTTTCATCTGCCCTCATCCCATCGGCGCGGTCAAATCTGATATGCGCCAGTCCCAAATTCCCCGACACTGAATAAAGATGACCCGCAGGCTTGCCGTCCTTGGTGATGGGGGTATCGGCCTTTGCGCTGCCATCATGGGCGACCTTCACTAGACCCTTTTTCAGCTCGGTCTTATGTTTCATCCGCGCACAAATCTCTTGCCCGACAAAACATCCCTTTTTGAAGTCTATGCCGTTCAGGCGCTCGAACCCCGCCTCAAGAATGTAGGTGTCGGGCGTCAGCTCAATCCCTGTTTGTGGCACGGCCAAACGTACGCTCAGGGCTGAAAGCGCGTCCGATGTGATCGCTGAAGACGCGCTGCTATCGCTTGTGGTGCTATAAGCACGATGGGGTAATTCAGGGTGGCGCGGATCAGCATGGCCGCTGCCAAGCGATACGGACAGATCACTTTGCGCAATGGCCACATCTGCGCGCAGTTTATACATGTTCAGCCGCGTGAACAGCAGGCTGGCGTGGGTGCTGGCCACATCAAGCAACACTTGTTCCGCGTCATTGAGCAAGAAGAAATCAGCAACAAATTTACCCTGCGCGGTCAACAGCGCCGCATATGTCAGTGGGCTCTGCGCATCAAATGAATTGGTGATGAGCCCTGCCAGAAAGCTATGACGGTCAGGCCCTGTGATTGTAAAAACGGTGCGGTCGGTCATGGATTATGCCTACAGTTAATTACGTTGAGCGGCGGAACAGGTTAGTCAGTGACGTCCAAATACTCGGGGCCTCTTCGGTCTCGGACGGGGTGCTGAGATACGGTGCGCGGTGGACTGTTTTGCCGTCTTTGAATTGCGCAGCATGAAGGGCGGCATATGCACCACCAAGTGCCATCAGTGCCCCGTGGCTGCCTTCCTCAACGACGCGCCCACGGTCCATCACCACAATCTTGTCGGCGTTTTGAATTGTCGACAAGCGGTGTGCGATCACTAGTGTTGTGCGGCCTTTTGAAAGCTTCTCAAGCGCATCTTGGACCAGTTTTTCCGATTGGGTGTCGAGAGCCGATGTCGCCTCGTCCAACAGCAAGATCGGCGTGTCACGCAAAAGCGCGCGCGCGATCGCAACGCGCTGTCGTTGCCCGCCAGACAGCGCTGACCCCCTTGGACCTGCGGGGGTATCAATGCCTTGCTCAAGCTTGGGCAAAAACGCACTGACGTGGGCCGCATCAAGGGCAGCAGCAAGCTGTTCGTCTGTGACGTTGCTCTGACCCAACAAAATATTTTCGCGGATGGTTTCATCAAAGAGCAGCGCGTCTTGTGTCACCACGGAATAAAGTGAGCGCAGCGCGTTGATGTCAAATTGGGTAATGTCCGTATCGCCCAACATTACCTGACCGGCGCTTGGGTCATTGAGGCGCGTTAGCAAGTTGAACACAGTCGATTTGCCCGCGCCAGATGCGCCCACCAGCGCGGTTGTTTGACCCGCGGCGGCGGTAAAGCTTGCGCCCTGCAACACTGGATGATCGCCGTAGCTAAGATGCACGTCGCGTAGGACAATGTCGCCGGTTTCTACAGGTAGCGGGGTTATGGAAACTGGCGCTTTGATCTGATCCGGCGTGGTTTCAAATAACTCTTTGAGCCGTTCAATCCCCGCCGCAGCCGTTTGCCAAATACCTGCAAGACCGGCCAAGCGGCGCAGGGGCTCAAACGCAAATCCCATGGCCGTAAAGAAGGACATGAATTCACCGATTGTCTTTTCGCCCGAAATGATGTCGCTCGCGCCATAAACCAGCACTGCAAAAAAGCCGATGCCTGCCACCAAATCCGCAAGACCAGACATCATTGCACGGCCAATCGCGGCTTGTACTTCAACGCGGACACGTTTCGAGATCAGTCCAGTGTAGCGGTCATCTTGATACGTCTCCAAGCGGTTCAGCTTGATGGGGGCCATGCCGTGAAAAATTTCGTCAAGACGCGTAGACATAGAGGCCGCAACATCGCGGGCATTGGTGGCTTTGCGCCGCACAAACCGCTGCATCAGCTGGCTTGGTAGGATCATAAGCGGCAGCCCGATCAGGGTAACAAGCGTCCAGACCCAATCGATGGACAGCACCACAACCAAAAGTGCCACAAGGGTCACTGCATCACGGCCCGCACCGGTGATCAGCGCCATCCAGACTTGGTTCACGCCTTGCACATCGCCTTGCACACGCTCAATCAGATATCCCGGTGGGTTCTTTTGATGAAACCCCATGTCGAGGCTCATCAGGTGGCGCGCCATATCGGATTTAATGGTGCCTTCGGTCTTTTGGGCGATGCGCGTCAGGATCGCGCGCTGACCGACAGTTGTGATGGCACGAACCGCAAAGATGCCAAAAATAACGCCGCCTACGACGTAAGCCGCACTTTTGTTGCCGCCCACAAACACCGTATCGAACATCGGCTGTAGCATATACGACAACAGCCCCAACATAGAGCCTTCGACGGCCATGAAGATCAACGCGATGATCAGCCAGCCTGTGTGCGGACGCAAAAACCGTGTCCAAAGCCAGCCAAAAAGCGCACGGTCCGTGAGGGTCCGAGGTGTGCCCGCAGCAACAGGGCTTTGCGCGGCTATATCAGTTGAAGGGGGGGATGTTTCGGTCACTGTCGTTGCGCACTTTCAGTTAGGCAGGGCAGATGCGTAACCTACGGTCTATTCTGGCAAACACGTTGGCGCAAGGGTCACGAATTGACCAACGCGCATCGGCGGTCTAGCTCTAAGCCATCGGAACAGATCCGAGCCTTTCAAGGATATTTAAAATGACATCGCTTACCCACGGTCGCCACTACCTCGCTATTCCCGGTCCTTCTGTTATGCCAGACCGCGTTTTGCAGGCGATGCACCGCCCGTCGCCCAACATTTATGAGGGTGAACTGATTGAGATCACTGAAACACTGCCTGCTGATCTCAAGGCGATGGCGCGGACCAAGCATCACGTTGCGATGTACATCGGTAACGGCCATGCCGCATGGGAGGCCGCTTTGTTCAACACGCTTTCTGCAGGTGATGAGGTGATCGTCATCATGACCGGGCTGTTCGCTAATGGCTGGGCAGATATGGCCAAGGCGATGGGCGTCACCGCGCATGTTCTGGATTTTGGCAGACGCAGCAGTTTTGATCCCGCCCGTGTCGCCGAGGCTCTTGCGGCGACGCCTCAGGCCAAAGCGGTCTTGATGGTGCACGTTGATACATCGACCTCGGTGAAAAACGACGTGTCTGCGGTGCGTGCTTTGATGGACGAGGCGGGCAGTGATGCGCTGTTAATGGCGGATTGTATCGCAAGTTTTGGCTGTGATGATTTCCGCATGGACGCGTGGGGCGTCGATGTGATGGTCGCAGGTTGTCAAAAGGGCCTGATGGTGCCGGCGGGGATGAGCTTTGTTTTCTACAGTGACAAAGCCGATGACATTCGCGAAGCAAACGGATGCCTGTCGCGTTATTGGGATTGGCGCCCGCGCACGAACCCAGAGTTTTTCTATCTGCATTGGTGCGGCACAGCCCCAACGCATCATATTTATGGATTGCGTGAAGCGTTGGATATGATCAACGAGGAAGGCTATGAGAACGTCTTGGCGCGGCACCGTGTGTTGGCTGAGGCCGTTTGGGCCGCGTTTGAGTGTTGGTCAAAAGATGGCCCTCTTGAGTTGAACATCGCAGATCGTGCGCTGCGCAGTCATGCGGTGACAACATTGCGCACCGGTGCCCCGCACGCGACGACCCTGCGAAATTGGGTGAGCGCAAATGCGGGTCTTACCCTTGGTATCGGGTTGGGTATGGCAACCGAAGACGATCCAAAGTCAGACGGTTTTTTCCGTGTCGGTCACATGGGCTATGTGAACGCGCAAATGATTTTGGGTGCGTTGGGCACAATTCAAACAGGGCTTGTAGCCACCGGTTTGCCCCATGGGGACGGAGCACTTGAAGCAGCGACGCGCCTTCTGGCGGGGCAGGGATAACAGCACAGGATGCTTAATGGTTGTCAGGCGCGTTCTTTGATTTTTTGTGGAATGCGCCTGATGATTAACAGGTCAAAACTGTAGGCAAAGAGCATCACGCCAACAGTGCCCCAATGGGTGTAGATCGCGAAGATCGCCATAAAGAGCAGCGCTCCAAAACTCCATAAGAACGGCTTTGTGTAACGCTCTGCACGGTCAGAAATGGGTTTTCGATAAGACATACTCTGCACGCTAGAAGCCAATGGTTAAACATAACTTTATGGCGGCAAAGCTCTCAGGCAAGAATTAATTCAAATTACGCTAACTTCGCCATAGTCGCTGCAAATGCCTTTTCAAATGCGTCCATGGCGTCTTGCGGGCCACAGGACACGCGGATAGCACGGCTTTGGGGGGCCACGGCGGGCTTGCGCACGAAGATGCAGCGTTCGAGCAATTCGTTCATCACCCGGACTGCGAAAGCCTCGTCACGGCCGCAATCAATTGCAACAAAATTAGTATGTGAGGGCAGGCAGGTAAGTCCGTGTGCGCTAGCGATTTCGGCAATGCGCGCCTTGGATGCGTCAATTTGTGCTACTGTTTTCTTCAGATAGCTTTGGTCTTGCAATGCGGCCAGCGCACCTGCCATCCCGACCCGCGACATGCCGAAATGGTTTCGCACTTTGTTGAATGCCGCGATGACCTCCGGCGCGCCAAGTGCGTAGCCGACCCGTGCCCCTGCAAGCCCGTAAGCCTTTGAAAATGTGCGCATCCGAATGACATTCGGGGTATTGGCATCAATCTGCGGCAGGTCATGATGGGTGTCCGCATAGGCCTCGTCGAGCACCAAAAGAACGCCTGCAGGAATGTCCTTAATGGCTGCCTCAATCACTTTTGCACTATGTGCCGTGCCCATCGGATTGTCGGGATTAGAGAGATACATCAGCTTGGTGCGCGGGGTCTGTCGCGCCTTTTCCCAGAGGGCAGTGATGTCTTCACGGTCGTCCCGGTATGGCACTGTCGCCAATGTGCCGCCAAATCCCACAACATGATAATTGAACGTGGGGTAGGCCCCCAGTGACGTGACCGCATGGTCACCTTCAGTAATTGTGAGACGCACCAGATTGGCCAGAAGACCGTCGATGCCTTCGCCAATCATGATGTGATCCGGGCTGACGTTGTGGAATTCCGCCAAAGCGTGTTTCAACTCATGCGCCTCTGGATCGGCGTATTGCCAAGCCTCAGTCGCCGCGTGCTGCATAGCCGCAATCGCTTTGGGTGAGGGGCCAAAGGCAGACTCGTTTGCGCCAAGCCGCGCGGTAAAGGCTGCACCACAGGCGCGTTCTTGCGCCTCTGGCCCAACAAAAGGGACTGAGGCCGGCAAGTCACGGGCGAGCGGCGTTAGAAAATCATTGCTCATGTTCAACACCTTTCTTTGCCGCCCGAGTGCCTGGGAACGCCTGCCTAAATTTCGGCCAAGCGGGCCAAAGCAGAGCGAACAATCTCTGCCTCGCCTTGACGTTCTGACAGGTTCGCTTTGGCTTCTTCAACCACTTCCGCAGGTGCGGATTGCGCGAACTTTGGATTGTTGACGCGGCCCTCGAGCCCTTTGATTTCCTTCTCAAGCTTGAGCAGGTTTTTGGACAGGCGGGCGTTTTCTTTGTCCACGTCGATAATGTCTTTGAGCGGCAGCGCAAAGCTTGATGCACCGGCGTTCACAGAGATCGCCCCTTTGGGGGTCTCTGCCGCATCAGACAGGTTATCGATCCGCGCAAGACGTTTGATCATTGCCTCATTGGCGGTGTAAGCCGCCCGTGCTGCCGGATCGATATTCATCGCGAGAACCGGAATATAGAGGCCCGCAGGCACGTTCATTTGCGCGCGTGCGGAACGGACCGCGTCGATGAAAGAGATTACCCAGTTCAGTTCTTCGTCCGCGGCCGGATCCACAAGGTCCGCGCCGTAGCTTGGCCATTGTGCATGGACCAACATGGATTTGCGGTCGCCTGATGTGCCCCAAAGTTCTTCGGTGACATAAGGCATAATGGGATGCAGAAGGATCAAGCACTGGTCCAAAACCCATGCCATGGTCGCTTGGGTTTCGGCTTTGTGCGTATCATCATCGCCCTGCAACAGCGGCTTTGACAGCTCCACATACCAATCACAAACCTTGCCCCACACAAATGCATAAAGCGCATTGGCCGCATCGTTAAAACGGTAAGCTTCAAGGGCTGCGTTCACGTCTGCAAGCACTTTGGCCGTCTCACCAATGATCCAGCGGTTGACTGCTGCGGTGGGCTCTGGACGCGTGCCGTTGCCGCCCACAGCGCCGTTCATTTCGGCAAAGCGGTGGGCGTTCCAGATTTTGGTGCCAAAGTTACGGTAACCTGCGATACGCTGCATATCGAGTTTCAGCACCCCGCCCAGAGACGCCATCGCCGCATTGGCAAAACGCAAAGCATCCGCGCCGTATTCGTCAATGATATCGATCGGGTCGATCACGTTGCCGGTGGTTTTCGACATCTTCTTGCCTTGGGCATCGCGCACAAGGCCGTGCAGATAGACTGTGTCGAACGGAATGTCGTTCACCACGGACAGCTGCATCATCATCATTCGGGCTACCCAGAAGAACAGAATATCTGTGCCAGTGATCAGTGTTGATGTGGGGTGATAGCGCGCCAGTTCCGCGGTTTGTTCTGGCCAGCCAAGTGTGCCGATTGGCCAAAGGCCGGACGAGAACCATGTGTCCAGAACATCGGGATCACGGGTAAGTGCAACACCGTCACCTGCAAGGGCCTGAGCCTCTGCTTCGGTTGCGGCGCAATACTGGTTGCCGTCGCCGTCAAACCAAACGGGGATCTGGTGTCCCCACCACAATTGCCGCGAGATGCACCACGGTTCGATGTTCTCAAGCCAGTGGAAATATACTTTCTCTTCGCTTTTGGGCAAAATTGTCGTGCGGCCGTCACGCACAGCATCAAGGGCGGGACCCACGATTTTCGACGCGTCGACAAACCATTGATCCGTTAGCATAGGCTCCATCACCACTTTTGAGCGGTCGCAGAACGGCTGCATGATCGGCTTGTTCTCAACAAGCGGCACGCTGCGGGTTGCCTCGTTGCCATCCTCATCTTTGAAGGTCTCTTGTGTCATCACGGCCAAACCTTCGGCTGTGATGTCGGCGATCACTTTCTTGCGGGCCTCAAACCGGTCAAGGCCGCGGTAATCATCGGGAACAAGGTTCATCGCGGCGATTTTCGCCTCGTCGAAGTCTTCCTCGCCCCGTGCGATGCGCAAAGCAGTTGCGGCTTCTTCGGCATAGCTGCGGCCATCGGCACGCATCGCTGCTTTGGTGTCCATAAGGTTATAGAGCGGGATGCCTGCGCGCTTTGCCACCAGATAGTCATTAGGATCGTGCGCGCCGGTGATTTTCACCGCACCAGAGCCGAACTCCATATCAGGATAATCATCGGTGATGATCGGGATCAAGCGGCGATGCTCTTTGGGCCCCACGGGAATTTCGCACAGCTTGCCAACGATTGGCGCATAGCGTTCATCGCGTGGATTTACGGCAACAGCACCGTCCCCAAGCATTGTTTCAGGGCGCGTGGTCGCGATGGAAATATAATCCCGCTCTTCACGCAGGATTTCGACGCCGTCAGCATCTTTTTCGATGTACGTATATGTCTCACCACCCGCGAGCGGGTATTTGAAGTGCCACATGTGGCCTGCAACTTCGACGTTCTCAACCTCAAGATCAGAGATCGCCGTTTCAAAATGGGGGTCCCAGTTCACCAGACGTTTGCCGCGGTAGATCAGGCCCTTGTTGTACATCTCTACGAAGACTTTGATGACTGCGTCGTGAAAGTTTGGTGCGCCGTTGCCGGCTTCCGGGTCACCTTTGGCGCCGCCCATCGTAAAGGCCTCACGGTCCCAGTCACAAGACGCGCCAAGACGTTTCAATTGACCGATGATATTGCCACGTGTGCGGGTTTTTTGCTGCCAGACGCGCTCGATGAAGGCGTCACGACCCATTTCAGCACGGGTGGGTTCGCCGTTGGCAGCCATTTCACGCTCGGTCACAAGCTGGGTTGCGATGCCAGCGTGATCTGTGCCCGCTTGCCACAGGGTGTCGTAGCCCTGCATGCGTTTCCAGCGGATCAAGATGTCTTGCAGCGTGTTGTTGAATGCGTGCCCAACGTGCAGATTGCCGGTGACGTTGGGGGGCGGGATCACGATAGAGAACGTCTCGGGGCGCGATGCGTTTGCACCTGCTTTGAAGGCACCGCTGTCCTCCCATGCTTTGTAAAGACGCGCCTCTGCCTCGGCTGCATTGAAAGTTTTGTCCAGTGCCATCGATCTTCATCCCTTATCAGATTGGCCCTCAGATAGCCGAGCTACGCCCCAAGGAAAAGGCCTGTGAGCAGACAACTGACCCATTGCGGCTGCGTTACGAAATATTACACTGTTTTCACGTCAGTTTGGTTGGGGTGTGATGGCCGCTTGTGCGATAGCTGGTCCAAGGAGAGCGCGTTGTGTTTAGGCGATTATTCAGGTGGATTACGCGGGGGCCTGCTCCGCAGCAAATCAAAGAGGGCACGCATAGCGCCAGCGTGACCCATGTCATTATCCTTGATGGTACCATGTCATCGTTGAGCGCGGGGCGTGAGACGAACGCGGGGCATGTTTTCAAGCTACTTCAAGAAGTCGGCGAAAGCCCGCAACTATCCGTTTATTATGAGCCGGGCATCCAGTGGTTTGACTGGCGCACAACGTGGGATGTCATGGTAGGGCGCGGCATCAACCGGCAGATCCGGCGCGCCTATGGGTATCTGGCAAGTCGCTACAGGGCAGGCGACAAAATTGTTCTGGTTGGGTTTTCGCGTGGGGCTTATGCGGTGCGCAGTTTGGCGGGCATGGTGGACCAGATTGGCCTTTTGCAGCGCGAACATGCAACAGTGCGCAATATTCGCACGGCCTACAGGCATTACGAAAGTGGCAGCAACTCAGACGTGCGGCGCGCGTTTTCGAATGCCCATTGTCACCCAGATACACCGATTGAGATGATTGGTGTTTGGGACACGGTCAAAGCCCTTGGGCTACGGTTGCCTCTATTGTGGCGGATCACCGAAAAGAAGCACCTGTTTCATTCCCACACGCTTGGCCAGAATGTCCGAAACGGATTTCACGCGTTGGCGCTTGATGAGACGCGGCGGGCATATATGCCGGTCAAATGGGAGACCCGGCCAGACTGGCGCGGTGTGCAGATGGAGCAAGTTTGTTTTCGGGCACGCACGGTGATGTGGGCGGGCAGATCGGGGCGTATGTGGTGGACCGCGGTTTGGCGAATATCCCACTGAACTGGATGTTGGGTCACTTGGATCACTGCGGCGTGCCGTTGCCCCGTGACTGGCGCGGGCGGTTTGTAGAAAACCCCAACGCGCCTTCAACGGGGAATTGGCGTGGGCTGTCAGTGGTGTTTTTGTCCCGCAAACGTCGGCGCGTCGGGCTTGATCCGTCCGAGGCGATCCACCCGCTGGCCGTTGAGATGCGCCGCGGTGTCAGGCGACTTTCTCAAGTTCGAGTTGCGGAGTAATCCCCAAGGCGTGGCATACGTCCCGGGTCATTTCTGGCTTGTTCAGCGTATAGAAATGCAGCTGTTCGACACCTTCCGTAATCAGCGTATCGCACAGTTCTGTTGCCAGGGAAATTGCCAGCAGGTCGGCACGGTTATCGCGGGTTGCTTTGTCGAATGCATCATCAAGCCAGCGCGGCGTTGGTGTGCCGCAGGCGTTGGCAAAAGCGCGCACGCCAGACCATGTCTCGATTGGCAAAATGCCGGGGATGATCGGCGCGGTGATGCCTGCTGCTGCGCAGTGATCGCGAAACCGCAGGAACGTGTCGGCCTCAAAGAAGAACTGCGTTAATGCGCTGTCGGCGCCTGCGTCTATCTTACGTTTCAGCCAGTCAACATTGGCCTTCATGTTCGTGGCATCAGGATGGCAATCTGGATAAGCGCCGACGCGAATGTGCTCAGCGCCTTCAACTTTAAGCGCGCTGATCAACTCAAGGGACGATGCAAAGCCTTCGGGGTGCGGTGTGAACTGCGCTTGGCCTTTGGGGGCGTCCCCGCGAAGCGCCACAATCTGGCGCACGCCTTGGTCCATGTAGGCGCGCGCAATTTCCAACGTCTCATCACGGGTTTGATCGACGCAGGTCAGATGTGCGGCCACGGTCAGGTCTGTCTGGCTACTCAGCGCACTGACGGCCTCGTGGGTGAGTTTGCGGGTCGTGCCGCCCGCGCCGTAGGTCACGGACACGAATGACGGATCAAGGGGCGCAAGAGTTTGCACGCAATCCCAAAGGCGGAACGCGGCGGGGATGGATTTGGGCGGAAAGAACTCGAAACTCACAGATGGGCTTGGCATGGCATATTCCTTTTTGGCTTGCGTTTTTGTGCCTGCGGGCATTACTTGAGGCAAGTTCATAACGCTCACCATCATTATGAGGACAGCATGCATATCGAGTTTCGCCATCTCCGCACGATCAAAGCGATCCATGAAGCCGGTGGGCTGTCGGCTGCTGCGGACAGGCTCAACATTACCCAATCTGCGCTGAGCCATCAGATCAAAGGTCTTGAGGATCAAGCGCAAGTTGAGCTGTTTATCCGGCGCTCAAAGCCTTTGAAATTGTCTGCGGCGGGCATGAAGCTGTTGGGTCTGGCTGAGCAAGTGTTGCCCCAAGTCGCAGCGCTTGAGGCCGAGTTTGCGGGCATTGAGCAGGGCCGCGCAGGACGCCTTCATATCGCGATTGAGTGTCACGCCTGTTTTGAGTGGTTGTTTCCGGTGCTTGAAAAATTCCGCAAAGCCTGGCCTGACGTGGACGTTGATATTTTGCCCGGCTTGGCCTTTGACGCGCTTCCTGCGTTGCAAAAGGAAAAAGTTGATCTTGTTGTATCATCGGATCCGGCGGATCTGGCTGGTGTCGATTTCACACCTCTTTTTGATTACGACGCGGTTTTTGTTGCCTCGAACCAGCACCCGCTGGCCAGCAAGCCTTTTGTCGACGCCGAGGATTTTCGCGGCGAAACTCTGATAACCTATCCTGTTGAACGCTCGCGGCTTGATGTTTTCTCACAGCTCTTGATCCCTGCCAAAGTTGAACCGGCAGAGGTCCGTCAAGCGGAACTGACGGCCGTAATCTTGTTGTTGGTTGCCTCAAATCGCGGTGTGGCGGTGTTGCCTGATTGGGTCGTACGCGAGGTAAAATACTCGTCTGACTACGTGACGCGGCCACTGACAGAAACAGGCATTACGCGCAGGCTTTACGCCGCCACACGCAGCAACGAGACCACGCTTCCCTACATGGCGCATCTTCTAAAGCTGGCTGGCATCGAAGCGGTTAAACTTCAACGCCATTAGCACCATTTAGCGCGCAGCGATCACTTGCGCCTCTACCGCAGCGATCACGTCGTGGATTGTTTGCGATGTAGTGCGGTGGTTCACGATCGCCGCGCGCAAACAGTTTTTGCCATCAACAGTCGTGGTCGAGAAAACTGCATCACCAGACAGCTGCAAGGCCGCCGCAATATCAGAGGCGTCACCGGCATTTGGCGTAAAGACGCACAGGTTTGAGATGACAGGATGCGCGAGCGTTAGATAGGGGGAGGCTTCAACCAACTCGCCCATTAGCGCGGCTTGATCACAGTTGTCCGTGATGGCGGCGCTTATTGTATCGCGGTCGTGAGTTTTGAGCGTGGTCCAGAGTTTAAGCGCGCGCATCCCGCGGCTAAGTTCGGTGCCATAATCCGTGGGCCACCAATCTCCCGCACCGATCCCTGCGGATTGCGCGGTCAAATATTCTGCACGGTCTGAGAATGTCGCGCGGTGCAGATCATGATCGCGTAGCAAACACGCGCCGCAATCGTATTGCACGCCCAACCACTTGTGCCCGTCCAGTGCGATGGAATTGGCGTGTTCAATGCCGCTCGCAAGGACGTTGAGGCGTGGTGCGGCGATACGGATCCAAAAACCGAAAGCCGCATCAACGTGCAGCCATGTGCTGTGCTCTTGGGCGATGCGCGAAAGAGTGTTCAGATCATCATAAGTGCCTGTGTTAACGCTTCCGGCGGTGCCGACAATTGCCAACGGTACAATGCCGGAAGCGGCGTCTTGGGTCAGCTGTGTTTGCAGTGCGTCCGTATCCATCGCCCCGTCTTTCAGGGCGATCTGGCACACGGCGTCCCCACCGAAGCCAAGAATTTCCATGGCCTGTTTGATGCAGCTGTGCGCACCTTGGGCGATATACACACGCACGGTTGGTAAATTTTGAACGCCTGTTTTGCGGACATCTGCACCAAATCGGGCTACTTTTGCTGCAGACAGCGCATAGATTGTGGCCTGCGATGTGCCTGTGGTCAGGATGCCGCTTGCATTTTCGCCTAGTCCCGCCAAATCGGTCAGCCAGCGGATGCATTCTTTTTCAATGCGGATGCCCCCATGATCGCGGCCTCCGCAGTTAGAATTCATCGCGGCGGCTACCATTTCCGAGGCAAGCCCCATGGCTTGGCCCGTGCCGTGGACCCACCCAAAGAACGCTGGATGCGTGTTGCCGGTGGAGGCGGGCATGATTGTGTCCGTCAATAAACTGGTCGCGTCCCCGCGCGTTGGCGTGTCAAGCGATATGGCCGCATCAAATCCATCGGGAACGGGCCGCCACGGATGATTGCGGGCATTTTCAAGGTGATCGACGCAGGCATCAAGGACCTGATGCATCTCGGCGCGAAACGCGGTCCAGTCAGTTGGGTCCATCCGGTTGCCTTCATGAGGGTTCTTGTTTGTCATGGGTTACAACTCCTTGCGCGATGGTGGATGACGTTCTATAGCCGCGGCTTGAGCTTTATAGGAGTTGAGCCATGCAGGGCAGTGCCAATCTTAATGTAATGATAAAAACTGCCCGAAAAGCGGGCCGCGCGCTTTTGAAGGATTTTGGAGAAGTTGAACAGCTCCAAGTCAGCGTCAAAGGGGCGGGCGATTTTGTGACGCGCGCTGATCTGAACGCAGAACAAATCATTCGCGAAGAACTTATGGAAGCGCGTCCGACCTATGGTTTCTTGGGCGAAGAGAGCGCCGAGATCGAAGGGCAGGACCCAACCCGCCGCTGGATCGTTGACCCGCTCGATGGCACGACAAACTTTTTGCACGGCCTGCCGCACTGGGCTGTTTCAATCGCGCTTGAGCACAAAGGCGCGGTTGTTGCCGGCGTCATTTACGATCCGGTGAAAGATGAATGTTTCTTTGCTGAAAAGGGACAGGGTGCCTGGCTGAACGAAAGCCGTATTCGGGTGTCTGGACGCAACCGTTTGATCGAATCAGTTTTTGCGACTGGCTTGCCTTGGGCGGGTCGCGCAGACCTTCCGCAGACACTCCAGGACTTGGGCCGTTTGTTGCCTGCAACATCCGGTGTGCGCCGCTTTGGTGCGGCCTCGTTGGATTTGGCCTATGTAGCGGCTGGCCGCTATGAAGGTTTCTGGGAGCGGCGCCTTAAGCCGTGGGACATCGCTGCGGGCTTGATCATCGTGACTGAGGGTGGCGGCATGATTGACGCCGTAACAGCAGGTGACGACATCATCGGCAGCGGCACAGTGATTGCTGCAAACAACGAAATCTTCGACAACTTCGCCAAAGTCATCCGCTCTTAAGGTCTGCGCCTGAAGTTTGACCGCTAGGTTTATCTGCGCCGCGTTACGCGCGGGACGTTGCTGCGCGCGTATGTGTATTGCGCTTCGGGGTGGGGCGGCTGCATCTGCCGCGCCCGCCAGAATGCAGGCCCGCCGTTTTTGACCCAGAAGGGCACAGTCGCGGCCATCCCGATCAAAAAGCCCCCCGCGTGCGCCCAGTAGGCAACGCCCGCGCCAGCAGGAGCTGTGATCCCGCTAAAGAGTTGGAAGGCAAACCACAGCCCCAGCATGATCCACGCGGGTACGGGAATGACTTTGAAGATGATCACCAAGATCAACAAAATATCCACTCGCGCCTTGGGGTAGAGGAGCAAGTACCCCCCCATCACAGCGGCGATTGCCCCTGATGCACCGACAGTGGGAATTGTGCTTAGCGGATCAGAAATAACATGTGAGAGACCTGCGCCCACACCGCACGCCAGATAGAAAACAGCAAAGCCAAAATGGCCAAAGGCGTCTTCCATGTTGTCGCCGAAGATGAATAAAAACAGCATGTTTCCGGCCAAATGCATCAGGCCACCATGCAAAAACATGGACGTCACCAACCCCGCAAAGTCCAAGCCACCCGTTACCTGACGCGGGATAAGCGACCACTCTATATAAAATCGCGTCAGCGCGCGCGGGTCGTCCATAATAGGCCAGTAACTGAGGAAAATGCCGATGTTCAGTGCCATCAACGTGTAGGTCACGAAGGGCACGCGGCCTGACGGGTTATGATCGCGGATTGGAAACATATCCGCAAAGGTGATCTGCGCCTATGCATTGGTCAAGGGCAACAGCGTGCTTGGCGGACATATACTAACGTGAGAACACATAAGCGCGGCACAAGGTGGCTTTCTTTTGATGCGGGTTCGGCGTATCGCAATGCGTATGAAATATATTCAACTCTCCGAAGCCAAGACCCTGCCGGTTTGGCGACAGCCTGTTGCTCTGCTGTTTTTGATGGCGGCCGCGATGCCAATTGCCTTTTCCACATGGTCCGCACTGCTCAATAACTTTGTGATTGAGGTCGCGGGTTTCGACGGCAGTGACATCGGCTGGCTGCACACGGTGCGCGAAATTCCGGGCTTTTTTGCAATCGGGGTGATCGCTGTTTTGATGGTGATGCGTGAGCAGGTTCTGGGAATTGTGGCGTTGGTTTTGCTGGGTGTTGCCACAGCTTTGACCGCAAAGTTTCCTTACATGGGCGGTATTTTGACGCTTACGATGCTCAGCAGCATCGGCTTTCATTATTATGAGACGGTGAACCAATCGCTTCAGTTGCAGTGGATTGATAAGGCGCGCGCGCCACAAACACTGGGCTGGATCATTGGGGCAGGGTCTGCGGCCACGTTGTCTGTCTATATCGGCCTGCAGTTTTTGTGGGAGCCGCTCGGCCTGAGTTATAACGCAGTCTATATGACAGGCGGTTTGATCACGGCGTGCCTCGCGATCTTTGCGTATTTTGCCTATCCACAGTTTGAAAGCCCCAGCCCACAGCGCAAGGAGTTCGTTTTGCGCAAGCGGTATTGGCTCTATTATGCGTTGCAGTTCATGTCCGGTGCGCGCCGCCAGATTTTTGTGGTTTTCGCAGCTTTCATGATGGTTGAGCGTTTCGGCTATAAAGTAGACGAGATCACAGGGCTTTTAATGATTACTTTGGTCGCGAACATGGTTTTTGCGCCGATGATCGGCAAAGTCGTCGCAGTCTTCGGCGAGCGCCGCGCATTGGCAGTTGAATATGTGGGACTGTTCGTGGTCTTCGTGGCATATTCTGGCATCTATTATTTGGGATGGGGCGTTGTTTTGGCGGCGTCACTGTACGTGGTAAACCATCTGTTTTTCAGTCTTGCGTTGGCGATTAAAACGTATTTCCAGAAAATCGCTGATCCTGCAGATATCGCGCCCACGGCGGCTGTGGCGTTCACCATTAACCACATCGCAGCGGTCTTTTTGCCTGCTCTGTTAGGGTATGTGTGGCTGACATCACCGGGGCTGGTATTTATCTTGGCGGCGGGGATGGCTGCTTTGTCGCTTGGCTTGTCCTTGTTGATCCCGCGTCACCCGACCCCTGGCAACGAAACTGTGTTTAGTCGCGTGCTGGCCGAGCCGGCGACCTGACCCTATATCACTGACCAAAGAAGCTGCGGAATGGAGTTTTTGCGATGATGTTATTTCAAAGAAAAAAGATGCAGATGGTAAGCGCGCAAAACGCGCTTGCGGGGCGTGCTGATCCGATTGCAACGGCTGCGACGCATTTTGTGTCGGGCCGCGATCTGACGATGGACGTGCCGACAGGCATGGAAGTGGTGCAGTTTGGAATGGGCTGTTTTTGGGGCGTTGAGCGGATTTTTTGGCAACTTGAAGGCGTGTGGTTAACCATGGTTGGCTACGCTGCGGGTCATACACCGAACGCCACATATGATGAGGTCTGCACTGGCAAGACGGGGCACAACGAAGTGGTGCGGGTGGTTTATGATCCGGCGGTTATTTCGTTCGAAGAGTTGCTTGTGGCTTTTTGGGAGGGGCATGATCCCACCCAAGGTATGCGGCAGGGTAATGACCTTGGCACGCAGTACCGTTCGGGCATTTATTGCAGCACTGAGGCGCAAATGGTTGCGGCATTACAAAGCAAATCTGCCTATCAAGAGCGCTTGGATGCGGCGGGTTTTCCAACGGTTACCACTGAAATTCTTGAGGCACCGACGTTTTATTTCGCGGAAGATTATCACCAGCAATATCTGACGAAAAACCCTACTGGGTATTGCGGGATCGGCGGAACCGGCGTCAGCTGCCCTGCAGGACTTGATGCATGATTAACGTTTTTGACGTTCTGGAGGGGTGCTCTTTCGATGCAGCTCGGGCTGAAGTAAATGCGACATTCGCACCAGACGCCACAGTCCACCTTGCCCATCCGTTTGAGACAATGTCCGTTGCTGATTTTGCCGCAGCTGACAGGGCAGTTGATGACGGTCCCTCAAGTGGTGGGCCATTGAGCGCGCTCTACACTGCGTTTCCCGATCTTGAACGCCGTCCGTTCATCAAAATGCAGGGCGTCGATACCCATGGTCAAACATGGATCGGGCACTGCGGGCATTACGCGGGTAAATTTGCGGCACCCTTCTTGGACATCCCGCCCACGGCGCGCCTTGCAACAATGCGGTTTCATGAGTTCTTTCGTGTTGAAGGCGATCAGATCGTTGAAATGCAGGCGCTTTGGGATATTCCCGAATTGATGATGCAGGCCGGTGCATGGCCGATGTCGCCCAGCTTGGGCCGCGAAATGACGGTTTTTGGACCGTCAACCTGTGACGGTCTGCGCATTGAAGGGGATGGTACTGCGGCATCTGCGGTGGTGGGCGATATGTTGCACCATCTCAGCTTTAACAACGACGGCGAAGAGGCGATGCGGCTTCCTGCGTTTTGGGATCCGCGCTGTAGTTGGTACGGGCCTGCGGGCATTGGGACCGCGCGCGGGATCGAAGGTTTTCGCAAGCACCATCAAATCCCGTTTTTGAATGCTATGCCTGACCGTAAAGGTGAGGTTGAGAAGGGGCATTATTTTGCGCAAGGCGACTATGTTGCTTTCACTGCATGGCCCGGCATGAATATGACGCTCGATGGCGGTGGATGGCTTGGAATTGCACCATCGGGCAAGCGCATCACCATGCGCAGTCTTGATTTCTGGCGGGTGAAAGGCGGTCTTATCCGTGAAAACTGGGTGCTTGTTGATTTGCTGGATGCTTACGCACAGCTTGGCGTTGATGTTCTGGCGCGGATGCGTGAATTAACCCGGTAAGGGCACGCGCTTCAAAAGTATCACGGTGAAAGTGGCGATGTTAAACGAACGGCACCGCCATATCCGCGTATCGGCTGAGAAATCTCATCACATGTCTCGACATTTAAGGCGATCACCCTAAGGGGATTGTCAGGTGTAAATCTTGGGCGTAGGGTAATCTTGCAAACCTATGCAAGAGTGAGTCTGAGCCATGATCCCCAACACCCCGTCGTTCCGTCTTGATGGCAAACGTGCACTGGTTACTGGCGCATCGCGTGGTATCGGTTTGGGCTGTGCTGCCGCTTTGGCGCAAGCAGGCGCGCATGTGGTGATGGCTGCGCGTGGCATGTCCGAGTTGCAGGCCGCCACGGATGAAATGGCCGCTCAGGGCCTTTCTGTTGAGGCAGTTCAGCTTGATGTGACGGACCTTGAAGCGGTGCGTGATGTGCTGAAAACACCTGTTGATGTTGTGTGTAACTCCGCCGGTATGGCGCGCCACGGTCCGGCGATTGATGCGCGTCCTGAAGATTTTGATGCAGTGTCAGCGATTAATTTCAAAGCGGCGTATTTTCTTGCACAAGAAGCGGCCAAAGGCATGCAGAACGGTGGCTCGATCATCCAGATCAGCAGCCAGATGGGCCACGTCGGCGGGATGGAACGTGCTGTATATTGCGGCACAAAACACGCCGTTGAGGGCATGACCAAGGCGATGGCCATCGAATGGGGCCCGCGCAACATTCGCGTGAACACCATTTGTCCGACGTTTATTCGCACACCGTTGACCGAAGCCACTTTTGAAGATCCAGCAAAGCGCGCGTGGATCGAAGAAAAGATCAAACTGCCCCGTGTGGCTGAGATCGAAGATATCATGGGGGCCGTGGTATTTTTGGCCACGGACGCCAGTGCGATGGTCACGGGAACGTCTATTTTAGTGGACGGCGGCTGGACTGCGGGATGAGGTGTGCGCGCCAAAATGGTGCCCAATGAAGGGTAAGGTCACTTCGTTTGATGTGGCGCAGCGGGCGGGTGTAAGCCAGTCTGCAGTCAGCCGCGTTTTCAGTGGTGCTAGCGCCAGCAAGGCCACCCAAGACAAAGTACGCAGCGCGGCTGATGCCCTTGGGTACCGGCCCAATAGGTTGGCGCGCGGGTTAATTACGGGGCGCTCAAAGATCATCGGGTTGGTCGTGGCTTACCTTGATAATCAGTTTTATCCAGATGCGCTTGAGCGGCTGAGTAATGTGCTCAAAGAGCAAGGTTACCACATCCTGATATTTACAACCAAAGGCCGCGGCGACGAGGTTAAACAGACTTTTGATCAGTTAATGGATTATCAGGTAGACGGCATTATCGCCGCAAGCGTGGGCATCAGTGATGAGCTGACCAATAAATGCGCCGCTGCTGGCATCCCACTGGTCCTTTTTAACCGGGGTCAACGGGGCGGCGCATTGGCCCAGGTCACCAGCGACAACCTTCAAGGTGCGGCCAAGATTGCGTCGTTTCTCGTTAAAGGCGGGCATCGGCGGATCGGTCATATTTCGGGTTGGATGGGCTCGATCACGGGCCAAGACCGCGCGCAGGGCTTTGCAAGTGGGCTACAAGCTGCGGGATCAGAACTGGTGCATCAGATTGATGGGATGTACCGCCGTGATACTGCGGCTGAGGCGGCAGAAACTCTGGTGAGCGAGCACGGTTGCGACGCAATTTTTGTGGGTAATGATCACATGGCGTTCGCAGTGATGGATCATTTGCGCGGTGCAATGAAGATATCTGTGCCAAATGATGTTTCGATCGTAGGATATGATGATGTCTCCATGGCGGCGTGGGGCGCGTATGAGCTGACGACCCTTCGTCAGCCGGTAAACCGTATGGTTCATGCAACCGTCGACACTCTTTTAGCGATGATTGAGGACGCGGATGCCTCTGCAGATCAAATTACAATAGATGGACCCCTCGTGGTCAGAACTTCAGCCAAAGTACCAAAGGAAAACTGATGCGCGGCTTCGACAATAAATTCAAAGATTTCCCTGATTATATTATCGGCATTACCAAAGAGGTTTGGGAAGATCGCGGCCTTGGCGAAGCGATGGAGCGCTATTACCACCCTGATGTCTATGTCCGGATGCCCGGTGTTTTTGCGCGCGGTGAAAAGGGTGCGACGGCGGCGACGATGGCGACGCTGGTTCAGTTTCCTGATCGGACTTTGCTCGGGGAAGACGTAATTTGGTCCGGCACGCCGGAAGAGGGGATGTTGTCGTCTCACCGGATCCGCTCAACGGCGACGCATCTTGGGGATGGTGCGTTTGGCGCGCCCACGGGCCGTAAGGTGGTTAGCCTCGCGCTGGCAGACTGTTTTGCCCAAGACAACATGATCTCTGACGAATGGCTGATCCGCGATAATGGCGGCATTGTACGCCAACTTGGCTATGAGCCACGGGAATTTGCAGCCGAGCGTTTGAACGAGATGACGCCGTTCACCCCTGCGATTGACGAAGACGGTCCCTACCTTGGACGCGGCAACGACAATGAATGGGGCGCTAAGACCGCCAATCTTATCGAGCGGATGATGCGCGCAGAATTCAGCGTAATCAGTCGTGAATATGACCGCGGCGCACAGCTTGAATACGCGGGCAACAAGAAAGGTCACAGCCACGAGTTTGCTGATGCATTCTGGCTTGGACTGCGCTCTGCGTTCCCTTCTGCAGAATTCAAGCTGAACCACGTTATCGGTCGCGAAGACCCGATGATGCCGCCACGTGCCGCGGTGCGCTGGTCACTGGACGGCAAACACGACGGATGGGGCATGTTCGGAAAACCCACCGGTGCGCCGGTCCACGTGATGGGCATCACGCACGTGGAATACGGGCCTTGGGGCCTGCGCCGCGAGTGGACGCTGATTGATGAAGTCGCCATCTGGGCGCAAATTTTGAAACACCAAGGCTGAGCCAGCCACCATACTACGGGAAGACCAACATGACTGATTTGTCAGATCGCATCGTTCGCTACGGCGAACTTAAACCCTGCCGGACCGCATTTATTGATGCACATACGCCGGGTTCTGATCAAAAAGAGAACTTCACAATCATTGGGGGCGGCGTGTCTGAAAGCGCCGACCAGCACGTCCATATTTCCGATCAGATCGGCTTTAACATCGGTGCTGCCGGACAGCCTCCTAAGTGCCGCAACTCTCTGCACAGCCACCGCACTGCAGAGGTTTTCTTTGTTCTTAAAGGCAAGTGGCGCTTTTTCTGGGGTCGTTGGGGTGATGCAGGTGAAGTCACTTTGGAAGCGGGCGATATCTTCAATATTCCAACAGGTATTTTCCGCGGGTTCGAAAACATCGGTGATGACTACGGCATGATCATGGCTATTTTGGGCGGTGATGATGCAGGCGGCGGCGTAATTTGGGCGCCGCAAGTCATTGAAGATGCCGGTGCGCACGGTTTGCTTCTGGGCGACAACGGACGTCTTTATGACACCAAAAAAGGGGAAACCTTACCTGATGGGGTTGTTCCGATGCCCGTGCTGAGTGACGCGGAATTGGCTGCGTTTCCTGAACCCACCACATCCGAAGTCGTGCCGGGATATGTGGCGCGGTATTACGACATGCTTGCATTAGCGGACAAACAGCCCGCGCGTGTTATCGGTGAGCACGGGATGCTCATTGATAAGCCCGGCTTTGATGTGGACATGATTGGCCGTGGCTCCCTGCCCGAGGCGGGATACACTACAGAAAAGCATGAGGTGCTTATGGGCATGACTGGCCATTGGAAAGTGAATGTCGAAGGCTTTGAAACGGTTCTGGCCCCGGGGGACACTTTTGCTATTCCTCCTAACAAAGCACGTACCATCACACCTGCGATGACAGGCGAGGCAGCGCTTTACCGTGTGAGTGCTACGGATGACGCTGCCGGCCTTACTTGGGTCCAGTAAAATGATTGGCCTTGCCCGACTATCGGGTTGAGGGCAGGGCCAAAATGCCTAGTGTGGCGTTGAATAATTTTGGGGATATCAGATGGTTAAAACAACGCACGTAGGCTCACTTCCGCGGGTTCAAGAAGTGGTGGATTTCATTTTTGCCCGTGAAAAAGAACAGCCATACGATCAAGCCGCATTTGACAGCTGCATGACAAAGGCAGTCGATGATGTGGTGGCGCGCCAAGTGGCCGCGGGCGTTGATATCGTCAGTGATGGTGAGACATCCAAGATCAGTTATGCGACCTATGTCAAAGACCGTTACACAGGCTTTGACGGTGACAGCCCCCGCAACGCGCCCGCTGATTTGAAGCTGTTCCCCAAGTTTCTTGAGCGCCAAGCCCAAGGTGGCGGCACCCCTACATATAACCGCCCCATGTGTGTGGGCGAGGTGAAGGCCAAACCTGTTGATGATCTGGCTAAAGACATCGCAAACCTGAAAGCCGCGATGCAAAAGCATGGCGCGTCTGAGGGCTTTATGAATGCCGCGTCCCCCGGTGTGATCAGCCTCTTTTTGCAAAACGACTACTACCCCACGCGCGAGGCTTATTTGGCGGCGCTCGCGGATGTAATGCGCGCTGAGTACCGCGCGATTGTTGATGCGGGCCTGTACCTGCAGCTTGATTGTCCTGATCTGGCCTTGTCGCGCCACATGCTTTTCCAAGACCTGACCGATGCGGAGTTTTTGAAAATCGCAGCGGGCCACGTTGAGGCGCTGAACCACGCCCTTGAAGGGATCGACCCGTCACGTGTCCGCGTTCATATTTGTTGGGGCAACTACGAGGGACCGCACGTGTGCGACATTGATATGGACACGGTCTTCAGCACGCTGATGTCGGTCGGCGCTGATCAGTTGCTCTTTGAAACATCAAATCCGCGTCACGCCCACGAATGGACAGTGTTCCGTGATCGCGTCTCTGAAATTCCTGACAGCAAAATCTTGGTACCAGGTGTTGTTGACACAACGACGAACTTTGTTGAGCACCCCCAGCTGGTTGCTGAACGCATTGCCAAGTTTACCAATATCGTCGGTGCAGACCGTGTGATCGCTGGTAGTGACTGCGGCTTTGGCACGTTTGCGGGCTTTGGTGCCGTTGATCCGGACATTGCGTATGCAAAACTTGGTTCACTTAGTGAAGGAGCCAAGTTGGAAAGCGCATGAGCGAACCAATTGTATTTTTACCCGGTATGATGTGTGATGCGCGGCTGTTTGGGCCGCAGTTGGCGGCGATGTCGTCAACACATGCTGTGATGGTCGCACCCATCACACAAGGTGAGCGGGTCGAGGATATCGCAGGTGCGCTTCTTGATCTGCTGCCGCGCCGGTTTGCATTGGCTGGCTTGTCGATGGGGGGCATCGTTGCGATGGAGTTGATGCGCCGCGCGCCTGAACGGATCACGCGGCTTTGCTTGCTGGATACGAACCCGCTTGCTGAAACTCCCCAAGTTGCTGCAATGCGCGAGCCGCAGATCGTGGCGGCGAAAACGGGTCGTTTGCTTGAGGTGATGCGCGACGAAATGAAGCCCAATTATCTGGCGCCGGGTCCTGCACGCCAAGATGTGCTTGATCTGGTGATGGAAATGGCGCGGACCCTTGGGCCTGATGTATTCATCCGTCAGTCTCGTGCGCTACAGCGCCGCCGCGACCAGCAAGGCACCCTGCGCCGTGTACATGTGCCGACCATGGTCATTTGCGGTGAACATGATGCGCTGTGCCCTGTGCGACGCCACACGTTTATGGCCGAGCTGATCGTAAACGCGCGGCTTCACGTGCTGGAAAACGCGGGCCACTTGCCCACGCTTGAGACGCCTGATGAGGTCATTGACCTGCTCTATGACTGGATGAACATGCCTACGGCAGCTTAAGCCGCCCGCGTTACCTTGGTTGATACGCAGCGGTGCGTTCGTCTGCGGTAAGAGTATAGGGTGTAACAACCGGTTCCATCGTGGATGCGTCGAAAAAGGGCGTGTCACGCCACCTTCCCGAGATACGCTCACGGGCCATGCGGCCAATCATGCGGCTCAGCATTCCGACCATATTCTTATGCGTGGTTTTTCCGCCCTTCTTGACAAAACCTTGTGCGCGCACAGGACCAAGCGCTTCGGGGCTGTCGACGTTGCTGGCAACAACGCCCACCACGGGCAGCTTCGGGCTGGCCATGGTGTTATACATCGGTGTGTCGCAGCATTTCGCATACCAGCGTAGCAGCCCGCCGGATTTATGAAGCCTCAAAACACTCAGGTTCTCACCACCCGATAGGATTTTCAGGTTTGAGGGGCTGGTTTGATAAAGATCAATCGCCGTATTTTTGGGGTCATGTACGCCGTGGTGATTGTTGGTGGCGTGGCAATCATCGCAATCACAGGAGGCATGAAAGCCGTGTTGCGGTCCCACATTTAACAGTTTTGCCGAAAGCGCGCCGCAGCTGCAGCTGAGCGTTACATCAGTAGCCATGAATGACCCCGTTTAAAGTTAAGCTGCAGTGTTTGAATTTGCAGCGTCAGTACTCGTTGTTCGTGCGTTGCTGGCCATAAAATCGATGACCAACGGACGGATATTCTCGCGCCATTTGCGGCCTGCAAAAATGCCATAGTGACCTGCGCCTGGCTCCAAATGACTAGCCTTTTTCGCATCGGGCAGGCCAGTCAATAAATCGAGAGCAGCAAGACATTGCCCAGGCCCTGAAATGTCGTCGTTCTCGCCTTCCACGATTTTGACGGCAACATCGGTGATCTTGCTGATGTCTACTTTCTTGCCGTTTACCGTGAAACAGTTACGTGCAATTTCGCGTTCTTTGAAAATGCGTTCAACCGTAGAAAGGTAGAATTCGGCGGTCATGTCCATGACGGCAAGGTATTCGTCATAAAATACGTTATGCTTGTCGTGATCACCGGCCTCATCGCGGGCAACGCGGGCGATTTGATCACCAAATGCTGTCGCGTGTTTTTCAAGGTTCATCGAGATGAACGACGAAAGCTGCAGCAAACCGGGGTATACTTTGCGCCCAACACCTTTGTATTTGAAACCGACGCGCTGGATCATTGTTTCATGCAGCTGGCCCATTGAGACCGAGTGGCCAAAGTCCGTCACATCAGTTGGGTTGGCATCAGGATCCACAGGCCCGCCAATCAAAGTCAGGCTGGCTGGCTGTGCGTCTGGGTTTTCTTCTGCAAGATAAGCCGTTGCCGCCAGCGCAAGCGGTACGGGCTGACACACTGCAACCACGTGTGTTTCTGGCCCAAGTTCGCGCATAAAGTCCGCCAGATAGAGCGTGTAGTCTTCTACATCGAACTTACCCGCGCTGACGGGAATGTCGCGGGCGTTGTGCCAATCTGTGATGTAGACCTCGCAATCTGGCAGCAGGCTCAAAACAGTTGATCGCAGCAATGTTGCATAGTGGCCGGACATTGGCGCGGCGAGTAGCACTTTGTGGCGTTTCTTTTTGCGACCCGGAATATGAAAGTGCAGCAGATCACCAAAATCGCGTGCCATGACGACACGCGGCTCAACCAGACGGTCTTGGCCTTTTGCATTGGTGAAATGCGCGATGTCCCAGTCAGGTTTGACGGTCATGCGCGAAAAACTGCGTTCGGTGACTTCGCCCCATGCACGGACCCAGTCCAGCATCGGGTTGGGCATTGCAGCCGTTGCTGGGTAGGACGTGAGGGCGCGCGCGGATGCACCAAGCCACTGGTTGGTGTTTCGAACCGTCTCCATCCAGTCATACATTGCCATATATTTCATGTTCGTCTCCTGCATCGGTTCACGCATGCGCTACGTTGATGTATGGTAACACATAGTGGGGCTGCTTTGGGAACAAAGCATGTGTTATGCTGCGACTGCACGGTATGGGGCTTAGATCGATATGACAACCAAAGAATCTTCTATCAGTGGGGGTCCTTCTGAAACAATCGATCGACCAAATGACCTTTTGGTTGGTGAGCACTCAGCAAAACTTGCGCAAAACCTATCGAAAGTCGAAGAATTGTCCAAACGGCTCACTGCTGCAATGCAGCAAAAGCGGCAGGTAAATCCCTCGCTTGAGGGGCCGGGCCAAGACTTGATGTTGAAGGCCGCTGCCAGTTTTTGGAGCGAGGCGGTCCGTGATCCATCAAAACTGTTTGAACAGCAGATTGCCTTTTGGGGCAAATCAATGGCTCATTTCGTTGAGGCACAGAATACGCTGGCAGCAGGTAAGCTTGAAGCACCAGCAGACGAGACCCCTTCTGATGGCCGGTTTTCAAACCCGCTGTGGCAGAGCCATCCGTATTTTAACTTTATCAAGCAGCAATACATGATGAACGCACAAGCGATGTCTGATGCGGTTGACGCGCTTGATGGGTTGGCCCCCGAAGATCGCAAACGCGTATCATATTTCACTCAGCAAATTGTGGATATGATGGCGCCCACAAACTTTTTGCAAACCAATCCAGATGCGCTTGAGCGCGCGGTTGAAACCGATGGTGCCTCGCTTGTGCAAGGCCTCGAAAATTTGGTGCGCGATATTGAGGCAAACGACGGTGATCTTCTGGTTACGCTTGCGGACAAAAATGCGTTCACGGTTGGTGAAAATCTCGGAACATCCCAAGGTAAGGTGGTTTTCCGTAACCGCATGTTTGAACTGATCCAATACACGCCGACCACAGACAAGGTTCATGAGACGCCGCTGATCATCTTCCCGCCTTGGATCAACAAGTTCTATATTCTCGACCTGAAAGAGCAAAACAGCCTGATCAAATGGATCGTCGATCAAGGGTTTACGCTGTTCGTTGTCTCATGGGTAAACCCAGATGACAGTTATGCGGACGTTGGGATGGAGGAGTATGTCGAGAGCGGGTATTTGACAGCCATCGAGCAGGTTAAGCAAATTTGTGATGTCAAATCGGTCAACGCTGTCGGCTACTGTATCGCGGGGACCACGCTGTCGCTGACTTTGTCCTTGCTGAAAAAGCGCGGCGATACGTCGGTGAACGCGGCCAGCTTTTTCACGACCCTCACGGATTTTTCTGATCGCGGTGAGGTGGGTGTTTTCCTTAACGATGATTTTGTTGACGGTATTGAATACCAGTGCAGCAAAGACGGCATTTTGGACAGCTATTACATGTCCCGCACGTTCAGCTATCTGCGTTCGAACGATCTGATTTATCGTCCGGCGATCCGCAGTTATATGCTGGGCGAGGCCCCGCCTGCGTTCGATCTACTTTATTGGAACGGCGACAGCACCAACCTTCCGGGCAAGATGGCGATCCAGTATTTACGTGGCCTGTGCCAGCGCGATGAGTTTGCCTCAACTGGGTTTGAGCTTTTGGGCGAAACCCTTCACATCAGCGATGTGACAGTGCCCGTCTGCGCCATTGCTTGTGAGACTGATCATATTGCTGCGTGGAAATCCAGCTATGCCGGTATTCAGAAGATGGGCAGCACGGACAAAACGTTCATTCTGTCCCAGTCAGGACATATCGCGGGCATCATCAATCCGGTGAGCCGCAACAAATATGGGCACTACCTTAATCCGGACATGTCAGGCACCGCGGAAGCGTGGCAAGAGGCGGCCGAGTTCACGCCGAAATCTTCGTGGTGGCCGACGTGGGGCGATTGGTTGGCAATCCGTTCCGGCAAGAAGTGCAAGGCGCGTATGCCTGGCGAGGCGACTCACAAAGTGATTTGTGACGCGCCGGGGACATATGTGCTGCCAAAATAATTTACGCATCTGAAGCCTGCCTTGGGGCTGCGTTTCGCTAGTTCCTTGATTGTTAACCTCTTTTTTGCCCAATGCTGCATTGCAGAAAAAGCTTGATTTGCTGCGATGCAGCATGTATCAATATTGCAGACGCAGAAAACAGCAGGGTTGTCTTGCTGGCGAATTTAAGAGGTATGACCAATGGCACAAGATTTCACAGCCGCAATGAAAGACATGATGGGCGCATTCCCTGTGGATACATTCGCAATGACAGACGCGTTCAAAACGCAGGCCTCATTGTCTGAAAAACTTTCTGCAGTTGCATTGAGTGCAGCAGACCAATCTTCCGAGATTTCTGCAAAATGGACCAAAGAAACGCTGACTAAGCTTTCTGGCGTTACCAAAGCACAAGCCGAGCCTGCTGATTACGCAAAAGCGATGACAGATTTCGCCTCTGCGTCTGCAGAAGCCTCTGCTGAATACATGGCAGCTTTCGCGGAAGTTGCGAAAAAAGTTCAGATGGAAACA
Organism: Nereida ignava; assembly: GCF_047114695.1. Taxonomy (GTDB): domain Bacteria; phylum Pseudomonadota; class Alphaproteobacteria; order Rhodobacterales; family Rhodobacteraceae; genus Nereida; species Nereida ignava. Next base: position 2,348,929 of record NZ_CP112885.1, read on the forward strand.
GTTGAGTTGGTTTTGGCCGCTGGCAAAGACATGTCCGACGAGACAACAGCAGCAGTTAAAAAAGCGACTGCTGATGCCACTGCGGCCACGAAAAAAGCCACATCGAAGTAAATAGCCCCTTAGGCTTATCCGCGTCATTCCTCCCAATTACTGACGCGGATACAAAAGAGCGGGTGCCAGTTTTGGCGCCCGCTTTTTCTTTGCGGTACGTTCCCTGTGCAGTCTGTGCTGCGCCACAGCTTTGAACGATCACAAGTCTCTTTCCTTTTTTGCTGCACGCGCATAGGCTAATTCCCAGTGCATCATCTTGGGAGGATCGTCGCGTGGCTGAAGAAAAATCGACATTGCTAATTAAGCGCTACGCAAGCCGCAGGCTCTATAATACCGAGACCAGCGATTACGTGACCCTCGAAGATATCGCGAGCTTCATCCGTGAAGGCCGCGAAGTTCAGATTGTCGATTTGAAATCAGGCGATGATTTGACCCGCCAGTATTTGCTGCAGATTATCGCAGATCACGAAAGCCGCGGTGAAAGCGTTTTACCTGTCGGTGTGCTCAATGATTTGGTGCGTAGCTATACGACCCAGACCGCCAGTGTCGTTCCGCAGTTTTTGCAGATGTCGTTTGATATGCTTCGTGACGGGCAATCAAAGGTGGTTGATAGCATGAGCACAATCAATCCAATGGCCAAAATGCCCGGATTTGAGGCGATGCAAGCCCAACAAGAAGCCTTCATGAAGGCAATGACCAGCGGCATGACAGGGTTTGCGGCACCGCCTGCTGCGAAAGACGAAGGCCCCGCGCCAAAGGGTGAAGACCTAAGCGATATCAAAAAGCAACTGGCAGAGCTGCAAGATAAACTTTCCAAATTGTCCTAGTCCATGCGCGCATCTCAAGACCGTTTCACCCTCTGGGGCATCGAAGTATTTTTGGCTACTGTCGAGGAGGCAAGCATCAGTGCGGCTGCACGCAGGCTTGGCACATCTCCGGCCACGGTTAGTCAGCAGTTGACCAATCTTGAAGGCGCCATCGGAGTCACGCTGTTGAACCGCTCGCATCGCCCCGTGCTGCCAACCCCTGCTGGTGAGACGTTCCGGCTCCGCGCACAAAACATTGTTAACGAGGCAACCCAAGCACGCAGTGAACTGGCTCTTGATGGGCAGGCGCTGACCAGCTTTCGCCTTGGGATGATTGAGGATTTTGACGCAGATGTGACGCCGCGCCTTCTATCTGGCATGGCCAATGATCTGAAAGGGTGTCAGTTCTTGCTGGAAACGGGGGCCTCGCACCGGCTGTTTGATTTGCTGGACGCCCGCGCGCTGGATATTGTCGTGGCTGCAGATGTTGGTGCATCCGGCGAGTGGATGGATGTGCACCCGTTGATGAGAGAAGACTTCATCGTCGCCGTGCCCAAAGGCCAACCCACAGACGCGGACGCGCTTAAGAAAATGCCGCTTATTCAGTACACGCAGCGCCATCATATGGGCCGCTCGATCACGGCTCATTTGGCGCGGCAGCGGCTAAACCTTGCACATCAGTTTGAACTCGATAGCTATCACGCGATCATGGCGATGGTGGCTGCAGGGCAGGGTTGGACCATTTTCACCCCCCTTGGCTGGCTGCGTGCAGACCGGTTCCGTGAACAGGTTGATGTGGCCCCGCTGCCCTTTGGCGCGCTAAGCCGGACAATCAGCCTGACGGCGCGACGCGGTATTTTGCGTGATATGCCTGAACAAACGGCTGCGCGCCTCAAAGGCCATCTTGATGAGATGATCGTTAAACCGGCATCACAGCGGCACCCGTGGCTTAAGGATGCGCTGACCATTTTGTAGCGCGCGTCACTGTTGCGTGGCTAATTCAACTCGCCGCTAGGCAATGAGTTTAGTAATATTTCTCCGATCATGTCGCACTCTTGCGGTGTCAGGCGTGCGGGCAACCTAACATCACAGGCGCGCATCAGCATTGCGCGGGTCTTGGGTAGCTCTGGGGTATCGTTCAAAAACTGCCAGTTCCAAAATGCGCGCGCGTTGTCTGCTGACATGCCAAAGACCTGCACTTTGATGCCTTGTGCGTCCGCGCGGCGCACAAAGTCGGTGACCGCAGCATCAGTCATATCGGTCAGATTGAATTGGATGCTGTCAGGGGCGCGGTTTTCGGGGTCAAGTTTTTCGGGCACCGTCACATTGGGGTGACGATTAAGCTGTGCGGCTAGCCGGTCATTGTTGCGCCGCCCGTCCGCAACACGCCGCGCAATTTCCGGCAGCTGCGCGCGCACGATAGCTGCAGACATGTTGGACAGCCGCAAATTATAAAGCGGCAGTTTGTTTTGCCACTTTTCCACAGCTTCAGCGGCGATATCGTGTTTCTCCCAAGCGTGCTCATAGGCACCGGACATGATGGTGGCGCGCGCAACCAAGTCCGCATCATCAGTAATCAAAATGCCGCCCTCACCGGCATTGAGGAGCTTGTAGGATTGAAACGAAAAGCACCCGATCCGTCCTAACGTACCAATGTTTTTGCCGTGCCATGTCGTACCCAAGGAATGTGCCGCATCCTCAATAACTGGGATATCGCGCGCATCACAAAGACGCATAATGGCGTCCATCTCAGAGGTATGGCCACGCATATGGCTGATGATGACGGCGCTGATATCTTGTTCAAGTTTGCCCGCAAAATCGTTCAGATCGATCCGGTAATTTTCGCCCACTTCACAAAGGACTGGAACACATTCCGCGTGGACCACAGATGACGGCACCGCAGCGAACGTGAAAGCAGGAATAAGAACCCGCGCATCACGCGGCAGGTCTAGCGCCTTAAGGGATAGAAATAATGCTGCTGAACATGATGACACCGCCAGCGCGTATGTACTGCCAAGCTGTGCGGCAAACTCTCGTTCGAGCAGAGTGACAGGTGCGTTCTGGGACGTATAGCGGAACAGATCGCCTGAGCTAAGAAGCCGCTCGATTTCATCGCGCACAGCGGCGGGGATGGGTTCGGCTGTGTGAAGGTCAGAGGGCGCTTTGGTGGGCTGAGCTTGATCTAGCATTTTTATACTTTCCGAAAACTAATTTCGATAATTATAAAATACTAAAAGCTACCGGTCCATAAATATTGAGCGCCGCGGCAATTGGACCGGGGCGTGTTGTTGTCTTGGACCTGTGTCAGAAGACGGGGCTGTGCGCTTAGTGAAAGAGCCTGTCTTTGAGCGCCATCCACCGCATTGCGGCGTTGGTAATTATTCCGCCAATAAAAGCGCCGCCCGGAAGCGCGGGCGACGGAAGGCTTTGCAGCATGTCAAACTCACCGGTATCGCCGCGCATCGCGTTTACACACGCTCGGCCCGCAAAAGTGGCAAGCACAAGCCCGTGGCCTGAGTAGCCGCCCGCGCTGTAATGCCCGGCCGCGACTTGGCCCACAAATGGTAAACGTGTTGCGGTAACGGCGAGGGTGCCGCCCCACGTGTGACTGAATTTGACGTCAGACAGTTCTGGATAAATTTCAGATAGCTGCTTTCTGACGCGTGGCTCAATCTCGCCGAAGCGTTTGCCGTAGCTTTCTCCGCCCCCGAAAATAAGCCGTCCGTCACGGGATTGCCAAAAGTAATTCAGGACGAACTTGCTGTCATATACGGCCATTGGTTTTGTGATCGGTGCGCGCACGCCAAGAGGCTCGGTTGCCGCGATATAATTGTTGATGGGCAATACGCGGGCGGCGGTTTTGCGGTTTAGGTGCGCGCCGTAGCCATTTGTGGCTTGCAAGATGAACTTTGCCGAAACCGTGCCAGCATCTGTGCGCACGGTGTGGGGTGATCGGGCGGAATTGTGACCTGTACTGACATCAATTTTATGAACAGTGGACCGTTCAAAAATCTGCACGCCAGCTGCGTCGCAGGCCCGCGCAAGCCCAAAGGCGTAGCGAAGCGGGTGGCAATAGCCCGCATCCATATCAAGGACTGCGCCTGCGTAGGCTTTTGTTCCGCTATGGGCCTCAACCTGTGCTGCGTCGCACATGGTGGTGTCATATCCAAAGCGTGCGCGCATTAACTCGGCTTCTTGAGCCAGCTCATCGGCTTTTTGCGCGGTAACGGCCGCTTGTAGCAGGCCTGCGGTGTAGTCAGCGTCAGGCGCGTGTTCGGCAAGCAGTGAGCGGGTGAGTTTCTTGGCGTCCTCGGTCATGGCCCAAAGTGCATCGGCGCGTTGTTTGCCAAATGCTTTGTCGAGCACGCTAACGTCCCAATTCAAGCCCGTTCCAACTTGTCCGCCATTGCGCCCCGATGCGCCCCATCCCACACGGTGGGCGTCCAGAACGATGACTGACATGCCTGCTTTGGCTGCGTGAAGTGCAGCAGACAGACCCGTGTAGCCTGCGCCAATGATACACAGATCAGCCCGATGATCTCCGCGCAAAACAGGGTGCGGGGCAGGGGCATCAGCAGTTGCTGCGTACCAGCTTTCGGGCATCACGCCCTGTGCTTCGTTTGCAAAAAGCCAGTTCATTCAGGTCATACATTGAGCAAAAGATGCTCACGCTCCCAAGGACTGATCTGCTGCAAAAACTCTTCGTATTCCGTACGCTTTACGATGGAGTACACCCGTGCAAATTCAGGATGTAGAATGTTTTTGAGCCGCTCTGCACTATCAAAAAGTTCAAGTGCTGCGAACAGGCCACGGGGGATGTCTTCATCCGCGTCATAGGCATCACCGCGGTATTCAGGGCGTGGCGCGCGCGCTTCTTCAAGGCCCATCAACCCACACGCCAAGGAGGCGGCTATCGCAAGGTAGGGGTTACAATCCATGCCCGCCAACCTGTTTTCAACCCGCCGTGCAGCTGCGTCGCTGATGGGCACACGGATGCCCGTTGTACGGTTATCACGGGCCCATTCCAGATTGATCGGCGCTGCCAGATCTTTGACGTACCGCCGATAGCTGTTCACGTAGGGCGCTAGCACGGCGATGGTTGAAGGCACGTGGTTTTGAAGCCCTGCGATGAAGTGGTAGAAAGCGTCGGTCTCACTACCATCTGCGGCAGAGAAGATGTTGTTGCCGTCTTGATCAAGGACCGAGTGGTGGATGTGCATCGCACTACCGGGCTCGCCCTCGATTGGTTTGGCCATGAAAGTTGCGAAGCAGTCGTGCTTCAGAGCCGCTTCGCGGATCAGGCGTTTGAAGTAGAACACTTCATCAGCAAGCTTGACCGGATCGCCGTGGCGCAAGTTGATCTCTAGCTGCCCTGCGCCGCCCTCTTGGGTGATGCCGTCAATCTCAAATCCTTGCGCTTCGGCGAAATCGTAAATGTCGTCAATCACCGGGCCATATTCATCGACCGCTGACATTGAATAGGCTTGGCGTGCGGCGGCTGGTCTGCCGCTGCGGCCCATCATCGGTTCAATCGGGTTGGCGGGATTGGTGTTGCGACCGACCAGATAGAATTCCATCTCGGGAGCAACAACAGGGTTCAAGCCGCGTGCGTGATAGGCCGCAACAACCCGTTTCAATACGTTACGCGGTGCCATTGGCACAGGTTCGCCCTCGCGGGTAACCGCATCGTGGATGACTTGCAGGGTCCAATCACCAGTCCACGGCGCGGCCGTGGCTGTGCTCATGTCGGGCACAAGGGTCATGTCCGGCTCGATCCAGCCTTCGGGGCCTGCGGCCTCGCCCCAACCACCGGCGATGGTCTGAAAGAAGATCGAATTGGGCAAAAAGAACTGGGATTGTTTTGCGAATTTCTTGGCGGGAACGGCTTTGCCGCGCGCGATGCCGGACAAGTCACCGATGATGCATTCGACTTCATCAAGACGGTTCTCGTCCAAGTAGTCGTGGAATGGTGTGGGAAGGTTTGCAGTCCATGTCATGGTGCGTTGTCTTTCAAAAAATGCGCCAGCATCCGTGCGACGACCCATTCATCATTTGGGGTCTCCACATGTGCTTTGGCCTGCTCAATCAAAGCCGTCGGATACTGCGGATCTGTGCCGCGGGCGGCCAGATAATCATGCAGCACAGCGTTGGTGATTTCAGGGTGCGCCTGTGTTGTCAAAATTCGGTCCCCATAGCGGAGCGCGGCGTTCTCACAAAAAGAAGACGTGGCCACAACTTTGGCCGTTTCAGGACGCTTGACAATTTGATCTTGGTGCCACGCGTTGAACGACAGAGCCGTGCCTTCAAAATCATACGTGTGGCGGCCAACGGCCCAACCGCCTGCAAATTTCTCAACTGTACCGCCTAACGCCTGCGCGATGATCTGATGCCCAAAGCAGATGCCCACCATGGGGCGATCGCTTTGATCTACTGCGCGGATGAAGTCTTCGAGCGGAGGGATAAAAGCATGATTTTCATAGGCGCCATGTTTGGACCCTGTAACCAGCCAACCGTCCGCAGTTAGATGATCTTCGGGCCACTCATCATCGACAACATTGAAAGTCGTGAAGCTGAACCCTTCACCGTTAAACATACGTGTGAACAGGGCGTCAAAGTCGCCATGGTTTGCGTTGACCAAGTCAGGGGTGTGACCGCATTGCAAAATACCGATGTGCATCGCGTGGTGTCCTTTGACTGCGAAAATAGGGCGATGATCCGTGCTTAGCGGATGATCTGTGGACGCAACCGAAGTTTGGGGCGCGCCTGTGACGGAAGGTGGCGATTAAGTCGTTTGTTGGCAATGCCAAAGACGCCAATAATCAACAGGGTCACAAGAATGAAATACATCGCCAAGATGGGGTAGGGCACAAACGGGTTGAACGTTTTGTCCGCAAAGTAGCTGGCGTAATACAGCGCGTCTCCGCGTTGTTGGCGCGCAGGAAATCCGGTGAAGAAAATCAACGTGGTTGAGTGAAACAGAAAAATCGCTTCGTTGGTGTAGGCAGGCCACGCAAGGCGCAACATGGTTGGAAAAACGATCCGCTTGAACCTTGGCCAGCCGCTCATCCCGTATGCGTCTGCGGCCTCAGTATCGCCTTTGGGAATTGATTTCAGGGCGCCGTAAAATATCTCGGCTGAGTAGGCAGAGGTGTTACAAAAGAGCACGATCAACGCACCGAGCCACGCCGCCGAAAGGCTTTCGAACATTGGATGGATTGGTTTGAGCGATAAAAAGACGAAGTATCCGAAAAAGAACTGAATAAAGAGCGGTGATCCGCGGAATATAAAAATGAACCATTCGGAGGGTTTGCGCAAAAGCGCCTTTGGGCTGTCTTTTCCCATGGCAAGAGCGACCGCGAAACAAAAGCCAAACATCAGGGCGAACAAGCCAAAGTAGATGTTCCAGATCATGCCGGACCCGATAAGCGTAAACTGTTGGCACAACGTAAAATCACTGCGCGGCAAAAGCCGTTCGCCGTACCCGATGGCGCGTAGACCGTAATCAAGAATGGTTTGGGTGCAACTCATCACGCGGCCTTTCTTTGCGCTTCACCAGCGGCTGTGGCCTGTCCATGGGTCAAGCGCGCCATGACGCGGTCAAGAACCACTTCAGAGACTTTGGTGAAGGCCAAATAAAAGACGAGCAGCGCCAAGAAATACCACATCCGCCAATCGCCGTGGGGGTAATCTGTGAAGCGCGGGTTTTTTGTACCGCCTAGTTCGCGTGCCCAATAGACAATATCCTCAACGCCCAGCAAAAACAAAAGTGGCGTCGCTTTGATTAGTACCATCCAGAGGTTCGACAGGCCGGGCAGGGCAAACACCCACATTTGCGGCACCAAGATACGCCAGAAGGTTTGGCGCTTGTTCATGCCGTATGCCGCAGCTGTTTCGAGTTGTGCGGCCGGTACTGCACGCATAGCGCCGAACAAAACGTTGCCCGCGAAGGCCCCAAAAACGATGGCAAATGTCAGCACGGCTACGAAAAAGCCGTAGACTTCATGGACCCATTGCGGTGCGTTGCCTTGGGGCAGTTTTGCCTCGGCGCAGACGACAAAATCGTTGCCTTGACGGATTGGGTCTGTCCAATCGGGGCACAGGACTTGGTGGCGGGCCCATTCAAACCCTTGGTCCAGTGCGATCACAAAAAAGAGAAAAAACGCAATGTCAGGCACGCCGCGCACCAGCGCCATGTATGTTTTTCCAAACCATCTCAATGGCGTAAAAGATGATCTCGCGGCAGCCGCACCGCCAAAACCAAACATCAAAGCAGCGGGTGCAGTAATCGCCAACAACAAAAGAACCGTGCCCACGGACCAGTAAAGCGACATGTGCTTACCGGTGGTCAGGTAACACGCCATCCAGCGCCAGTCAGCCAACAGGCTGGGGTCTGAGCAAAATTCAAAGATGGCGGGCCTCTGCGGGTTATGGCCGAAATGTTGGCAGGTTGGGGGTGGTCACCACATATCAAAAGGGGCGCTTGTGTGCCAAGCGCCCCTTCGGGATGTTTTGACCGCTTAGAAAGGAGCGGATTCAGGCAGCCACTTTGCGATCAGTACGTTCAGTGAACCGTCTGCTTTCATGCTTTCGATTGCTGCAGAGAATTTCTCTTTCAGCTCTGTGTCGCTTTCACGGATGCCCATGCCGATGCCGCCGCCAAGCAGTACGTCATCGCCAACCATTTGCAGGTCTGCATCTTCCGCTGCGATTGGCTCGAGGAACGCACGGTCTGCAAGAACGGCGTCCGCTTCGCCTGATTTCACGGCTGCAACTGTTTCTTCTGGTGTTGCGAACTCGAGAAGTGTCGCGCCCATTGAGGCAACGTGGCCCGCTTGGATCGTACCAGTTTGCGCAGCGATCACGCCACCTGCCAGATCAACGTCAGCAGATGCTGCTACGAATGAAGAGGGATCGGGCTGTGTGTAAGGTGTTGTGAAATCGATGACTTCGTCACGCTCGGCTGTGATGGACATGCCTGCGATGATTGCGTCGTAGTTGCCGGATACGAGGTTCGGGATGATGCTGTCCCACTCGTTTGTGACCCACTCGCATGTCAGTTCAGCGCGTGCGCACAGCTCATCGCCTACTTCGCGCTCAAAGCCATCAACTTCGCCTGCGTCATTGAGGAAGTTGTAGGGAGGGTAGGCGCCCTCGGTTCCCAAACGAACCACAGAGTGGCTACCTGCGAGTGCAGCACCTGCGGTGATTGCAAGCAAAGCGGTTGCTGTAATTAGTGTCTTCATGAGGTTTCTCCCTTGTCTCATTAAGTCGGTACTGGTGTTGTTATGCGCTGCCAGCAGAAAGAAATTGCTGCAAACGCTCGGATTTTGGCGCGCCAAACAACTCGTCAGGTGCGCCTTCTTCTTCGATCAGCCCTTGGTGCAAAAACACAACGTGATCAGACACATCGCGGGCAAGGTTCATATCATGGGTGACGATCAGCATCGTGCGCCCCTCAGCGGCAAGGTCTTTGATCACGCGGATCACTTCTTGCTCAAGCTCTGGGTCAAGGGCGGACGTAGGCTCGTCAAACAGCAGGGCCTTTGGCTCCATGCACAGGGCGCGCGCGATGGCGGCACGCTGTTGCTGGCCGCCCGAAAGCTGTGCGGGATACACATCGCATTTGTCCCCAATGCCAACTTTTTTGAGATATTTGCGCGCAGAGGCCTCAACTTCTGACTTGGCGCGCCCCAAAACAGTAACAGGCGCCTCCATGACATTTTCAAGAATTGTCATATGGGCCCACAGATTAAACTGTTGGAACACCATGCAAAGATTAGTGCGGATATGGCGAACCTGAGCCGCGTCAGAGGGGCGGCGCGCTTGGGCCGTGCCGCGCCAATTTACTGGATCGCCTTCGAAAATCACATCGCCCTGCTGGCTGTCTTCGAGCAGGTTTGCACAGCGCAAAAGCGTGGATTTTCCGGAACCAGATGAGCCGATGAGCGAAACCACATCCCCACGTTCAGCGCGGATACCGACCCCTTTGAGAACCTCAAGCTCTCCGTAGGATTTGTGCAAATCCTTCAATTCGATGACAGTGTTGGCGGTCACAGCTATCCCTGCAAATGTTAGCGCTTTAATACACTTCGATTCTACAGAAATTGCAATGGTATGCGCCAAACTTGACCCAGCGGAACTTGGCGCCGCTATGGCTATTTTTAGCTTTCCTAAGTGCTGACCCGTTGGCGCGCCAAGTTGCTGTCGATATCAGAGACACCAAGGAACGACACGACCATGCGCAAAAGCGCATCTTCTTCGTCGTCACGCTCACCATCTGCCAATGCAACGGTCCATAGCGCTTCGACGACTGCGATGCGGTCCTCATAGGCGACTGCATCTTTGATAGCGCGGGTAAAGCGCACGGTATCGGGTGCTTCTTTTTCCAACTCTTCGGCCTGCAGTTTTAGGCTTTGAGCATCGCTGCCAGACAGCCCGTAACGCGCCTGAATGATCGAAACGATGCGCTGTTGTTCCGCAAGCGCGTAATCCCCGTCGGATTTGGCAAGCCGGACCAACAGTCCCGTTAGGGCAAGCCGCGCGTCAGCATCCGCAAGCTGGGCGGGTTTATCGGCTGTGAGGCGGTTTAGAAGTTGTGCAAACATATTCAACATCTATGCTTTTCAAAAGGGCTTTCAAGTGGCGTGCCACACTGCACAGCGTCTAGCCGTCATACCCTTCGACGATAACCAAATCGGTCAATGCGATTGGCTCCCGCAGGGCTTTGGCAGCTTGATATTCCGCGCTGTTGTAGCAAGCGTAGGCAGCCTCAATACTTGGGAATTCAATGACGACGGTGCGTGAGCGGGCACTACCTTCTTCAAGGGTTTGTTCGCCGCCGCGCACGACAAAACGCGCGCCAAATTCTGCGAATGGGGCGGCATTTGCGGCCTTGTAGGCTTCATAGCCTTCAGGGTCTGAGACATCTCCGTGCGCAATCCAGTATCCTTTGGGCATGTATTTCTCCGATTTGTGAGAGGGTGAATAAGTGGGCTGATTAGGCGGAAGGGACGGTAATTTGCCCTTGTGAGATTGGCACGGCGCTGCCCGCGATACGCACCGCAGTCAGCACGCCGCTTGCTACATCCGCTTTAAAGTAGATCTCGCTTGGTCGCCCCATGGAAATGCCTTGGGTCAATTGCAGTTCGGTTGTGCCGTCTTTGTCCAGCGCGCCGTTTTGCAAAAGCTGGCTGGCCAGAATTGCGCTTGCGCTGCCTGTTGCGGGATCTTCGGGAATACCGGCAGTGGGGGAAAACATTCGCGCATTAAAGCTTGGTGTATAGAGATACGCACTGTCCACCTGACAGGCTTTCATCAGTTGATCCCAAGCGGGCTGGAGTGGGCGCGCGTGTTGCAACGCGGCCTCATTCACCACGGGAATATAAAGAAAACGCGGCCCGCCTTCGTGCACGCCTGCCGTGTGTGGGCCAAGTTGCGTGGTGGTCAGGCCCAAAGCGGAGGCGGCTAATTCCGGATCGACGGCAATATTGCAGTCAAAAGGTACAACAGGCGCGGTAAATTGTGCTGTATCGTTGGTAATTGTGACGGGCACAAGTCCGGCAACTTCTTCAAGCACTACATGATCCAACCCACGCTTTTGGGCCAGATGCAGCGCGCAGCCAATGGTGGGGTGACCTGCAAAAGGGATTTCTGAAGTTGGGAAAAAGATGCGCACCTTAGCCGTGTTCGAAGTATCATCTGCCGTCTGCACAAAGATGGTTTCCGACAAGTTGAATTCACGCGCAATTGTTTGCATCTGCGCTGTGCTCAGATCGTCTGTGCCCTCAACAATGGCCAACGGATTGCCACTGAACGGGCGCTGCGTGAATACGTCGTAAGTCGTGAAGTCGAGAGTTGGCATCCGGTCCACCTTGTAGGGACGACCTAGCTGATCGTCCCGTACATTTGAATGGTTTTCGCCGGTGCGGGCAAGAGCGCTTCGATCCGCTCCAGCAAGTTGTGTTCGGGGCCCGTTTCGGGGCCGTCACAGTTTACCACAAGCAGCAAGTCATCCATCAGCGCGTCCCGCTCATGGGCGGGTGTCTCATGGGCGAGCAAACGCCCCAAAGCTTCGGTGTGGGGATATTCGCGTTCAAGCGTTTCACCGGATGCACGCAATTGCGCAGCGGCAATACCATTGAGACCCAGGCGGCGTTTTAGAACCTCATCAATCGTGGTTATCTCTGCCAAGTTGAGAGGGCCGTCGCTACGCGCAAGCCGCACCAGCAGTGCTGCAAGGGTCACGTGGTCGTCGAGTGCTGGTAAAACGGGTTCGGGTCGGGCCGGTCGTGAGACCACCCCAAGTATTCTGCCTATCATATCTGCTCCTAGCGCCGCGATTTTTCGCGATCATTACCTTAGCAATGGCCCAGAGGTGACGGTTTCCAAAGGGAAAAATGAAAAAGGCGAATCATGTCTTGGGGAGTGTTGCAAAAAAACGCGCCCTGCAGGTGCGGGACGCGTTTTAAATATTTCAACTAAGCAGGGCGGGTTTAGACGAGGCGCGAGGCCTCCTTTGCCGCTTTCACAAACCCTTCAAACAGGGGGTGCGGTGCGAAAGGCTTGGATTTCAGCTCCGGATGGAACTGTACGCCGATGAACCAAGGGTGGTCACGCCACTCAACGATTTCGGGCAGCGTGCCGTCTGGGGACATGCCCGAGAACAACAACCCACATTCTTCAAGCTGCTTGCGGTACTTCGTATCAACTTCATACCGGTGGCGGTGGCGCTCTTCGATGGATGTTGTGCCGTACACTTCGGCGACTTTAGATCCTTCGACCAGTGTTGCGTCATATGACCCCAAGCGCATGGTCCCGCCTTTATCATCATCTGCCTTGCGCTGAACTTTTGCGTTGCCCTGCACCCATTCTTTGAGGTGGTAGACAACCGGCTCAAACCGTTTTTTGCCTGCCTCATGGTCGAACTCTTCGGAACCGGCGTCCGCCAGCCCTGCCACATTTCGCGCGGCTTCAATGACAGCCATTTGCATACCAAGGCAAATCCCGAGGTAGGGAACTTTACGGGTGCGGGCGAATTCCGCCGCTTTGATTTTGCCTTCTGTGCCGCGCTCGCCAAAGCCGCCCGGAACCAAAATCGCATGGAACCCTTCGAGGTGTGGAGCAGGGTCTTCACGGTCGAATAGTTCTGCGTCGACCCATTCAATTTTGACCTTCACACGGTTGGCCATGCCACCGTGGGTTAGGGCTTCGTTGATTGATTTATAAGCGTCTTCCAGCTGAGTGTATTTGCCAACAATCGCGACTTTGACTTCGCCCTCTGGGTTATACACGCGATCAGCCACATCTTCCCAACGTTTTAGGTTGGGTTGCGGGGCAGGTGTAATGCCAAAGGCGTCCAATACTGCTTGGTCCATGCCTTCACGGTGATAGGCTAATGGGGCTTCGTAAATAGATTTAAGGTCTTGCGCCGCAATCACGCTCTCGGGGCGCACGTTGCAGAACAGGGCCAGCTTTTCACGCTCTTTTTCCGGGATTGGACCCTCCGAACGGCAAACCAGAATATCCGGTGCCAACCCGATTGAGCGAAGTTCCTTGACCGAGTGTTGGGTGGGCTTTGTTTTCAACTCGCCTGAGGCTTTGATGAACGGCAGTAACGTCAGGTGCATAAAGATACAGTCACCGCGTGGCTTATCGTTGGCAAACTGACGAATGGCCTCAAAGAAGGGCAGGCCTTCGATGTCCCCAACAGTGCCGCCGATCTCGCACAGCATGAAATCAACTTCATCATCACCAATGTCGATGAACTCTTTGATCTGGTTGGTTACATGGGGGATTACTTGGATTGTTTTGCCCAGATAATCTCCGCGCCGTTCTTTCTCGAGAACGGTTGAGTAAATCCGACCAGATGAGACGGAATCACTGTTGCGCGCCGCAACGCCGGTAAAGCGCTCATAATGGCCAAGGTCCAAATCGGTCTCTGCGCCGTCGTCCGTTACAAACACTTCACCGTGCTCAAACGGTGACATCGTGCCCGGATCGACATTGAGGTAGGGGTCCAGCTTACGCAGGCGGACAGTAAAGCCCCGCGACTGCAAAAGAGCGCCCAAAGCGGCAGATGCAAGGCCTTTGCCAAGCGAGGAAACAACACCACCTGTAATAAAAATAAACCGTGCCATGGTGTGAGATATCCCCGTGTTTTGTTGCATGCTCGGTGCAAAACAGCACCTCAGATGCGCTGTATCACGGGATTTAATCCTATCAGGATTCGGACGAGGCGCGCAACCGGTCAAACGCAATATAGGGCGGAATTAATATCGCCAAATACTATAGATAGTGTAAGAAAGCCGCTTTTAGATCAGGTGTTTAGGCTGGCTTGTGTTGTGCCGGGTTATTTAGTCAGCACGCGGTGTTGCTGGCTCATCCGCGGATGGTGGTAGCAAGTCCGCGCCCGCCGGGGCCACAGGTGCTGTCTCTGCAGAAGGAGGTGCCAATTGATCCACCACAGAGCTGCCGTTGCCATCAAGGGATGTCAAAACTGTCATTAGCAATGCGACTGTCATGAAAGCAATTCCCAAAATCCACGTCACTTTTGACAAGGCCGATGCTGCCGAGCGGCCGGTCATAACGCCGCCACCGCCGCCACCACTGCCCATGCCAAGGCCGCCGCCTTCAGACCGTTGAAGCAGCACAACGCCGATCAAAGCCAAAGCTAGCAACAACAAAACAATCAGCAGTACGTTTTCCATGGGGACGCTCGTTTATCAAAGGTTGGCCGGTATGTAGTGGGAACGGCCCAATGTCGCAAGGTCCGAATGTAGGGGATTTATCATTCATTTGGCGCTGCTGCCGAGGTAACTCTATCAGCTTTGAGGTTTGAGCGCGCCTTTCACCCTTTCCCCTGCCCTGCCTCTGTCTTATAGGGACCACGGTTTGATCTCTAGGCATGAAGGCAGAGCGCAATGGCAAACGTAGTGGTGGTTGGCGCCCAGTGGGGTGACGAAGGCAAAGGCAAGATCGTTGATTGGCTCTCAGAGCGCGCAGACGTCATTGCCCGCTTCCAAGGGGGCCACAATGCAGGTCACACGCTTGTTATTGATAGCAACGTCTACAAACTGCACGCGCTGCCATCCGGTGTGGTGCGTGGCGGCAAACTGTCCGTTATTGGGAATGGTGTTGTGCTGGACCCATGGCACTTGATGAAAGAGATCGAAACAGTCCGTGCCCAAGGTGTTGAAATCACGCCTGAGACATTGATGGTCGCTGAAAACACACCATTGATTTTGCCAATCCACGGCGAGCTTGATCGTGCCCGTGAAGAAGCTGCAAGCGCTGGCACCAAGATTGGTACAACAGGCCGCGGTATCGGGCCCGCATATGAAGATAAAGTTGGACGCCGTTCTGTTCGCGTAGCTGACCTAGCTGATGATGCGACACTTGTTGCGCGTGTTGACCGTGCGTTGCAGCACCACAACCCGCTGCGCAAAGGTTTGGGCATCGAGCCCGTAGACCGCGAAGCGCTGTTGAACGAGCTGCGCGCCATTGCGCCACAGCTTTTGCCGTACGCAGCACCGGTTTGGAAAGTGTTGAACGAGCGTAGCAAAGCCGGTCAGCGGATTTTGTTCGAAGGCGCCCAAGGCGCACTACTCGACATCGATTTCGGCACATACCCGTTTGTGACATCCTCCAATGTAATCGCAGGGCAGGCTGCGACGGGTACAGGTCTTGGGCCAACGGCGATTGACTTCGTTTTGGGCATCGTCAAAGCCTACACCACCCGTGTGGGTGAAGGGCCGTTCCCGACCGAGCTGGAAGATGCAGACGGCCAACGTCTTGGCGAGCGCGGCCATGAGTTCGGAACGACAACAGGACGCAAGCGTCGTTGTGGTTGGTTTGACGCGACCATCGTACGTCAGACCTGCGCCACGTCCGGCGTTTCTGGCATCGCGCTGACCAAGCTTGATGTTCTAGACGGTTTTGACACGCTCAAAATTTGCGTCGGTTATGACCTGGATGGCGAGCGTCTTGATTACCTGCCAACAGCTGCGGACCAACAAGCGCGCGTGACACCGATCTATGAAGAGATTGAAGGCTGGCAAGATAGCACCGCTGGTGCAAAGTCATGGGCCGATTTGCCTGCTGCGGCCATCAAATATGTCCGTCGGATCGAAGAGTTGATCAACTGCCCCGTCGCCCTAGTTTCCACTTCACCAGAGCGCGAAGACACCATTCTCGTGACAGACCCCTTTGCGGACTAAGAAATTCGCACGTTAACACTTCCGGAGGCAACCAATGGCGCTAAGCCACAAAGCAAAGAGACGTTGGTCACTGTTTATCCTGATTTTTGGGGTGCCGATTTACATCGTTATGGCGGTGACACTCATTGATCTGCTCCGGGACATGATGGGACGGCCCTCCATTTTGGTCGAGCTGGGAGTATTTGTCGTACTTGGTGTTTTGTGGGCTTTCCCGCTGAAGGCGATCTTCAAAGGGGTTGGGCAAGCTGATCCGAATGCGCCACCGGAAGATGAACAGCACTGATTGAAAAAAAGCGGCCCCAAATTTAGGGGCCGCTTTTTTGTTTCTGCTCACCGAGTCTTTCAACCAAATGGCGTTATCAAGCCTCGCGCCGCAGGGGGGCGAAATCTTGGTTGGGATTGAACCGGCTGGTTTCTTGAACCACGAACTGCCCTGGTTTTTGTTTTTGGAACTTACCTTGGCGCAATAACTGTCCGAACGAGCGTAACCCATCCTCGCGACTAAATCCGTCGTCACTTACGCTGCTTGCTTTTGACATGACTTGTGGGCGCGAGAACGTCGGCTGCCCTTCAACCACTGCAAGGTAAACTGCCGCTGCCTCAAGCAAATCAGGAAGCCCATGTGCGCCCATTTGGGCAGCGAACTCTGAAAAGCTTTCGGCCTGAAATGCCGGAATTGTAGTCGTCGGGCTTATTGCTGCCTTGGGCGGGGCCGTCTGCGGATTGGCAGCGGAGTTTTGCTGCGCAACCGGCTTTGCCCCGCGAACAACACGGCGCGGGCGGACAGGACGCACAGGGAGTGTCGTATCCTCATCTTGCATCTCAGGTTCCGGTGCTTGCGGGATGTCTACACGTTGCTCGGCCACCAACTTAAGCGGGGCTGCGGGCGCTGGGCGCACGGCGTCGGCCAAATCTGCACGGTACTCATCCGTCTGATCAGCATTGCCATTTCCAAAGCCCGCGGCGAGGTCAGCTGCTTTTGATGCAACCGCTGCTTTCAGGTGCGCAATAGCGTTTTGCTTGCGGCCTGTTTCGGCGGTGGCCAACTCGCGGTCCGCTTGCTGCATCAAGCGCTCCATATCAATTGGCGCGTCTTCCCGGGTCTGGGCAGCTGCGTCTTTGCGCGCATCGACCTCCGCCTCGGCAAGCATCGCTGCAAGAGCGTCTGCTGCGTCATCTTTTTCGGCGGTGGCGGCTTCGTCAGGCGTGTCAGCTGCAAGTTCAGGAGCGCGTGGGTCCTTTGCGCGCGCTTCAGTTTCCGGCTTAGATTTTGGGGTGAATTCTGGGGCGGTCGGTTCTGCCAGGTTTTGCACTTCGCCCTCGGCAGCAAGCGCCGCCGCGAGTTCGGCTTGCAAATCCGCTTCATCCTCGGGGCTTAGGGAAGAGGGTGTTGTGAGCATAATTTGCGGGTTGTCTGTCGCGGTGTCTGTTGTCTCCACGTCAGTTTCGTCCTCTGCATCGAGAGGGTTATCCATCAGATCATCATCGTCTTGGGCGCTCTCATCTGCTGGGCTGGCGGCTTCAACCTTACTGTCCTGCGGGACTTCGTTTTCTTCCCGTTCATCGCTTTCGTCGTCGAACAGTTCTTCCAACTCGCCGCTGTCCAATGCGCGCTCAAGATCTGCTTTTTTGACTTTGATGACCCGTGCAACGGGGCTGGTTGCGGCCTCAACTTTGGGGGCGGGCGCAACTGCGTCGTTGGCCTCATCGTTTTCGACAGTTGAGATGAAGCTATCGATATCGAAATCGTCCGCAGCTAAGTCTGTTTCGGTGTCAGTCGGTGCTTCAACTGGTATGACGGGGGCAGCGTTATCCGTTGTTGGGGCGTCATCTTTGGTATGCAAATCCGCAAAGGCCGTGTCGATACTACGTTCTGCATCGGCGTGCTGGTCTTCGATAAATTCACTGGGATTGGGTGCAATCGCAGAAGTGTTTGGTGCTGCGCTGCGCATGGCCTCGGTTTTGGTCGCTGCAGATGATTGGACCGCTGACCTGATGCGCTTGAGCTTTTCGGCAGCACTTGCAACGCCACGATCAGTCTGTGATTGGGCGCTTGCTGTGGCTGTATTTGGCACCATCGCCGCGTTTTGCGGGCCGCTTACGTCGGGCTGTACGGCGGGTGCGGGGGCAGGGCTGCTCGGGCTGGCGCTGAGTTTGACGTCATTGCCTTCAATGCGACCAATCACGCGCCGCTCAATTTCACGCTCTGCAATACGGGCCAGCATCTCGGCGTCTGGTACGGGTGGTTCTGCGCCAAAGTAGCGGTCATCAGCCGCAAGGTCGCGGAAATACTCCGCAATCGCTTTCATCGCATTGAAGGAGTAGTCGAACCCCTCAAGCGTGCATGAAAACGTCCCATATGAGACTGTTAGAATTTTATTTGGCCCTACCATGGCGTACTCGCTTTCTTTGTAATCCAGCGGGGAACGGTTTAACGTGATACATGTGTCAAATTTGAACAATGCCGCGTTGATGGCGGTATTATTTCAAGGCAGAATTGTGATCTGTTTCCAACTCAGGCAGTAATGTTAAATGTCCAAAGCAATTGTTTCACAAAACGCACCGGTTTTACTTGTTGGTGGTGGTACGACTCACCGCGATGATTGGTCTTTAGCGTCTAGGTGTGGTTGCGTTGTGGCGGTGGATGGCGGGGCGGATGCAGCCTTGGGCAATCGCGTGACACCTGATTTTGTGATCGGCGATTTGGACAGTATCAGCGGAACCGCCCATGACAAACTCGCGGATCGGGTCATTGCAGTGTCCGAACAAGACACAACGGATTTTGACAAAGCGCTGCGCAATATCGATGCGCCGCTTATCTATGCCATCGGGTTTACGGGCGCGCGCATGGATCACAGCCTTGCTGTTCTTAGCGGCCTTGTAAAAGCATCCAAGTCCCGCTGCATTGTGGTGGGCGAGGTCGATACGGTTTGTCTTGCGCCCGCACGTCTTGATTTTAGGGATGTGACTGCGCAAACGCGGGTTTCACTGTTTCCGATGGGACCCGCACGGGCAACCTCGACTGGGCTGAAGTGGGCGCTTGATGGCATTCGTTTCAGTCCCGACAGCGCAATTGGCACCTCGAACGAGGCTTTGGGCGGCGCCCTTACAATCGAAACATACGATCCCAAAATGTTGCTTATTTTGCCCCGCACGCTGATCTACGTGCTGACGGATGCACTACGTGCCGCACCCAGCTGGTAGGTGGCTAAATGCGGGCTGTGTTCAGCAGTTCGGAATATTGACGGCCAGACCGCCGAGAGACGTTTCTTTATATTTCTCTGACATATCCGCACCCGTCTGGCGCATGGTCTCGATCGCCGCATCAAGCGGGACTAGGTGTGTGCCGTCGCCGCGCATCGATAGTGATGCCGCAGACACGGCCTTGATCGCGCCAAGGCCATTACGCTCAATGCAGGGCACCTGAACCAAGCCGCGCACCGGATCGCAGGTCATGCCCAAGTGATGCTCAAGTGCGATTTCTGCGGCGTTTTCGATTTGCTCAGTCGTGCCACCTAAAACAGCCGTCAGGCCAGCGGCGGCCATTGCGGCGGCGCTACCTACTTCGGCCTGACAGCCCGCTTCTGCGCCCGAAATTGACGCATTGAATTTCACCAAACCGCCAATCGCCGCAGCGGTCAGCAAAAATTCCGGTACGCGGCTGACAGATGCGCCAGGCACGTGATCGAGGTAGTAGCGTATGGTTGCCGGCACAACGCCGGCGGCCCCATTAGTGGGCGCTGTGACCACCTGTCCACCGGCCGCGTTTTCTTCATTCACGGCCATTGCATAAACGCTCATCCAGTCGTTAATCGTGTGCGGCGCATTCAGGTTCATCCCGCGTTCGGCTAATAATTTCTCATGGATATTTTTGGCGCGTCGTTTCACAGATAAACCACCGGGCAAGATGCCGTCACGGGCAAGCCCGCGATCAATACAGTCATTCATAACGTCCCAAAGGCGCGTAAGGCCTGCTTCAAGGTCCGCGCGGGGGCGGCGCGAAAGCTCATTGGCCTCTTTCATTTGGGCGATGGTTTTGCCCGATTGCGCGGACATTTCCATCATCTCGTTGGCGGATTTGAACGGGTAGGGCACGGGCGCGCCTTCTTCGGTCGCAGCACCACTTGCAAGCTCTTCTTCGGTGAGAACAAATCCACCGCCAATAGAGTAAAAGACCTGCGACAAGATAATATCGCCTTGCGCATCGGTAGCTTGCAGGCGCATTCCGTTGGCGTGACCTGTCAGGCGGGTATCATAATCAAAGATCAGGTCTGCAGCAGGATCAAAATGCAAACTGGGCAGGCCATCATTGATGACTTCCTTGTCCGCGTTGATCGCCGTAAGGGCGGCCTCGGCTTTGGCCTCGTCGTAAGTGTCAGGCAAAAAGCCCGCCAGCCCAAGAATGGTCGCGCGGTCTGTTGCGTGACCTGCGCCCGTAAAGGCAAGTGAGCCGTGCAAAGAGGCCTTAAGCCCGTGGGCTGTGAACGGGGCCGAGCGCAGCATATCCAAAAAGCGCGCAGCAGCAACCATCGGTCCCATTGTGTGAGACGACGATGGGCCGATGCCCACTTTGAACATATCAAAGACAGATAAAAACATATGTTAACTGATACTGTCTTAGGGGCGGGGCGGACGTCTGATTGCGACGTTTCAAAGGGCCATTCGGTCAGAGGCGTAGGGCTTGGGTCAAGCGCGACGCAGACTTGTTGAATGCTGTGCACAAAACCCTCTCGCACCTTTGGCCGATGCGATTTATAGACGGCGCAACAGCAAAGATAAGGAGCACTGCCATGCCCGCTGAATTGTCACCCATCGAAAAGGCCAAATTTGTCTCGGCCAAGCGCGCGAGTGATTTCGTTGAAACCGGAATGCGTGTCGGTCTGGGGACCGGATCAACTGCGGCGTGGATGGTGCGTTGCCTTGGAGAGCGCGTGAAAAACGACGGTCTGAAAATTAAGGGCGTGCCCACATCAAGCAGAACCGCAGCACTTGCCCAAAGTCTGGGCATTGAAGTGGTCACCCTTGACGAGGCCAAGTGGTTGGACCTGACCATCGACGGTGCGGATGAATATGATGCGGACCTAAGCCTTATCAAAGGGGGTGGTGGCGCGCATTTGCAGGAAAAAGTTGTGGCCACGGCCAGCGACCGCATGATCGTGATTGCGGATGCAGCCAAGAAAGTAGACACCCTTGGCGCGTTTCCACTGCCGCTTGAGGTGATCCCGTTCGGCTGGCAAACCACAAAAACCCTTGTGGAAGAAACGCTGGTTGGCATGGATGTTTTGGGTCGCACAACTGCGCTACGGATGAATGGTGACGCGCCGTTCGTAACGGATGAGGGCAACCACATTCTTGATCTGCATCTTGAGCGCATTGGCAATCCCCGCCAGTTGAGCCTTGTGATGAACCAAATTCCGGGCGTTGTGGAAAACGGGCTATTTATCGATATTTGTAATGTCGTTGTCGTGGGGCACGGTGATGGCCGCGTTGAGGTGACAGACATTTCCAACGGCACCGTTGAACATGACAGCGTCGATCTGATGGAGCATGAAAACCTGTTTGCCGATTTGGGCTGATTGTTAGGCCCATTCGGAAATAACGGGATGCATGGCGCGCTCTCAACTCTGTGATCGATGGGGCGCGCGGCTTGCGCTTGCCAAGCGGCCGTGTGCACACTGGTGCAAGACATGAAATGAAAACGCGCAGGTGGTGACACTGCTTGCGTGTTACTGAACAAAAAGAAAAGGGCCGTCGAATGGCATATGATTTTGACTTGTTTGTCATTGGTGGCGGTTCTGGCGGCGTGCGTGCAGCGCGGGTTGCGGCGGCAACAGGTGCCAAAGTGGCTTTGGCCGAAGGGTCTCGGTTGGGCGGCACATGTGTGATCCGCGGGTGCGTGCCCAAAAAGCTGATGGTCTTTGCATCAGAGTACCCCGAAACGTTTGAAGCCGCTCGCAATTATGGTTGGGATGTGATCACTGGTGATTTCAACTGGGGCACGTTTCATGGCAAATTAGTTGCCGAGTTGGATCGCCTTGAGGGCATTTACCGCCGCTTGTTGGACAATTCTGATGTTAAAATCTTTGACGCTTTTGCAAAGCTTGTGGATCCGCACACAGTTGAGTTGAATGATGGTGAACGTGTCACGGCAAAGACTATTTTGATCGCAACCGGCGGTACGCCAACGCGGCCTGATATTGCTGGCGCCGAATTAGGCATTGTCAGCGACGATATTTTTCATGTTGAGGCATTACCCAAGACGATGCTGATCATCGGCGGCGGTTATATCGCGTCTGAATTTGCAGGCATTATGAACGGCCTCGGTGTGAAGGTCAGCCAGTGGTATCGCGGCGAGCAAATCTTGCGCGGCTTTGATGAAGAAGCGCGCAACTTTGTGGCGGAAGGAATGCGCGAGAAAGGCGTTGATTTGGTCACCGGTGCGAATGCTGCATCGCTTGAGAAAACCGATGCGGGAATTTTCGTCAAAGGCACCCACGGTATTGATGCGACGTTTGATGTGGTGATGTTTGCAACGGGGCGCCGGCCCTTGACCGATAACTTGGGTCTTGATGCGGCAGGGGTTGCTACGGGCTCAAGCGGTCAGATTACAGTTGATAAGTTTTCACGCACCAGTGTTGAAAATATTTATGCGGTAGGTGACGTCACAAAGCGTGTTGAGTTAACGCCAGTCGCGATCCGCGAAGGCATGGCGTTTGTGGAAACCGTGTTTAATGACAACCCAACTGCCGTAGATCACGAGTTGATCCCATCGGCGATCTTTACACAGCCCGAGATGGGCACAGTTGGCCTGTCAGAGGAAGATGCGGCCAAGAAAGAGCCGATTGAGGTCTACTCGACCTCGTTCCGTCCGATGCAAACCGCGTTCGCGGAAGGGCAGGGCAAAGTTCTAATGAAACTGGTGGTTTCCAAGGCAACGCAGGTTGTTTTGGGCTGTCATATTGTCGCGCCTCACGCGGGTGAGTTGATCCAGCTAGCAGGTATTGCCGTGAAAATGGGCGCCACAAAAGAGCAGTTTGACCAAACATGCGCCGTTCACCCGACCATGTCGGAAGAACTGGTGACAATGAAAACGCCTGTGCGCAGCACTTGATCGGTGGAAGTTGCTTGAAATCACGCCACAATCGCCCACATAGAGTGGCATACCGACCCATTACTTAACGAAGAGAGCTTTTCATACATGGCTGGAAATAACGGCGGCCCTTGGGGTGGCGGAGGCGGAAATCGCGGCGGCGACGACCGTGGACAGGGAAATGACGGAAACCGTGGGAACGGTGGACGGCGTCCAAACGAGGGCGCGCAGATCCCGGAAATTGATGAGCTGATGAAAAAAGGCCAAGAGCAGTTGCGCGTCCTGATGGGTGGCAAAGGCGGCGGCACTGGTTCAGGCGGCAACGGCACCGGAGGCGGTGGGCCTATGCTAACCCGCGGTACGTTTGGCCTTGCCGCGTTGGCTGGTTTGGTTTTGTGGGGCATGGCATCGTTTTACACTGTCCGTCCTGAACAACAGTCAGTTGAGCTTTTCTTGGGTGAATTCCGCGGTGTTGGCACCGAAGGTCTGAACTTTGCTCCGTGGCCGTTTGTGACAGCCGAAGTGTTCAACGTGACCACAAACCGCACCGAAGACATTGGCGTTGGTCGTGGTACAAACGGCGACAACGGCTTGATGCTGACGACTGATGAAAACATCGTCGATATTGACTTCCAAGTGGTTTGGAACATCAAGAACGCGCAAGATTTCTTGTTCAGCTTGGCTAATCCGCGCCAATCAGTCGTTTCAATCTCGGAAGCAGCAATGCGCGAAGTTATCGCACAGTCTGAGCTTGCGCCGATCTTGAACCGTGACCGTGCAGCGATTGAAGCCGAGGTACGTACCCGTATCCAAGGCACCCTTGATGACCGCGACAGTGGTATCAACATTGTGCGTGTCAACTTCAACAAAGTGGACCCGCCAAGCCAGCAGGTCGCCCTGACTGACAACGACGGCAACACCCGGAATGTCAGCGTTATTGACGCTTTCCGCGATGTTCAGGCCGCCGAACAAGAGCGTGACCGTGTTGAGCGTCAAGCGGACGCCTATGCAAACGCACGCCTTGCGGATGCACGTGGTGAATCTGCGCGTGTCCTAGAGGAAGCTGAAGCGTACCGCGCGCGCCAAGTGAACGGCGCCATCGGTGAGGCATCACGCTTCTCATCCGTTTTGACTGAATACGCGCAAGCCCCCGATGTGACCCGCACCCGTCTTTACCTTGAGACGATGGAACGCGTTTTGGGCGACGTGGACAAGATCATTCTTGAAGACACCAGCAGCGGCGGTGGGCAGGGCGTCGTGCCTTACCTGCCTCTCAATGACCTGCGCCGTGGAGGATCAAACTAATGCGTAAGAACATTTATATCTTGCCAATTCTCGTGATCGTCGTGGCAACGGCCCTTTCGTCGATCTTCATTGTTGATGAACGTAACAAAGCACTCGTGCTGCGGTTCGGTCAGATCGTGAACGTGGTTGAAGAGCCAGGTTTGGGCTTCAAAGTGCCACTTCTTGATGAAGTCGTGCGCTACGAAGATCGTATTTTGTCGCTGCAAACACCCACAATCGAGGTCACCCCCGCGGATGACCGTCGTTTGGAGGTAGATGCGTTCGTTCTCTACCGGATTGCTGACATCATCCAGTTCCGCCAAGCGGTTTCATTTGGCGGCCTGCGTGAAGCAGAAGCACAGCTTGAAAACATTCTCGACGGTCAGATCCGTGCAGTTTTGGGTTCAGAAGGTGTTACGTCGAACACTATTCTGTCACCTGAACGGAGTGCCTTGATGGAAAACATCCGCGTTCAAGCTGCCGCACGTGCGGATGCTTTGGGTCTTGCGGTTGTTGAAGTGCGCCTGCGCCAGACTAACCTGCCTGAGCAGAACTTTGACGCGACACTGCAACGTATGATCGCCGAGCGTGACCGTGAAGCAACCGATGAACGTGCCCGTGGCCGTGAGGCCGCATCACGTGTGCGTGCGCTTGCCGACCGTACATACGATGAGATCATTGCTGAAGCGACACGTGATGCGCGGATCATTGAAGGTGAAGCAGATGCGGAACGTAACCGCATCTTTGCAGAAGCCTATACGAAGGACCCGGAGTTCTTTGAATTCTACCGCTCGCTTGCCGCTTATGAAGAAGCAATCAAGGGCAGCAATTCTACCCTCGTGTTGTCGCCCGATAGTGAGTTTTTCAATTACCTGCGCTCCGACACGGGCGCATCGGCAAACTAAGGCGAACGCCTCGTGTTTGTTGATTTAACATTGGCCCAGCTCCTTCTTTTGGGGCTGGGCCTTTTGCTTTTTGTGGAGGGGCTCGTCTATGCGCTCTTTCCCAAAATAGTAGAGCAACTTTTAGAGGCGCTGCGCGACACACCCCTTGAAGCACGCCGGTTGATTGGACTTCTTTCCATGCTTAGTGGCCTTGGGTTGTTGTGGTTTTTATCGTGACAATAGCGGGTGTTGCGCGGCGTAAATCCGCGCAACAATAGTCACAGCACCGTTATATCCGGCCCAAAGACTTGGCCATTTGCGCAAACGTCCCTACTTCTAAGTTCACAGCGGGAACGGTCCCCGCGTTTGATGCAATCTGACCTATGCAAAACATGCAGTCGAACGAGGAGTTTACATTGCAGTATTTGGCGAAAAACCTTCCTAGCCGCAGACAGCCTGCCCGAAGTGCTGTCAAAGTAGCGACCCAACCAAAAATGTCTCTGCCGATGTTTGCTGTCGCCCTGACGGCCTTGTTGGCGTTCTGCGCAATTGTGTTGGCGTCGGTGCCAGCAAATGCCCGCAGCGCCCCTGCAAGTTTTGCGGATTTGGCGGAGAAAATCAGCCCAGCAGTGGTCAACATCACCACGTCCACAGTTATCGCGGGCCGGACCGGTCCCCAAGGGATCGTGCCTGAGGGCTCGCCTTTTGAAGAGTTCTTCAACAACCGTCCCCGCAATAACGGACCCCGCCGCTCGTCCGCGTTGGGATCTGGCTTTGTGATTTCCGAGGACGGTTTCATTGTCACCAACAATCACGTCATTGAGGGCGCTGATGAAATCCAGATTGAATTTTTCCCCGGCGAAGGCCAGCCGACCGAGTTGTTGAACGCAGAACTGATCGGGACAGATAAAAACACTGATATCGCCCTTCTGAAAGTTGATGCAGATACGCCACTGCGCCATGTGCCGTTTGGGGACAGTAATATCGCGCGTGTGGGTGATTGGGTGCTTGCGATGGGTAACCCGCTTGGGCAGGGGTTCTCGGTTTCTGCGGGCATTATTTCTGCGCGCAACCGTGCCCTTCAGGGAAGTTATGACGACTACATCCAGACAGATGCGGCGATCAACCGTGGCAATTCGGGCGGACCATTGTTCAACATGGACGGCGAAGTGATTGGCGTGAACACAGCGATCCTGTCGCCCAACGGTGGGTCAATCGGGATCGGTTTTGCGATGTCTTCTGACGTTGTCACCCGCGTTGTGGCGCAACTGAAAGAATACGGCGAAACCCGTCGTGGCTGGTTGGGTGTGCGTATCCAAGACATCGCGCCTGATATGGTTTCTGCGATCGAAGGTCTTGAAAATGAGAAAGGTGCGCTTGTCACGGATGTACCAGATGGCCCTGCTAAGAACGCTGGTATTCAAGCAGGCGACGTTATTCTAAATTTTGACGGCGATGACGTTGAGGACACCCGTGGCCTTGTGCGCCGTGTCGGTAACACCGATGTGGACAAGACGGTGCGCGTGGTTGTGCTGCGCGACGGTAGCCGTGAAACGCTGCGTGTTACTTTGGGCCGTCGTGAGGCGGCGGAAGCGGCTAGCGCATCTGGCGATGATACACCGCAAGAGCCAGACAGCTTGGACATTCTCGGCATGACTTTGTCAGAACTGAGTGATGATATGCGTCAAGAGCTTGGACTAAACGAAGGTGCGGCGGGTCTGGCTGTTGTTGATCTTGATGAGGCGTCTGAGGCGTTTTCAAAGGGACTACGTGCGGGCGATGTGATCACCGAGGCTGGGCAAGAAAAGCTCGAGACTGTTGGTGATTTTGAAGACCGTGTCGCAGATGCACGCGATGCTGGGCGGACGTCACTACTGCTTCTCATCCGTCGTGATGGGCAGCCTCGCTTTTTGGCGTTGTCCCTAGACGACTAATCATCGCACGATGTGAAAAATCCAAAAGGCGCGTCAATTTCTGGCGCGCCTTTTTCACTGGTTTATGGATCACCGTAGTTCGCGTTTAATTGGGGCGAGCCCCAACTGCCGCGCGGCGGCAGTGGACAAAAGCGCGCTATCAAGGCCCTGCGCTTTTTGATAGCGCCGGATCGCCATGCGTGTCCTAAGATCCAGACCGCCTGTGATTGCGCCTGAGTAAATGTCGCGTGCCGCTAAGGCGCGCTGGACTGAAGAAACAAACGTCGGGGTTAGTTCGTCACTACATAGGGCTTCAAACCACAGCTCTTTGCGTTCCGTTACAATCCGCTGCAATGTTTCAGAGCGATACATCGGCGGTGACAGCACAGTTCCATCGCTGCTGAGTTGTGCGGGTTGCACCAGAATTTGCTGGGTCACAGTTTCTACCACAGCGGGGCTCACATCGCGGCCATAGCAAATCCCATCTTCGGCGTTGGGTGGCCCAATGCCAAACGCAGCCGTAGCTTGGTCTGCGCGAATGGGTTGTTCAACGGGCGTGCAGGCCGCAGAAATAGCAAGTACTCCAAGGCCCAGAATTTTGGGCAATTTGTTGAAGTGACAAAGACGCATTTGGGGTCCTGACGGCTAAATCCGAGATAAATCTTGGCACATGATAAGGTAATCTGCGGCCTCATCGCAAACCCTATGACCTTCGCTCTAGAAAAACTCTCAACGCGCCGCTACATCTTACGCCAGATATTTAAACTGGAGGCCATCTCATGGCGAAAATTACCTATATTGAATTTGGCGGCACCGAGCATGTTGTCGAAGTTTCGAACGGCCTTACGGTTATGGAAGGTGCGCGCGATAACAACATTCCGGGCATCGAAGCGGATTGTGGTGGCGCGTGTGCGTGTTCCACATGCCACGTGTATGTGGACCCTGCATGGGCTGATAAGTTGCCTGCTTTGGACGGCATGGAAGAAGATATGCTTGATTTTGCGTTTGAAGCAAAACCGGGTCAGTCACGCTTGACCTGTCAATTGAAAGTGACTGACGAGCTGGACGGGCTGATTGTCCGGATGCCTGAAAAGCAAGTTTAATGATTTGGCGCGCCGCTTGGTTGGTCGCGACGCTTGTCTGCTTAGCGGGCGGTGGCGCGGCTCAGACAATCCAAGCGGCGCGCTTTACCGACCCCACAACACGCTACGCGCATGGGGTGCTTGGGGATGCGGTTGAATACGGTGGCTTGCAGATCACCGTTTTATCGAGCAGCTGTAAGCGCATCATTCGCAGTATTATGTTACCCGTCAGTCATGTGTTTGAAGACATTGCCCCACGGCTTTGGGATGTAACCGGAGACGGTTTACCTGAGGTTGTAGTGATTGAGACTGATGTCGCACGCGGTGCGGCGCTTGCGATTTATGGCCCCAATGGCAAACTGGCTGAGACGCCTCATATCGGGCGCACGAACAGGTGGCTTGCCCCAATTGGTTCGGCTGATTTGGACGGCGACGGAATAATCGAGATTGCTTATATTGACCGCCCGCATTTGGCCAAAGAGCTGCGAGTTTGGTCGTTTGTGAACGGTGATCTTCGCCCGTTGGCGCGCGCGTCGGGGCTGACCAATCACCGCATCGGCGAAGACTTTATTTCCGGTGCGTTGATCCAGTGTAATGACATTCCTACGATCATTACCGCAAACGCAGATTGGTCACGTCGCATGGGGACTGTGCTTCAGGCGGGCACGCTTATTAGTCGTGATTTGGGCCCATTTGCTGGGCGCAAAAGTCTTGAACGCTGTTAAATTATGATGCGCCTTAAAGGGCGCGCCAACCGATATCGCTCCGGCTGAACCCTTCAGGCCAATCGATTTTATCCAGCATTGCGTAAGCCGCTTTGTGAGCCTCGGCCAATGTCGCGCCGCGCGCTGTGATGTTCAGCACCCGTCCACCGTTGGAGACAATCGCACCGTCTTTCTGTGCGGTTCCAGCGTGGAAACACATTTGCGTGCTGCTTTCAGGTAGGGCGTCTAGGCCGCGAATTTCTGTGCTTTTGGTATAATCGCCCGGATAGCCATTTGCGGCCATCACGATGGTCATTGCGTGGTCGTTGGCCCAGTTGACCTGTGCCGATGAAAGCGTGCCATCGGCACAAGCCAGCATCAAATCCAGTGCTTGCGCCCCAAGTCGCATCATCAATACCTGACATTCCGGGTCCCCAAAGCGCGCATTATATTCAACCAATCGCGGCTGGCCGTCTTTGATCATCAGGCCCGCATAAAGCACCCCTTGGTAAGGCGTTCCACGTCTCGCCATTTCGGCGACACAGGGTTTGATGATCGTCTCCATCGCCAGCGCTTCAACAGATGCGGACAATACAGGCGCTGGCGAGTAGGCGCCCATGCCGCCAGTGTTCGGGCCAGTATCCCCGTCGCCTACGCGTTTATGATCCTGCGCAGTGCCCACGCTCAGCACGTTTTCACCATCACAAAGCACGAATAGAGAGCCTTCTTCGCCCTCCATGAATTCTTCGATCACGACCTCGGCACCCGCACCGCCAAATGCACCACTGAACATATCATCAATCGCATCAAGGGCTTCGGCCTCGGTCATTGCGACAATCACGCCTTTACCTGCCGCAAGCCCATCAGCTTTGACCACGATAGGGGCACCATTCTCGCGGATGTAATCTTTGGCCGGTGCTGCGCTGTCAAAACGTGCATAGGCCGCTGTAGGTGCGTCACATGCATCGCATAACTCTTTGGTAAAGGCTTTGGACGCTTCCAGCTTTGCCGCTTCTTGAGAGGGGCCAAAGGTCAAGATACCTGCCGCGCGTAAGCTGTCACCCACACCCGCCGCAAGAGGTGCTTCGGGGCCGATGATGACAAAATCAATACTGTGATCTGTGGCAAATTGCACAACCGAAGGGCCGTCGTTGATATCAAAGTTGGCGCATTCGGCGATCTGTGCGATGCCGGCGTTGCCGGGGGCCACAATCAGGCGGTCACATTTGGGGTTTTGCTTTACGGCCCACGCCAACGCATGCTCACGTCCGCCGCTTCCCAGAATAAGAATGTTCATCGCGCAGTTCCCCTTGGCCTTGGTTTGCGTGCGTTCTAAGCTGGTGTGAAGTGATGCACAAGGAACGGCCTGTGATGGATTTGATCGACGACCCCCGTAGCGGTGAAAACGCACCAGAATTTAGCGTTTCCGAAATTTCGGGCGCGGTCAAAAAGACGGTTGAGGGTGCGTTTGGGCATGTGCGCGTCAAAGGCGAGGTGGGCCGTGTGATGCATGCGCGCTCAGGACATCTTTATTTTGACATCAAAGACGACCGCACCGTGCTTGGCTGTACCACTTGGAAAGCCCAAGTCGCGCGCCTGAACGTGATCCCCGAAGAGGGTATGGAAATTGTGGCCACTGGCCGGCTTACGACATTTCCGAACCAGTCAAAGTATCAGATGAACGTTCAAGACGTTAGCGTGGCCGGTGTTGGTGCGTTGATGGCCATGCTTGAAAAGCGCAAGACCAAGCTGGCCGCTGAGGGGCTTTTTGATCCCGCGCGCAAAAGCAATATTCCATTTTTGCCAGATGTTATCGGGGTTGTGACCTCGCCAACCGGTGCTGTCATACGTGATATTCTGCACCGGTTGCGTGACCGGTTTCCACGCAAAGTGCTGGTCTGGCCTGTGGCCGTTCAGGGTGCGAATTGTGCCGCTGAAGTGACCCGTGCGATCGAGGGGTTCAACGCCATGACGCCCGGTGGCGCGCTTCCGCGGCCTGACGTTTTGATTGTTGCACGTGGTGGTGGCAGCATTGAGGACCTGTGGGGATTTAATGAGGAAAATGTGGCGCGCGCGGCTGCGGCCAGTGATATTCCTCTCATCTCTGCTGTCGGGCACGAAACCGACACAACATTGATCGATTATGTTTCGGACAGGCGCGCGCCCACGCCAACGGCGGCGGCGGAAATGGCGGTGCCTGTACGCCTTGATATGCTGGCCTTTGTAAACGAATGCGGCGGGCGTTTGTCGCGCGGCCTTGCAAACGGGATGACGCGTCGTGCAGACCGCCTGCGTGATCTGGCCCGTGGCCTGCCGCGGCCCGAGCGGTTGACCGAAGACCAGCGCCAACGTTTGGATGCGGCCTCTGACAGATTGGATGGCGCGCTGAACCGTTTTGTCAGTACCAAACGGGTTGCTCTGGCTGATGTTGCTGGTGGCGTGCGCCCCACAGTGCTGAGCGCGCGGATCGCCGAAGCACGCAGGCGCACGGATGATCGCGCGCGCCAATTGGTGCCTGCATTGACGCGCAAAACGGAACGCCGCCGCGAAGCATTGGCAGGCGTAAGTGCGCGTTTGCGCCCTGCAGTGGTTGCAAGTGAAATCACCAGACAGCGCGAACGCACTGGGATGCTTGGCATCAAGATGAGCGGTGGCGCCACGCAACGCATTACAACTGCGCGTGCAACGCTTGATGGGCTTGAAAGACTGCGCAAAACATTGGGGTATGAGGCCACGTTGGAACGCGGCTTTGCTGTGGTGCGCAGCGCAGGTGCGGTCATTACGCAAGTGGATGATGCGCGCGCTTCTGATGCCTTGGAAATCCAGTTCAAAGATGGCCGCGTTTCACTGGGGTCCGCAACGGGATCGCGGGATGCTGAAGCGACTGTGAAAAAGCCATCTACTGCGCCCAAAAAACGGATCAAAAAGGATGACACCCCGCCCGAGCAAGGCACGCTGCTTTAGGTTTGCATGTTGTTGTGGGTGGTGCGGTTGGCGGTGTTGGCTGTTGCTTTGACACGCTCCGCGTCCGCTTGGCCCTGCTAAATGTCGCTTTTGCCCCTGACCGCAGTTTGTGAACGGGGCTACAAGAAAATAGATTTTTCGGGGGATGCGCAAAATGGCATTGGACAGCAAGGATATGGACGCGGGCAAAGGCGTTTGGAAATCGGGCAAAGGCAAGGGCCGCCGCCACACCAAAGGCCGTCAGCTTGATGATGCTGCGTGGGGCGAAGTGCAAAGCCTGCTTGACGGGAAATCCCGCGACCGTGATCTGTTGATCGAGCATTTACACTTGATCCAAGATAAATTCGGCTGCTTGTCCGCGGCGCACCTACGTGCCTTGGCCGAGGAGATGCGTTTGTCTATGGCCGAAGTTTATGAGGTGGCGACGTTTTATGCCCACTTTGATGTCGTCAAAGAAGGCGAGACCCCGCCGCCTGCGCTGACCATCCGAGTGTGTGACAGTCTTTCGTGCGAGCTTGCAGGCGCCCAAGCGTTGCAAGATGCGTTGGAGAAGGGACTGAATGCCGATGAAGTTCGCGTGGTGCGCGCGCCATGCATGGGACGGTGTGATACGGCACCGGTGCTTGAGCTGGGTCACAACCACATTGACCACGCTGATTTAGCCAAAGTCGAAGCGGCAATCGCGGCGGGTGACACACACGCCCATGTGCCTGGTTATGAGGCGTTAGATGCCTATCGCGCCGCCGGTGGTTACGACAGCCTGACATCACTGCGCCAAAGTGGCGATTGGGAAGTGGTACAAGAAAAAGTGCTGTCTTCCGGTTTGCGCGGCTTGGGTGGTGCTGGTTTTCCGTCGGGCAAAAAATGGGGTTTTGTGCGTGCAAACGCAGGACCGCGTTACTTGGCTGTAAATGGTGATGAGGGCGAACCCGGTACATTCAAAGACCGCTATTATCTTGAGCGTACACCGCATCTTTTCCTTGAGGGTATGTTGATCGCAGCTTGGGCTGTTGAGGCCGAGAAGGCGTTTATTTACATGCGTGACGAGTATCCTGCAGTGCTCGAAATATTGCGCCGTGAGATTGCGGCACTTGAGGATGCGGGTATCGTTGAGGCCGGCTATATTGACCTGCGCCGCGGTGCGGGTGCGTATATCTGCGGTGAGGAATCCGCGATGATTGAAAGCATCGAAGGCAAGCGCGGCATGCCACGGCACCGGCCTCCTTTTGTGGCTCAGGTTGGCATTTTTGGCCAGCCTACGCTGGTCCATAACGTGGAAACCCTGCATTGGGTCGCGCGCATCTGTCGTGAAGGCCCCGAGATTTTGAGCAGTGTTGAGAAGAATGGCCGCAAAGGGTTGCGCAGCTATTCTGTGTCGGGACGTGTGAAGAACGCGGGCGTTTATTTGCTGCCCGCTGGCTCAACCATCACGGATATCATCGAAGCAGCTGGCGGCATGGCTGACGGGCACGTTTTCAAAGCCTATCAACCGGGCGGGCCGTCTTCTGGGTTGTTGCCTGCTTCCATTCACGATGTGCCGCTTGATTTTGACACGTTGCAGCCGCTTGGCACCTTCATTGGCTCTGCTGCTGTAGTGGTGTTGTCAGATCAGGATCGT
Source organism: Nereida ignava (assembly GCF_047114695.1). Lineage (GTDB taxonomy): Bacteria > Pseudomonadota > Alphaproteobacteria > Rhodobacterales > Rhodobacteraceae > Nereida > Nereida ignava. Next base: position 2,382,540 of record NZ_CP112885.1, read on the forward strand.
GCCCGTGATGCGGCGCTGAATATGCTGCGCTTTTTTGAAGATGAGTCCTGTGGTCAATGCACACCGTGCCGTGTGGGCTGCGAAAAGGCTGTAAAGCTGATGCAGGCCGATACGTGGGATCAGGGCCTTCTGACCGAGTTGAGCACCGCAATGGTCGATGCCTCAATTTGCGGTTTGGGACAAGCGGCGCCAAACCCGATCAAATTGGTCATGGAACACTTCAAAGACGAAATCTGAGTACTTCTGCAGGGCCAGTGCGCAAAATTACAGCGCGTCTGGCCCTTGCGGTGCAACGGGCATCTTTCAAAAGCGCTGCCAAAGGGTTAGATCACTAAGTGAACCCTTTTCGGAGAGCCGATTTGTCTTTTTTCAATAAGCTGAAATCCAAGCTTTTTAAGTCTTCCTCCAAACTTGAGGAGGGATTGGATGCGATTGTCGAGGATGGTGGCACGGTCGAAGAAGAACCGCAGTCCGACGTAGCCGTTGCGGCAGAGGCCGAGGCTGAAGTCCAAGTCCACGACGCGCCTGGATCGGAACCGGTTAGTGAACCAGAAAAAGCGGTGCCGGAGCAATCTGCGCCGGATGAGGCCGTGCGGGATGAGGTGGAGTTTGTCAACGAACCTGTTGACGTAGCCGCTAAAACCGAAACTCCTGAGCCTGAGCCTGAGCCTGAGCCTGAGCCTGTTGCGGCGCCCAAGGTCGAAATACCTGCTGCCCCACAAGAAAAACCAAGCTTTTTGGGCCGTGTCTTTGGCCGAAGCGCTAAGCAAACTGCCGCACGCAAACGTGTGCTCGACGACGATATGCTTGAACAGCTTGAGGAGTTATTGATCGCCTCAGATATGGGGGTTGATACGGCTCTGCGCGTCACCGCAAACATGGCTGAGGGCCGCATTGGTAAGCGCCTGTCGACCGCTGAGATCAAGTCCTTGCTTGCCGGTGAAGTGGCGCGGATCATGGAACCTGTCGCCAAACCTATGCCACTTTATGCTAAAAAGCCCCAAGTGGTTCTGGTCGTCGGCGTAAACGGGTCTGGCAAAACCACGACGATCGGCAAGCTGGCCCTTCAGTTCAAAAATGCAGGTAAAAAAGTGGTCATCGCCGCCGGTGATACGTTTCGCGCCGCTGCCGTTGAGCAATTGCAGGTCTGGGGTGAACGGGCTGATGTGCCGGTTTTGACCGCACCCGAAGGATCTGATCCGGCTTCGCTTGCGTTCGACGCAATGATCAAGGCCGAGGCAGATGGTGCTGATTTGTTGATGATAGATACGGCTGGTCGCTTGCAAAACCGCGCTGATTTGATGGAAGAGTTGTCAAAGATCGTGCGTGTCATTCGCAAGAAAGACCCTGATGCACCTCATAACACGGTGTTGGTGCTCGATGCGACCACGGGGCAAAATGCGGTGAACCAAGTTGAGATTTTCCAAAAACTGGCTGATGTATCCGGCCTTGTGATGACCAAACTGGACGGCACCGCAAAGGGTGGCGTTTTGGTTGCGCTTGCCGATAAGTTTGGCTTGCCCATTCATGCGATTGGCGTTGGTGAACAGATTGATGATTTATCCCCGTTTGACCCCGAAGAATTTGCGGCGGCCTTGACCGGCGCGGATGTTTAGAAGCGAAAAATAAATATGAGTGAATGGTTGGTCTCGCTGGAGGGAACAGAAGCGGGGCATCAACTTGCGCTTGTTCTTGCGCTGTCTGCGGCGTTCTTGCACGCGGTCTTTGGAGCGCTGCAAAAAGGGCGTTTTGATCCTTGGCTGTCGCGTGCGTCGATTGATGCCTGTTTGGTTGTTATTTCGCTGCCGGTCGCGCTGTTTTTGGTGCCGTGGCCCGAAGGTGGTGCGTGGTGGTTGATGGCCGGTGCAGTGGTTATCCACTTGATCTACAAAGTGCTGATCGCCATGGCCTACACACGCGGCGCCTACACAGTTGTCTACCCTGTGATGCGCGGCACGGGGCCGCTTTTTACTGTAATCGGCGCTTATTTGATTTTTGGTGAGGTCTTCACAATCGTTCAGTGGTTGGGCGTATTCACACTTGTGGCGGGTATTTTCGGACTGGCTGCGTACAACTTTTTCCGGCTTGATAGTGGCCGCGATACGCTAATCCCTGCTTTGTGGTTTGCAGTCTGCACGGGGCTTTTTGTAGCGATCTATACAACTTATGATGCTTACGCGATCCGTGCATTGCCTGATCCATTCACGTTCATCGCATGGTTTTTCTTACTCACATCGATGGATTTTCCGCTGTTGATGCTGTGGCGCTACCGTAAAGGAGACTGGCCTGATGTGCGAGGTTTGATGGGGCGCTCGGTGATGGGGGCATTTATTGCCTATGGCTCTTTTGGGGCGGTGATGTTGGCCACGCGCCTTGATAAAGTAGGCGAGGCGGCTGTGCTGCGCGAAACCTCAGCGGTTTTTGCGGCTTTCATTGGCTGGATATTTTTGAAAGAAACAGTCGGTCCAAGACGGATAGGCTTGATGGCGCTCATTGCGCTTGGTGCAGTTATTGTGGAAATGGGAGGCTAACAAATGGCCGGAAAACCAATCAATCCAATCGTCAAACAGGTGCTTGAGTTAGGGCCGACAATCGCGTTTTTCCTGATCTATCTTCGCATCAAAGACGACAGCTTTACGTTTGCGGGCACTGAATACTCGGGCTTTATCGTCTCCGCAGTGATTTTCATTCCAATCCTGCTAGCAGCAATGGGTACGCTTTGGGTGCTGACAGGTGAGTTGAGCAAGATGCAGGTCTTCACCGCCTTCATGGTTATTTTCTTCGGCGGGCTGACAGCGTGGTTCAACAACGAGACCTTCTTCAAGATGAAGACGACCATTGTTTACGGTGTCTTTGCAGTGCTTCTGGGCGGTGGGCTTTTGCGTGGGCGCAGCCTGCTGGCTTATGTACTGGGCGATGCGATGCCCATGCGCCAAGAGGGCTGGATGATTTTGACCAAGCGGCTGACAGCGGCCTTTGTGCTTTTGGCAGTTGCGAATGAAGTTGTTTGGCGGACCATGTCCACGGACGCTTGGGTCAAGATCGAGACATTCGGGTTCCCGATTGCTCTGTTTGCGTTTCTGTGGGTGCAGATTATTGCATTGCAAAAATATATGGACGAGCCAGATCAAGCGGACTGAGTGGCGCGCCCATATTTTTGACCTCGGTGGCCTACTTCGTTTTGAATAGCGCTTTTTGTGCGTCCTTGCTGGAATGATCGCCACGCTTTTCAGCCAGCAGCGCACGCCCCTCAATAACAGCAGGCCGTGCGCTGACGGTCTCAAGCCAGCGGTGTAAGTTCGGCTTATCATCCAGCGTCTGTTGCTGGCCTTCCCACAAAGACGCCCACCCCCAAATTGACATATCGGCGATTGAATAAAAATCCCCTGCCACAAATTCGTGTTTTGCCAACTGCCTGTCTAGCACTCCGTAAAGGCGCGCGGTTTCTGCACGGTAGCGGTCTTTAGCGTAAGGAATATCTTGGGGCGGATCCATCGCCGGGGCGTATTTTAGGAAGTGATGCGCTTGTCCGGCCATGGGGCCTAAGCCGCCCATTTGCCACATTAGCCATTGATCTACTGCGATGCGGTCACGCTTAGTCGGGCCGCCGAACTTGCCAGTCTTGCGCGCCAGATACTGCAAAATAGCACCGCTTTCAAAAATAGATATCGGCACACCGTCTGGCCCATCAGGATCGGTGATCGCGGGCATGCGGTTGTTGGGTGCTATTTGCAAAAAGGCGGGATCGAATTGATCGCCTTTGCCGATGTTGATTTCATGCAGTTTGAACGGCAAGCCCATCTCTGCAAGTGCAATGCTGACTTTCCATCCGTTGGGGGTGGGCCAGTAGTACAGATCAATCATGGGCAAGCTCCTGTCATCACAATTTAGCAAGACAATGGCGGATTTGATTTATTGTGCAAGGGCCATGCTTGACGGCTCGAGCGGGCTTGGCATAGAACAGTTTCGTGGCGATTTGTTACCGGATTGCGGGCCACGTTAAATATGCCGCTAAAGAGGGTCAGGTGCCAGCGTTGCAACCCCGCCCTTGACCGGTGGGGTTTTTTATTTGGGCCACGGCCCGCCGAAGGAAAATGACATGACAAAGAAACATCCTCGCACTGCCGCCGTTCACGCAGGCACCCGCCGCAGCCAATACGGTGAACTTTCAGAGGCGATGTTTTTGACCCAAGGGTTTGTCTACCCCACAGCTGAAGCCGCTGAGGCGCGCTTTGTCTCGCTTGGTGAGGACGAGTTTATCTATGCCCGCTATGGCAACCCAACCGTGCGGATGTTCGAAGAACGCATCGCGGCGATTGAGGGCACAGAAGATGCCTTTGCCACGGCCAGCGGCATGGCTGCGGTGAACGGCGCCGTGATGGCCGGTCTGAAAGCAGGCGATCACATCGTGGCCGCGCGCGCGTTGTTTGGGTCGTGTCTTTATATCCTCGACGATATTTTGCCGCGCTTTGGTGTTGAGGTCACGTTGATTGACGGCACTGACCTGAACGCATGGAAAGAGGCCCTGCGGCCGGATACCAAAATGGCCTTCTTTGAGACCGTCTCGAACCCTGCTCTGGAAGTGATCGACATTGCTGCGGTGTCCAAACTGGCCCACGCGGTGGGCGCCTATGTTGTGGTGGACAATGTGTTCTCAACGCCTGTCTTCTCTGACGCTGTGGCGCAAGGGGCCGACGTGGTGGTCTATTCCGCGACCAAACACATTGACGGTCAGGGCCGTGTTCTGGGTGGTGTCGTTCTGGGCAGTCGCGATTACATTCGCAAAACACTTGAACCGTATCTAAAGCACACAGGCGGTGCGATGTCGCCGTTCAATGCGTGGACGCTGCTTAAAGGGCTTGAGACGATGGATCTGCGTGTGCGCGCACAAACGCAAAGTGCTTTGGAAATCGCTAAGGTTCTGGAAGGCGATGCGCGTCTGGAGCGGGTTATCTACCCCGGTTTGCCCAGCCATCCGCAGTATGACATTTGCATGAAACAGCTTGGCGCGGGTGGAACAGTTTTAGCCATTGATGTGCGGGGCGGCAAAGACGCCAGCTATGCGATGCTGAACGCGCTTGAAGTATTTACCATTTCAAACAACTTGGGCGATGCAAAATCAATCGTCACCCCACCTGCTTTCACGACGCATCAGCGTTTGCCCCAAGAGCAAAAAGACGCATTGGGCATCACGGAGGGGCTTGTTCGCATCTCGGTCGGGCTTGAGCATACTGCCGATTTGATCGCTGATCTTGAACAGGCGTTGGCGCAAATTTAAGCGTCAGACTCCGCATTTAACTGATCTAAAGCCGTTTGTGTCACGTAATTGTTTGGTAATATGTGCTACGCCCCTTATGTCTGAGTGGTTCGCGTTGCCCGATAACCAACAAGGGGAGGGACTTTAGATGAACTTTCACACGCCCGATATGGACCGTGAGCCTACCCGAGAAGAAGCCGAAGCGGCCCTTGCTGTTTTGCGGCGGTGGGCCGGTGGCGCCACAGATGTTGAACGCAGCGATCTTGATCCGGCTGTTGCGCGTTTGACTGTTGATGCCCCCACCGATTATCCAGACTTGTCGCATCAGTATCCGGCCGAGTTTACGGTGGACGCGGCGTATAAAGCATCGCTGCCTGATCTCCAAAACGGCCCCACATCCCTTATCCGCGGTGCTAAACGTCAAATTCAGCATGTGGGCATTAGTAACTTCCGCCTGCCAATTCGGTTTCGGACCCGTGATAACGGCGATCTGACCCTTGAGACATCTGTTACGGGCACCGTCAGCCTTGATGCTGAGAAAAAAGGCATCAACATGTCGCGCATTATGCGCACGTTTTATCAATCCGCTGATGAGACCTTTAGCTTTGATGTGATTGACCGAACTCTTGATGCGTATAAAACCGATTTGGAAAGCTTCGACGCGCGTATCCAGATGCGTTTTTCCTTCCCTATGAAAGTTGCCTCTTTGCGGTCGGGGCTGTCTGGCTATCAGTATTATGACATCGCGCTTGAGTTGGTTGAACAAGCAGGCGTGCGCAAAAAGATCGTGCACCTGGATTACGTCTATTCCTCAACGTGCCCTTGTTCGCTTGAGTTGTCAGAGCATGCCCGCCAAACCCGCGGACAACTGGCAACGCCGCATAGCCAACGTTCGGTTGCGCGTATTTCGGTGGCGCTTGAAAATGATGCGCAGGTGTTGTGGTTTGAGGATTTGATCGAAATGGCCCGCCGCGCCGTGCCAACTGAGACACAAGTCATGGTCAAGCGTGAAGACGAACAAGCTTTTGCGGAACTGAACGCGGCCAACCCCATTTTTGTTGAAGACGCCGCGCGGCTTTTTTGTGAGCAATTGCAAGCTGACCCGCGCGTTGGCGACTTCCGCGTGATTGCCAGCCACCAAGAAAGCCTGCACAGCCACGATGCGGTCAGTGTTCTTTTTGAAGGCGATACCTTTGCGTCAGACAGCATCGATCCCAAGCTCTTCGCCACGCTGTTTCACGTAGGCTAGAACAAAGCTGTGGTGCCCGCTTGCGACCCTAGTCATGCATGCTGCCTTGACACCCCATGGCGCAGGGTCCAACCCTTCTGACCATGTTGGATCTGCGTCCTATCGGTTATGTCATTGGCCTTTTGGTGGCCGCTTTGGGGTGCGCGATGCTGCTTCCCATGGCAGTGGATTTGTACGCCGGTGACCGCAATTGGATGGCCTTTTTGGAAAGCGCGATCATCACTGTTTTCACAGGTGGGCTTATCGCACAAAGCTGCGCTAATGCGGATCATCGCGGCCTCACCATCCAGCAGACATTCATTCTGACCACTTTTGTTTGGCTGGCATTGCCACTGTTTGGGGCTTTACCTTTTTATTTCGGCGCAACCCAAGCAAGTCCTACGGATGCGTTTTTTGAGGCCATGTCTGCCCTGACAACCACGGGCGCCACTGTCTTTTCTGGCTTGGGTGATCTGCCTGTGGGGATCAACATTTGGCGCGGTGCGTTGCAGTGGCTTGGGGGCATCGGGATTATTGTTGTGGCAATGGTCTTTCTGCCTGAGTTGCGCGTTGGAGGCATGCAGATTTTCCGCTCAGAGTCTTTTGATACTTTTGGCAAAATCCTACCCCGCGCCACAGAGATTTCGAGCAAAATTTCCGTGATCTACATCTCGATTACAGCCGCTGCGATCATTGCTTATTTGGCATGTGGGCTGTCGGGGATGGATGCGTTTATGCATGCCATGACAACGGTTTCCACGGGCGGGCACTCTAATTATGACGCCTCGTTCAGCGCACTTCCCGCCGCTGCCGAGTATGTAGCCGTCGTGTTCATGATCGCTGCTGCCTTGCCGTTTGTGCGCTATGTACAGCTTATCTCAGGTGATAATCTTGCGCTGTTGCGGGATGCGCAAATCCGCGGCTTCTTGATCATTCTGGCTGTTGGCGTAGCGGCCGTAACGATGTGGCTCTGGTCACAGGGGGGCTTTTCCGAAGAGGCGTTGCGCAAGGCGCTTTTCAACGTCACGTCCATCATGACGGGCACTGGTTATTCCAGCGCGGATTACATGCAGTGGGGCAGTTTTCCTATTGCCGTGATCTTTTTCATTGGACTTGTCGGGGGCTGTGCTGGCTCGACCTCTTGTTCGATCAAAGTGTTCCGGTTCCAGCTGCTGTTTGCCTCGATACGTGCGCAAATCAACGCAATCCACTCGCCTCACGGTATTTTCACGCCTCGCTACGAAGGCCGTGCGATTGAGGAAGACGTGGTAAACTCGGTCATGGCATTTTTCATGGTGTTTGTCGTAACTTTGGGCGTTGTGGCCGTGTTGCTTGGCCTGACTGGCTTGGATTTTACCACATCGGTTTCGGGTGCCGTTGCGACTTTGGCCAATATTGGTCCTGGCTTGGGGGACAAAATTGGACCTGCGGGCAATTACGGTGATATCAACGTGGCCGCAAAATGGATCATGATTGCGGCGATGGTCATCGGACGCCTTGAGTTGATGGCGGTCTATGCCATGCTGACCCTGCGTTTTTGGCGCAACTGATTATTCCCAACACTGCACCAGAACGGTAAATTCGCGGGCCTGTAGCGTCAGCTCCTCTGGCGAAAGGCGCTCCGTTGCGCTGTTTGGGGCCTCAATCGTAACATCAGCCGCTTTTGCAAGATCAACCAAAGTGCTGCTGTTGATTGCAAATTGCACATCCGCAGGTAGAGCTTGCGCGCTTGGGCTTTGGCGGGGGGCCAGCATGCCGATCACCGCGTTGTTGTTTGCCACAACGGGCCCGCCGATATCGCCCCTTCCGGCCAGCATAGACAGGCGGCTTAGGTCAGCCTCACCTTGCAATCCACGCAGGTCTTGCAGTGTTCCAAACGTCAGTGTCGCCGCGCGCAACACACCGCCATAGGGGTATCCCGCAACTGCAACGCTTTGCCCAAGCCGAATGGGGTCGCCCGTAAGCTGCGCATAGGATGCAGGGGCAAGCGGCTCAATGGGTATGAGCACGGCAAGCTCACCGGTGCCTGTGGTGCTTGGGTTCGCCAATGTTGCGGTGTAGCGATCGTTTAATGAAATACGCCCGCATCCCGCGACGTTTGCGGCATGGGTCAGTACCGTACCTTGATCATCGATGAAAAAGCCTGATCCTGCCCGCAGCGGTTGGCGTATTTCAAGACCCGCGACCAGATCAATTGCCTGCTCGGCAGGATCACCCAAAGTGGGGTCCAACACCCCTTCAATCGGTGTGAAGCTGTCTTTGAGGCCCTGAACAATCCGCGCGCGGCGCGGCTCGTCACCGGCGGGCCAGATCAGCGTGAAGCCTTTGATCTTGGCGCGTTTCGTTTCCGCAAAAGTGTAGCTGATGAAATCATCCCCAATGCCTTCCATCTCAAAAGTGTCGTCACGAATTTGCCGCGCGCCGTCAGACGGAACAATTTCAAGGGTCTGCATGATGTCGTAAAGCCCGCGCAATTCAGGTTCTGCCCCGTCCTGCGAGATCAACAAAAGCTGGGCTTGCTCTATGTTGCCCGACGCTGTGAAAAGGGCAAAAGGTGGCGCGTAGGCGTCAAAACTCACAATATTCGTAGGCACCAGCATTTCGATGCCCGCTTTTGCTTCGCGCACCACCTCAAGACCAAGCCCCTCAAAAACCGCATTGAATTGTTCAAGTAAAATGGCCCGCTCGCCGGTGGTCAAAATGCCAGTCTCGTCAAATCCTTGCTGTGCTTGCCATGCGCGCATCGCACCACGTGTGCCGCGCCCGTAGGATCCGTCAATAGCTGCTGCGTAAACACCTGCCCACGCTAACGCGCGTTGGAGTTCTTTTTTGTTGTCCCTTGATAAAAGCCGTTCTGATCTTTGCGCCTCGGCGCGCGTTTCATCGGGAATGTATGCCTGTGGAATTGGGGTAAGCTCAGCTGTTTCAAGTGTCGGCGTTACTGTTGGCGCCTGTGTTGGTGTCGGCTCACCTACCTCCGGAGTAGTGGCCGGAGCCGCGGCCGCAGTCTCGGCAAATTGTGCGCCGATCGGGAAAAACTGCTGCTGAAGGCGAGACGAAAATTGCACAAAGCTGTCGCGGGGCACCAACCCGTCGCGGCGCAATTGGCGCAGGGCCGCGCGGGCGTCCTCAGCGGTATATGGCCCCAACAAGATACCGTACCAGCCCGACCCAAGGTCGAAGCCCGCCACATTTGGGAAGGTCTGTCCGTAGTCGCGTATCCGGTCTTGCGCGCCCAAAAGGGTTGATTGCGCCTCAATCTGGATCCAGCTGCTTTCTTGTGGCGTGACTTGTGCAGCCGGTGCGGTTTGCCCTGAAATGGTCTGCTGTGCCAACGCGGGCAGGGAGGCAGTCAAGGCGGTTGAGCATGCGAAAAAACAGGCGGCAGTAATAGGGCGCATAAGGTCTCACTCTTGAAAATTGGACCAGCGGTCCGGCTACGTATCCCAGCAAGATTGCCCGCAATCTATCCAGATCACAAGGTGCGCGTAGAACCAAGTTTACGGGCGCCGGTTGACCCTTGTTGGGGCACGCTTTATGGGTCAGGCAACTCTGTTTTGATAGGCGGTTCGCCATGACTACACCAGCGCTTGATACCCCGCGTTCGTTCCAAGAAATCATCCTGCGGCTGCAAAATTACTGGGCCTCAAAGGGCTGCGCGATATTGCAACCCTATGACATGGAAGTCGGCGCGGGCACGTTCCACCCTGCCACAACGCTGCGCGCTCTTGGGGACACACCGTGGGCAGCGGCTTATGTGCAGCCTTCGCGCCGGCCAACAGATGGGCGCTATGGTGAAAACCCGAACCGTTTGCAGCACTACTATCAGTATCAAGTGCTGATCAAACCATCGCCTTCTGATCTGCAGGACCTCTACCTCGGCTCATTGAAGGCAATTGGCATCGACATGAGCTTGCATGATATTCGCTTTGTCGAGGACGACTGGGAAAGCCCCACGCTGGGCGCTTGGGGTCTTGGCTGGGAAGTGTGGTGCGACGGTATGGAAGTCTCGCAGTTTACGTATTTTCAACAAGTTGGCGGGCATGATTGTAAGCCGGTTTCAGGCGAGCTGACGTACGGGCTTGAGCGTTTGGCCATGTATATTTTGGGCATCGATCACGTGATGAATATGCCGTTCAACGACCCCTCCGCGCCAATCCCGCTGAGCTACCGCGACATCTTCAAGCAAACCGAAGAAGAGTATGCGCGCTGGAACTTTGATGTGGCAAACACCGAAACTCTCTTGCAGCATTTCAAAGACGCCGAGGCCGAGTGCGAAGCGATTTTGGCGCAGCCGCACGAGGATCCAAAAACGGGCAAGCGCATCGTGATGGCGCACCCCGCCTATGATCAGTGCATCAAGGCGTCACACGTGTTCAACCTGCTGGATGCGCGCGGCGTCATTTCGGTGACCGAGCGGCAGGCCTACATCGGGCGTGTTCGTGCGCTGGCCAAGCGATGCGCAGATGCGTTCGTGCAAACTGAGGCGGGCGGATACAAGGCGGCTGAGGCATGAATGGCGCACGCATCGCAATATCGGCCATTGTCGTGAGTGCTCTCATCGCGGGTATCGCGCTCTATTATCTTCAGGTTTACGCTTTTTATGATGAGGTCACGGACGGCGGTGTTGAACTGACCCCTGTGACCAGTGATGTGGCCGAGCCTATTTTGTTTGCAGACTTTCAAGCGATTGATGCAGACAGCTCACCGCTTCGGTACCGCGCATGCTTTACCACGCAGATGTCAGAGGCGATGCTGACGGAAACCTACAAAATCTATGACGCGGCCGAGCCCCGTGTGGCGCCCGATTGGTTTGAGTGCTTTGATGCGGATGCGATTGGTGCTGCCCTGGAAGATGGCACAGCAACGGCGTATTTGGGCGAAGCAAACGTGCAATACGGGATCGACCGTGTGGTAGGCATCATGTCTGATGGGCGCGGCTTTGTCTGGCACCAGATCAACGGCTGCGGCGAGGTGGTTTTTGACGGCCGTCGCGCGCCTGAGGGTTGCCCAACACCGCCGGAGACCCTTCAGTGATTTTGGCCACACCAATTTATTTGGGCGCGCGCGGAATTCCGCAGTTTGCTGCCCTTTGATCCGAAACGAAAAGATACCCTCGCGACCCGCGATTAAGGACCCGATATGCCCGATCTTTTGATTGAACTCTTTTCCGAAGAAATTCCAGCGCGCATGCAAGCGCGTGCCGCAAAGGACCTGCAAAAGCTGATTACAGGTGGCTTGGTTGAGGCAGGGTTGACCTATGCGGGGGCCGCGGCTTTTCACACCCCACGTCGTTTGACCTTGGCTGTGGGCGAGTTGCTGGCGCAAAGCAAACCGACTGTAGAAGAACGCAAAGGTCCCGCCGTTGGCGCACCCGACAAAGCAATCGAAGGGTTTTTGCGCGGTGCTGGTGTCAGCAAAGATGATCTTGAAGTGCGGACTGTTGGCAAGAAAGAGGTCTATTTTGCGGCAATCCATAAACCAGGGCGTTTGGCAGAAGATGTCATTGCTGAAGTTCTTGAAGCTGCGGTGCGCAACTTTCCGTGGCCGAAATCCATGCGGTGGGGGGCTGGCAATCTGAAATGGGTCCGGCCGCTTCATTCAATCCTGTGTATTCTCAGCGATGAAGAGGGAGCACGTGTGGTCCCTCTTGAGGTTGAAGGGATCGTTTCTTCTAACACCACACGGGGTCACCGCTTTCATGCGCCTGACGCGTTTGCTGTCTCGTCATTCGATGATTACACAAGCAAGCTTTCACGCGCTCATGTGGTTTTGGACGCGGCTGAGCGGTCTGACGCGATTTGGCAAGATGCCACTAACCAAGCCTTTGCGGGCGGTTTTGAAGTTATCGAAGATGCGGGCCTGTTGGCCGAGGTTGCTAACCTTGTAGAGCATCCGGTTGTGTTGATGGGCACAATTGATGAGGACTTTCTTGAATTGCCAGCGGAGGTTTTGCAGACCTCCATGCGCGAGCACCAAAAGTTCTTCTCGGTTCGCAGCACCAAAACGGGCCGCATTGAACGGTTTGTAACCGTGGCCAACATCGCAACAGCCGACAATGGTGCAACTATTCTGGCGGGCAACCAAAAAGTGCTGTCGGCCCGTTTGGCTGATGCAAAATTCTTTTGGGAAAATGACTTGCGCATCGCCAAAGCAGGCATGGCACCTTGGACCGATGCGCTAAGCAATGTGACGTTCCACAACAAGCTGGGCTCACAAGCAGACCGCATTACACGGATCGTCGCCTTGGCGCGCCGTTTGGCGGATGTAACCGGGTCTAATGCCAACGAGACAGAACAGGCGGCAGGTGTTGCCAAAGCTGACTTAAGCTCGGAAATGGTTTATGAGTTCCCCGAATTGCAGGGGCTTATGGGGCGCTATTACGCCACGGCCGCTGGTATGTCCGAGGCAATCGCAGCCGCAGCACAAGAACATTATTCCCCTCTCGGTCCGACTGATGCGGTGCCAACTGCGCCTGTGTCAGTGGCCGTTGCCCTTGCAGATAAGCTGGATACGCTGGCGTGCTTCTGGGCGATTGATGAAAAACCGACAGGCTCCAAAGATCCGTTTGCCCTTCGGCGTGCGGCATTGGGTGTGACTCGTCTAATTCTTGAAAACGACCTGACTTTGCCCCTTGGCGATATCATTTCAGCAGCGCACGCAGATGCAGATGCCTCTGATCTATTGGCCTTCTTCCACGACCGCCTGAAAGTCTACTTGCGCGATCAAGGCATTCGCCATGACATCATTGATGCGTGCACGGCGATGGACGGCAACGATGATTTGAACTTGTTGGTCAAACGCGCACGCGCGTTGTCGGACGCGCTAAAAACCGATGACGGAGAAAACCTGATCCAAGGGTTCAAGCGCGCCAACAACATCCTCAGCCAAGCGGAAGCTAAAGACGGGGTGGAGTACTCCTTCGGGGCAGACATCAAGTTTGCAGAAGCCGACACAGAGAAAGCCTTGTTCGGAGCCTTGGACACCGCTGACGCTGCGATTGCATCGGCAATGAAAAGTGGTGATTTTGCTGCTGCAATGTCGGCAATGGCGCAGTTGCGTGCACCAATCGATGCGTTCTTTGACGATGTGAAAATCAATGCTGATAGCGAAATTATTCGCCGAAACCGCCTGAACCTGCTAAGCCGTATCCGCACAACCTGCGGTGCGGTGGCTGACCTGACCCGTATCGAGGGATAGCGCGGTACGGCTCGGGTGGCTGGAACTGTGTGATTAAACGGCAAGGAGCAAGTACTTGTTCCTTGCCAAAAAGCCCCTATGCTGCGGCCAACTGAACGGGATGCGGCGATGCAGCAAGCTATCGAAATCAACGACTTCACGGTCATCTCAGCGCAAGCAACCATGGCTGCTGACACCCACGGCGGGCGGGCAAAATGCTTGCAGCGTCTGATCCGCCTCGACATGCCTGTGCCACGTACTGTGGCGCTACCGTTCAAAACTGTCCGCGCGATTGCCAACGGTATGGGCCCAGACTTGGGCGCTATTCTGGCGGAATTTGCGCAAGACGCTCTCTTTAGTGTGCGCCCGTCCAGCCAAGACAGTGATTGGGGGGGGCCGTCAGCAGTTCTAAACATTGGTATGAATGACGCGCGTTTTACGGGACTGTCTGATGAGATTGGCACAGACGCCGCCGCGCTGATGTATTTGCGGTTCGTGCAATCCTATGCGGTCAATGTGGCGCGCCTTGATCCTGATGAGTTCACCCAACCCATTGAGCGCCCGCGCGAGGCGCTTGATGATGCGTTACGCGCGTATTTTGCCGAAACTGATGAAGTATTCCCGCAAGACCCCAAGCAACAATTGGGCGAGGTTCTGCGGTCCATGGCGCGTGCTTGGGAAGGCACAACTGCACATTTGCTGCGCCAAGCAAAAGGCGCGCCGGCAGATGCGGGCTTGGGACTTGTTGTGCAAGAGATGAAGCTTGGCGTCGGGCGGGGCAATTGCGGCTCTGGTGTGATCATGGGCATCAACCAAACGACCGGTGAGCGGATGATTTGCGGTCGGTTCTTGGGCCAAAGCCAAGGGCGCGATGCAATGGATGCCGACCGTGCGATATACCTGACGCGAGACGCGCGCGGCCCCTCTCTGGAGGAGCGTCATCCCGAGTTATATGCGCAGCTTTTGGCGCATATGGAGACTTCGCGCGGTAAGCTGCGCGAGGAAATGGAGCATGAATTTACCATCCAAGACGGAGAGCTGTTCATCCTTGATGGTATCCGCGTAACACGGTCCGCCCGCGCGGCTGTGAATGTGGCGGTGGCTTTGGCACAAGACAAAATCATCGCGCGCGAGGATGCGTTGCTGCGTATTCCGCCCAACATGTTGTCAGAATTGCTGCACCGCCAAGTTGCGGCTGGCACTGACCGGAATGTGGTCGCAAAGGGCCTTGCTGCATCGCCAGGTGCTGCAATGGGGCAAATCACATTTTCTGCCAATGAGGCGCAGGCGCTTGCGGCGCAAGGCGAGAAATGCATATTGGTGCGCCGTGAAACTGCGCCCGAAGACATTCGTGGAATGAACGTGGCTGCGGGTGTTTTGACCGAGCGGGGCGGCATGACAAGCCACGCGGCTGTGATCGGCCGCGGTCTTGGCCTGCCGTCAATTGTTGGGGCTGCGGGCCTGAGTATTTCCGCCCGAGACAAAACGCTTACCACCCAAGATGGACTTGTCTTGAAGGCCGGTGACAAGATCACGATTGATGGCACCACGGGCGAAGTTTTGGTGGGTGAGGTCACTCTTGTGGAGCCCTCTCTTGATGGGGCCTTTCAAACGCTTTTGGGGTGGGCCGATGAGGTGCGCGATATTGGCGTGCGGGCCAACGCGGATACCCCTGCGGATGCGCAAACCGCCCGTAATTTCGCCGCGGAAGGCATTGGGCTTTGCCGTACAGAGCACATGTTTTTTGACGGTGACCGCCTTACCGTGATGCGCGAGATGATCTTTGCAGATACCTCTGAGGACCGCCGTGCGGCGCTTGAGCGGTTGTTGCCAATGCAGCGGGATGATTTCGGACAATTGTTTGAGATCATGGCGGGCTTGCCCGTGTGTATCCGGCTGTTTGATCCGCCGCTCCATGAAATTTTGCCGTCGGATCGGGATGGCATGCGCGATTTGGCAGAAGCTATGAACCTGCCGCTGTCAGATGTGATTGCGCGGGTAGATCAGATGTCAGAGTTCAACCCAATGTTGGGTTTGCGCGGGGTGCGCCTTGGGATCACGTTGCCCGAGATTTACGATATGCAAGCCCAGGCGATTTTTGAGGCAACGGCGGCAGCGCATCAGCGCGGCCATGCGGTGACGCCTGAAATCATGTTGCCTTTGGTCAGTGCCAAACGTGAAGTTGAGCTGTTGAAAATTCGCATCGATGCGGTTGCATCGGCCGTGATGGTCAGCTCGGGCCAGACATTTGACTATAAGCTGGGCGTGATGGTTGAAACGCCGCGCGCGGCTTTGCGCGCAGGCGACATCGCCCAGCATTCCGCGTTTTTGTCCTTTGGGACGAACGATCTGACACAAATGACCTATGGCTTGTCTCGTGACGATGCGGGCCGGTTTATGTCGACCTATGTGCAGCAACAAGTTTTCGCAGAAGATCCGTTTCAATATTTCGACGAAGAAGGTGTGGGCGAGTTGGTACAAATTGGTGCAGACCGTGGGCGGGCGACTGCAAAAGACGTGGTATTGTCCATCTGCGGCGAGCACGGTGGATCGGCACCAGCGATGGCATTTGCGCGCGCGCAGGGATTCGATTACGTGTCCTGCTCTCCGTTTCGGGTTCCTGTTGCACGGCTGATCGCGGCGCAATTGGCGTTGGGCCGCCCAAGCTAAGTTTCCAGCTTTTGTTTGGAACATATTGGTTTTCCTAAACCTTTTGCTGCACTGCGACGATTTGCATCCCGTGCATACCGCCTAGTCAGGAACGGGGGGTAGATTTGTATGCTGAATTGGCTTAACAGCCCGCCTCAGACGCGCATTTAAGCCTTATTTATAGATGTATTGGCTGTGCTGTCTGCCCTTGAAACAACTCTGGATGGCGCATGCCCCGAACTTCTTTGATCTCACGCGCTCAGCGCGTTTGCAGTGTTTTGGCTCTCGTTGCCGGTTTTGGCGTTATCGCTGAGACCCGCGATGCTGAGGCGGCCGATGGCACAGCGCTCAAGGTTTCAGCGCATATTGTTGGTCTTCTAAAGACTGAAAATGCGGCTTTTCAGATGGTCCCGTCAAACCGGCTTGATACGCTGACTGCTGCCCCTCAGGTGTCTTTGCTGCCAAAGCGCCGGCCCAGCGGGTTGCTCGGCGTCGCGTACGAGCGCAGTTATTTGGCGCAATTGCCTGCCGCTTCAGGAGGTGAAAGTTGGAAATGTCTCTCAGAGGCGCTTTATTTTGAGGCGCGCGGCGAAAGCGTGAAAGGCCAATTTGCAGTGGCCGAGGTCATTATGAACCGCGTTAAGTCTGCTAAATATCCCAACACTGTGTGTGGCGTTATTAATCAAGGGACAGGCCGTAAGTTTGCGTGTCAGTTCACCTATACTTGCGACGGCAAGAAAGAAATCATCGGCGAGCCACGGGCATGGACCCGTGTTGGCAAGATCGCCAAGCTAACGTTGCAAGGCAACCTTCCAGCGCTGACTGCTGGTGCGACCCATTATCATACCAAAAGCGTGCGGCCTAACTGGGCACGGGTCTATCCGCGCACCGCGACAATTGGCTTTCACCATTTTTATCGTCAAAGCTACGGCAGTTAGGGCTGTCTGGCCTTTGTAGGCCAGACCTCGAGAATTGCAGCACTTAGGACCAACGCGCCGCCGATCAGCTCGAACGGAAGCAATGGCTCTCCGACTAAAAAAGCGGCAGAAAGCGCGCCGATCAGCACTTCGCTCATCAGCAAGATGCCGACGCGCGCAGGTTCGAGCAGGGCCGTTGCCCACATCAGACCTGCCATAGAGACACCCCACCAAAGCGTGCCGGTAACAGCTGTGATCAAAAGGGTCGGCGGTGTTAGCACGCTAAGGTCAAGCGGTTGCGTTGGCAGGGCCAAGATACAAACACCCGAAAGCACTGCCGCACCACTGGCAAATGCGAAAGCCGCAAGCAGCGGTTTGATCGGTTCACGCTCATGAATGATCGTGCTCGAAAGGGACCAGCAGATGCCAGACGCCAGCGCAAGCCAGTCCCCGATGCTACGCGGTAACGGTACCCCACCATCCGCGCCGAGCATCACAAAAAGCCCAAGCAGCCCGATCACAATTGCTGCAAGGCGGGTTACGCTGGTTGTACGACCCAGAATGAAACGTGCAATCAAGGTGCTCCAGACTGGGGTCAAAAAGAAAAGCAGGATGACGATTGCCACACGCCCATAGGCAAAGCCCACCGAATACATGGCGAAGGCTGCACCGCCCAATGCCAATGCTCCGTAAGTGGGCCAATCACGCGGAACGTTCGGGCGCGCAATCAGGACTGAAATCCCCAACACAAAGGTTGCCGCGAGGGCGATGCCGAATGTACCCCAAGCCCCGGGCAGGCCTGCGTCTTGTAAATACCGGACGGGCATCCAGTAAAACCCCCACAGAACGCCGATGACAACAACGGTCACGGTTGCCACGGCGGAGGAGGAGGGCGCTTGGTTCATGGCGTTGCTTAGCATCTGGGTCGCGGGCCAGCAAACACCGTATACGGTTGCCCCCATGTCGCAATCTGTCTGGTTCTACGCAATTATCCGCGATATGCCCACGGCCATGACAAACGACATCCATCTGGCTTTTGCCCATCCGTCCGAGCGTTCCGAGGCGACAACTGCGGTTCATCCGCTCGACCGTATCTCTGTGCGCGACCATATTGTGGATGTTGAGATTGGCGCTTTTCAGCTTGAGCGTGGCACAACACAGCGCGTTCGTTTTGATATCGTGGTGGAAGTGAAGCCGCTTGAGGGGCCCATCGGCGATGATGTGGACCGGATTTTGTCCTACGACCGCATTACCGAGGCTGTTGCCATTGAGCTGGCCGCCGAGCGGTTGAACCTGCTTGAAACCTTGGCAGAACGGATTGCGGACCGTATTTTGATTGAGCCACAGGCGATGCGTGCTTTTGTACGCATTCAAAAGCTGGACCGTGGGCCGTTTGCCCTTGGGGTTGAGATTGTACGCTCGAGGTCGCTGAGTGTTGTTGAGGACGCGCCGGAAACGGTTCACCCTTGTGTTGTTTATCTGTCAAACGAGGCACTTCATTCGACGCATCTAAGCGGCTGGATTGATACACTTGCAAAGCGCGAATTGCCTTTGATCTTGTGCGTTGGCATGGGCGAGACTACCGCGCCGGCCGTATCACTTGGCGCGCCGCAACGCCGGATTGATTTGCTGGCAATTGAACAAAACGCTTGGGTGCTGGCCGCCCGTGACGCGCGATGCGTGGTGGTTGGAACGTTGACTGAGCTCGATTGGTCAATGAAAAATGGCCAAATCGCCGTATGGGCACCGTCTAAAATTGTGCTCGATGCTGTTGAAGGACCCGCGACGGCCCCATCTGATGGCCCTTCATTAGCAGCCTGGTTTGCCCGCCACATGAGCGCGTCTGAATTGATGCTTATCGGCGCTGAGTTGCCCGCGGATGCCGCAGTTGGCGATATTCGTGTCACACGTCATGCCGACGATGCGGCACAGCTTTGAGTGTCACGAAGGCTAATGACTGACTATTTTCGCCCAATCGTTCAGACTGATATCGCCCGTCCGAACGGCGCCTATGTTTTGGCGGGTGGGTGGACGTGGTTCGACACCGTAGAAGTTATGAGCCGCAACGCGATACCGCGCATCATCCCGGCGGCTGACGTGCCAGATCACGTTCTATCGCGTCTTACGTCCCCGCGTGGGCAGGTTGCGGGGCTTAATATGGCGCGTGCCAACATCATGGGTATTCTCAATGTCACGCCAGACAGCTTTTCCGATGGCAGTAAGTTCGAAGGTTTTGACGAAGCAATAAACCACGCGATTGCGATGCAGGAGGCTGGTGCGGATATGCTGGATATCGGCGGGGAAAGCACGCGGCCCGGTGCGGACTATGTGCCCAGCCACGTTGAGATAGAGCGCACGGTTCCCGTGATTGCAGCTTTGCGAAACCACGACGCAACAGCACACACGCCAATCAGCATCGACACACGAAAAGCAGATGTTGCCGAGGCGGCTTTGGCGGCGGGTGCGACTTTGGTCAATGATGTCTACGCGATGACCCATGATCCGGCTATGGGCACAGTCACCGCGTCGTCCCGTGCGCCTATCTGCTTGATGCACGCAAGCGGGGATCCGGAGACGATGCAGGACGATCCGCAGTACGATGACGTTGTGCTCGATGTGTATGACTTTTTGTCTGAGCGCATTGAGGCGGCTGTGGCGTGTGGGATTGCACGCACAGATATCTGGATCGATCCTGGCATTGGTTTTGGCAAAACGCTTGAGCATAATCTGGCGCTGTTGAAACGGCTGAGCGTGCTACACAGCCTTGGGTGCCCGATCTTGCTCGGGGCGTCGCGCAAACGCTTTATTGGCACAATCACAAATGCCCCCCAAGCGGACCAGCGGGTTATTGGTTCTGTCGCGGTGGCGCTTGAAGGGTTTCGGCAAGGGGTTCAGATCACCCGCGTTCATGATATAGAGGCGACACGCGCAGCTTTTGATATGGCCGGCGCAATTTTGTAGCTAACGGGTACTAAATATGACTACGAAACTGTTTGGCACCGACGGGGTGCGCGGCACGGCGAACCAATATCCTATGACCGTCGAGATGGCTTTGCGCCTTGGTGCAGCGGCGGGGCGGTACTTTCGCCGTGACAACAAACGTCACCGTGTCGTGATTGGCAAAGATACCCGTCTGTCGGGCTACATGTTTGAGAACGCTTTGACGGCCGGATTTACCAGCACCGGCATGGATTGTTTCCTGCTAGGCCCGGTGCCCACACCGGCGGTGGGGATGTTGACTACATCGATGCGCGCGGATGTGGGCGTGATGATTTCCGCCTCCCATAACCCGCATATGGATAACGGTATCAAGCTATTTGGTCCTGATGGGTTTAAGTTGTCAGATGAGGCAGAGGCCGCGATTGAACAACTGGTTCACGAAGGCACCAGCCCCGCGCAACCTGATAATATTGGCCGCGCCAAGCGAATTGATGAGGGGCGTTTCCGCTACGGTGAGCGCCTAAAAACATCGCTTGCAGGTATCTCGTTGCAAGGGCTGAAAGTTGTGATTGATTGCGCGAATGGTGCGGCGCACCGAACGGCGCCCGAGATTTTATGGGAACTTGGCGCTGATGTGATCCCCGTTGGGACATCGCCAAATGGGTTCAACATCAACGACAACTGCGGCTCAACGGCACCGCATATGGCGGCGCAAGCGGTTATTGAAAACGGTGCGGATCTGGGCATTTGTCTTGATGGCGACGCAGACCGCGTGATGATCATCGATGAAAAGGGCCGCATTGCAGACGGCGATCAGTTGATGGCGCTTTTGGCAGGCTCATGGGCGTCTGCAGGGCGTTTGAACGCGCGTACTTTGGTTGCCACAGTGATGTCGAACCTTGGTCTTGAGCGGTACCTAGCGGATCGCGGGATGACCTTGTTGCGTACGGCGGTTGGTGACCGGCATGTGGTTGAAGCGATGCGCAAAGGCGGGTTTAACTTGGGCGGCGAGCAATCGGGCCATATTGTGATGACGGACTATGCCACAACCGGCGACGGCTTGTTGGCGGGGCTGCAGTTTATGTGTGAAATGATCCGTACCGGTCACAGCGCGTCTGATCTGTCGAGTACGTTCGAGACTGTGCCACAGCTTTTGAAAAACGTGCGCTACCCAAGCGGAACAGCGCCGCTTGAAGCCGCGTCAGTTCAGCAGGCGATTGCTGCGGCTGAGGTTGATCTGGCTGGCAAGGGGCGGTTACTTATCCGTAAATCAGGGACTGAGCCGTTGATCCGCGTCATGGCCGAATGCGAAGATGCGACCCTTCTTGAAGCAGTGGTGCAGGGTGTTGTCGATGAGATAGCAGCACAAGTGGTCTAGGCTGTTACTTCTTTGAGCGGATACTTTGCGCGACCAGAACCAAGCTGCGCCATTGGCTGATCCCGATACCCAAAAGGATGAGCGCGAGGGCGATGAACAGCTGTGCTGACAGGGCCTCGCCAAGCAGTACGATCCCGAACACGGCTGACCAGATTGGCACTTGATAAGACGTCAGTGACATAAAGACGGAGCCCGCTGATTGCACAACAATCACACGGATTGCCGCAGCCAAGCCGGTTGGCAGGGCAGCAAGATAAAAGACCGTTAGGGTCTCAAAACTCCAGCTAAGACGTGGCATGCCTTCGGCAATAATCGCAAATGGGATAAGCATCGCAGCGCCGACAGCTAGCGTGCCACTGGCGAATGCCACGGGCGGGATGCGCGGCGCACGCCGGGTAATAATTGAGCCGACCGCATAACACGCAGCCGCTGCAAGACAGGCAAGCTGTCCCCAAAACGTCTGGGCAGATGTGGTCTCAAGCGCGCCTTTTCCCAACAGCAGCGCCAATCCAGCAAAGCCCAGCACCACACCGATAATGCGACGTGGGCCGATGCCTTCCTCAGGTGAGAAGATATAGGCAAGCGGCAGGATAATGAGCGGGATTGCCCCCATCGCGACACCAGCGAACGCGGATGGCACGTATTGAATACCCCAACACAGCAGCAAAAACGGTGCGGTGACGGTGATAAAACCAATGACGGCGCTGTAGCTCCATCCGGATAACCCCGCGGTCTGATGAATGCGCGTGATTGGCTGGCCCATGATGACGCCCATGATGCACAAAACAATTGCGCCGAAAAAGACGCGCAGCGCTGCCAGAGTAAATGGCGGGTATTCTTGTAGCGCCACGCTGATGCTCATGAATGCGCTGCCCCAAATCACGCCCAAAAAGCAGATCAGGAACCAGTTAAATGCACCGGGATTTTCGGGGGTAGGGATGGTGTTACTCATGGGCTGACACTAGGCGCGCTTTGGTCCAGTGGCGAGAGTTAAATGCGCCTGTGCAGGCAAACACAAACAAAAAGGCCCCCGCAGATGCGGAGGCCCAAGTGAACAAGGTAAGAGACCTTAGTTCTTTTCTTTGTCGACCATTTTGCCAGCAGAAATCCACGGCATCATTTCGCGCAGTTTCGCACCAGTTTCTTCGATCATGTGCTCGTCGTTGATGCGACGTGTGCCTTTGAAGAACGGCTGACCAACAGCGTTTTCCTGCATGAAGTCACGCACGAATTTACCTGTTTGGATGTCTGTCAGGATCGCTTTCATGCGGGCTTTTGTTTCGTCGTATGGCAGCACGCGTGGGCCGCTGACGTATTCGCCGTACTCAGCTGTGTTGGAGATTGAGTAGTTCATGTTGGCGATGCCGCCTTCATAGATCAGATCAACAATAAGCTTCACTTCGTGCAAGCACTCAAAATACGCCATTTCTGGTGCATAGCCTGCTTCAACGAGTGTTTCGAAGCCTGCGCGGATCAGCTCAACAAGGCCACCACAAAGGACTGCCTGCTCACCAAAGAGGTCAGTTTCGCACTCTTCACGGAAGTTGGTTTCGATGATGCCTGAACGGCCGCCACCAATTGCGGAACAGTATGACAGACCGATTTCAAGCGCTTTGCCTGATGCGTTTTCATGTACCGCTACCAAGCATGGCACGCCGCCGCCTTTGGTGTATTCGCCGCGTACTGTGTGGCCTGGGCCTTTGGGAGCCATCATGATCACGTCGACGCCTTCTTTTGGCTCAATCAAACCAAAGTGTACGTTCAGGCCGTGGGCAAACGCGATTGCGGAGCCTGGCTTGATGTTGTCATGGACGTATTTTTTGTATGTTTCTGCCTGAAGCTCGTCGGGCATTGTGAACATGATCACATCACACCAAGCTGCGGCTTCGGCGATGCCCATAACTTTTAGGCCTTCGCCTTCGGCTTTCTTCGCGGAAGGTGAGCCTTCGCGCAGAGCAACAACAAGGTTTTTCGCACCTGAATCGCGCAGGTTAAGCGCGTGGGCGTGGCCTTGGCTGCCATAACCGAGGATGGCTACTTTTTTGTCTTTGATCAGGTTAACATCGCAATCGCGATCATAATAAACGCGCATATCAAATTCCTTTGTCTGAGTGCTTTGTGAATGTCTGAGAACCTTCTACGACCTGTTCAAGACAATTGCGATGTTAGAAATATAATTTTTGTGACTATTTTCGACAGTTTCATTCGTCGGAAATTGTTTTATAGATAAATTCATGCTTGATGACCTTGATAGACGCATTCTGCGCACGTTGCAGTACACGCCAGATGCAGCAATGCATGAAATTGCTGACCGGTGTGGTCTGACGGCCGCTAAAGTGACCCGCAGGCTTGATAAGTTGCGTGATGCTGGGCTGTACCGTGGGCAAGAGGCTGTGGTCGATTGGGCGGCACTTGGATTTGAGGTGTCCGTTTCGTTGCGCATCACCCTTGATAAAACCCAAGCGCGTGCGTTTGACGAATTTCAGGCCGCCGCCCGTGATGTGCCTGAAGTCACTGAAATTCAGACGTTTTTGGGGCGCGTAGATGTGCGGCTTTTTGTGGTCGCGCGGGATATGGCACACTATCAGATGCTTTACCGGGACCGCATCCTAACACTGCCACATATCTCGGATATTGAGGCGTTGATGTTGGTGTCGACGCTAAAATCAGATGAAAGGTTGCCGTTGTGAGCTGGGACGCGATCGATATGGCTTTGGTCAAGGCGATGCAGCGTGACGCTACACAATCTGCGGGTGCGTTGGGCCGTGATTTGGGGCTGAGCCAACCAGCCACGTGGCGCAGATTGCAAAAGTTACAAGCGGCAGGCGTTTTCAAAGGACGGCGCGTAAAGCTTGATGCCGAAAAGTTGGGTTTTGGTGTTACGGTGTTTTTGGGCGTTAAGCTGGCGACCAAAGGGCGTGTCAGCCTGGATGATTTTGAGCGCGCAGTTATCGCAATTCCCGAAGTGCAAACGGCCGAGCATATGTTGGGGCTTTATGATTACCGGCTGAGGGTGGTTGCACGGGATTTGGCTGATTTTGAGCGCATCTTGCGGCGCCGTATCATGACCCTTCCCGGTGCAGGTGATGTTGAGGCCAACGTGCTTTTGTCAGAGCAGCGCTTGCCCGGTCCGTTGTGACATGTAGCTTCGCAGCGGTATCAGCCGCGCGCCCCAAGACCGAGCTGCATCAGCGTTTTGCGAACCGGCGCCAGCGAATAAAGCGTGGCAACCCCCGCGGCGCGCGCATCGCGCAAAGGCCGCGCTGCCATCATTGAGGCACGGTTAAGCGCGTCGACACCGGTTACCCGCGCTTTGACTTCAGTCATGCGTTTACGTTCGTACTGCGCGAGCATCTCAGGCTCACCCAGCTTGGATGGGTCCCGCAGAGATAACTCCAACAGCGCCGCCATATCCCCGATGGACATGTTCAAACCCTGCGCACCGATCGGCGGCACAACATGGGCGGCTTCGGCGATAAGGGCGGTGCGTTCTGCATAAAAACGATCGCTGATTTGGCTGATTATTGGCCAAATTGTGCGCCGGCTCGCAAGGGTCAGCGAGCCATAAAGGTGGCAGGACCGCTCTGACATGGCGTCGTTGAACGCATCTTCGGGCATCTCATAAAACTCTTTGGCGCGCGCGCCGCGTTCCATCCAAACCACCGCCGAGGACGGCATCCCGTTGTAATCTGGCAGCGGAACCAACGTGAACGGCCCCCCAGTACGATGCACCTCGGTACTGACACCTTCATGCGGGATCGGATGGTTGACCGCAAAAGCCAGCGCTTTTTGACCATATCGAGTTGTGCGTGCCCCAATCCCGTGGGCGCGGCGCACAGGGCTGTTGCGGCCATCTGCGCCAATCACCAGACGTGCAGATACCTGAGTGTCATCGCTAAGGCTGACAAGCGCTTCGCTTTGGCGTGTAAGTAGTGTTTTGGTGCCGACGCCCGGCCGAAACGTGGTGTTCGGCAATTCATCAAGGCGGGCCAACATTTCACGGCGCAGCAACCAATTAGGCAGGTTCCAGCCAAAGGGCCTGTCGGAAATATCGGAGGCGTCAAAGTCACGGGTGAGGCGGGGCTCTGCAACTTCGCCGCCCGCATCCACGATACGCATCGTTTGCAAGGGGCTGGCGTGAGGGTTGAGTTTGGCCCAAATGCCTGCAGTTTCCAAAAAGTCGCGGGCGGGCTGCAACAGTGCGGTACTGCGCAGATCGCTTCCATCTGTGTTGCGTTCGGTCACTGGGGCCGTCGGATCGACACAAATTACGGAAAATCCGGCCGTGCCGAATGCAGCAGCAGCCGTCAGCCCCGCGATGCCACCGCCTGATATGAGAATGTCGATTTTTGCACGTTCCATACCTATAAAGTAGGCCCGCGATGCGGTGAGGGAAAGGTGCCTTAGGTGATCTGCGACAAAAATTCTTCCAAGTCAGCGGCCTGATAATCAATAAAGGCACTGTGGTTGGGCGTTGGACTTATCAGCACTGTGGTAAGCCCCATTTCCTTTGGGACCTCAAGGTTACGGGGGTCGTCTTCGAACATGACCGCTTTCGCTCGGTCGAACCCGTCGAGTGCGAAAACGGCTTCAAAAGCAGCGCGGTTGGGCTTGGGATGGTAATGCGCGTGCTCGACCCCGTAGATTGCATCAAACAGCCCCGCGATACCGCGCGCTGTGGTTACGTCTTCAGCGTAAGGTGCGGTTCCGTTGGTGTAGATGATTTTGCGGTTATCCAGCCGCGTGATCAGATCGCGTAGGGTTGGGCTTTGGGGGACAACGCTGAAATCAAGCTGATGCACGTCCCAAAGAAACGGGTCCGGATCAATCTGATGCTCTGCCATGAGGCCCGCCAATGTGGTTCCGTGATCGCGCCAGTAGTTGGCGCGCAGGGCATTCGCTGTGTCACGGTCCAGCTGCAAAACGCGGCACATGTAGTCCACCATACGCACTTCCATTTGGGCAAACAGCGGAACATCGGGTGGGTAAAGCGTGTGGTCGAGGTCAAACACCCAAGTCTGGGTATCACTGAAAGCGTCGCGAAGGTTGTGTGTCATCCGCGGACCGTACTTGTGTCACACTGTGGGTCAATGGCAAACGGGTTGCCAGCGTGCGAGCTGTCGGGCTAGGGTCAGGGAACGCACGAAGAACGGACGCCAAAATGTTGAAACCAAATCAAAAAGATGCATATGACCTGATCCTCGATGCGATTGATGTAGGTGTTTACAAGCCCGGATCGCGCTTGGTTGAGAGTGAGCTTGCTGACCGTTTTGGCGTATCTAGAACACCTATTCGCGAAGCGTTACAGCGCCTTGAGACACAAAGTCTTTTGACCCGTGATGGGCGAAGCCTGATTGTTGCGTCGCTGGATCATAATCAGTTGGCAGAGCTTTACGTGGTGCGGGCAGAACTTGAGGGTTTGGCCGCGCAGCTGGCCGCACGCCATGCCACACCTGAAGAAGTGAAAGTTCTGCGTGAAATGGTCGACGAAGATCACAAGCTGATGGGGGACCCGTCTGCGTTGTCGCGGGCCAATCGTAGGTTCCACAAGCAAATTCACTTGGCCAGTCATAACCGCTTTTTGGTGCGCCAGCTTGATCTTGTTCACCGTTCTATGGCGCTGTTGGCGACCACATCACTTGCGATTGAGGGGCGCGACAAGCTTGCCCTTGAAGAACACGATGCGATTGTTTCGGCTATTGAAACCGGTGACGGCGACCGTGCTTATCAGGCTCTGCGCGAACATATTTCGGTGGCTTTTCAAACGCGCCTACGTGCGGACGCCGAAGCGGTCGAGGCAACGGGGATTTAGCGCCTGCTGGCGATGGCTGGGCACTTCTGAGGGATTTGCCGTGGCTTGTTTTATCCCAGTAGAACGGATCGCGAATAAGCTCCCACAGGGCCTTGTAGCAGGCCAGTGACGCCAAGAAGAAATAGGCGTGTAGTGTGGGTATCCATATCCAAAACCGGCGATGTTCCGCCCTTCGAGTTGCAAGTGCTGTAACCGTGATGTTGGCAATTTCAGCCATGATGAACATCGCCACGATTGCACTTGTCAGCCAGCTGATCCCCGTGCTTGAAGCCACCTCTTGAACGGGCAGAAGCCACAAGCCTAAAATCAGGGGCGCCAATGCGAATTGGCTAAGCGTACACAAAAAGATCAGCTGTACGCCCAGAAACCCACGCCATCCTAATTGCGTGAAAAGCGCCTTTGGTTCCTTCATTAGCACCATATATGTGGCGGCGTATCCCTTTAGCCATCGTGAGCGTTGACGGATCCAAGCGCGTGGCGCGCAGCACGCTTCTTCATAGGTCGTGGTGTCAATCAATTCGGTTCTGTAGCCTGCTTTGGCCAAACGCATGCCGAGTTCGGCGTCTTCGGTCACGTTGTGCGCGTCCCATCCGCCTAATTCCTCAAGGACGTGCCTGCGAAAGAAAACTGTTGTGCCACCCAGTGGAATTGGCAGTCCGAGGGCTTGGAAGCCTGGCAAGATTAGTCTGAACCACGTGGCGTATTCGAGGGTAAAGCAGCGCGACATCCAGTTTTGTTTTGGATTATAGAAATCGAGAGCACCCTGCAGGCATGCCACTTCGGCGGGGCGGTTGGCAAAGCCATGGACAATCTTGAGCAGCTGATCTGGTTCCGGCGCATCTTCAGCATCATAAATCCCGATGATGCTGCCACGACAAAAATCGAGTGCGTAATTCATCGCGCGTGGTTTGGTTTTAAGGCTGCCCTTAGGAACCTCGTGAACCCGTATCCAATGGGGCAAAATCGTCTCGCGCAATGTGGTTTGGGTCACCTTATCACTGGCTTCGGTGATCAAGCACACGTCAAGCTTTTCACGGGGATAATCGAGGCGGCTAAGCTGTCTGACTAACTGTCCGGCGATGTTGCGCTCATTCAGAAGGGGAACCAAAATTGATACTGTTGGTAATTGAAGGAGTGCGGTCTCTTGGCGTGCTTTGAGGTTTTGGCACAGATAAACAATGCTGGCCCAAACGCGGAGCGCAAGAACTGCGAACATGCTGAGAATGGCCCAGCCAATCAGCGCTGCAAATAGGACCTTTGGCATAAACAAAGCGACGCTGCCAAAGCCCAAGAGCCAGAGAATTTTTGCTGTTCTTGATGTGGGCTTACTTAAATGCCGGCAACTATCTTCGGAATGAACACGACTTTCGGCCAGTTCAGCCAGCCGTGTTTTGTGATCATTGGCGATGACATCTGTGATCTGATGGCGTGTTGCCAGTGCCATTTTGAGCGGATGCAGGTGATCGGGTAAATGTGCAGTGTCCGCTGCAAAGCTTGTAGGCGATGATGTCACGACTAAAGTGGCGGAGCCCACATTACGCAGTGGAATAATGGCTTTCTTGATACATTTCCTGATGTCTACATCTTCAAGCAACTCGGGTTGGCGGAACGGAGTTGCGGGGTCAACTATACGTGCACCGCATTTAAGGCTTTGAGCGCGCAGGATATCCGCCTCGTCAAGCATGAACATAAAATTAACATATTCGCAGGTTGGCGTCCAATCATGCCGTGCATTGCTAGCAACTTCTTGCGCATCGGCAGGTGCAAGTGTTCCGAGGTCAAGCATCACATCAAGCAAGGGGCTACTTGCGTCCTGAGAGCCGCTTTTTACCGAACCAAACGAATGTCGTGATTGCCCCTCAACAAGGGTAAGTGGATGGGATGACATGACAACTCTTTACTAACGCACAGCCGCAATAAGCTGCATGTTAGTGATGGCGTCTGATCCTTAAAGAGTGGTTAAACCCAAGCCGTTCAAGCAGATGTTTTTGCCTGCTCAGACATGTGCTCTACAAACCGTTCAAACAGGTAATAACTGTCCATCGGGCCCGGACTTGCTTCAGGGTGGTATTGCACGCTGAACACGGGCCGATCAGCCATCCGGATGCCACAGTTAGACCCGTCAAACAAAGAAACATGCGTTTCTAGCACACCGTCGGGTAGTGTTTGGCTATCTACCGTGAAGCCGTGGTTCATTGAGGTGATCTCAACTTTCCCGGTTTCCAAATCCTTAACAGGGTGGTTGGCGCCGTGGTGGCCGTGGTTCATTTTCACAGTTTGTGCACCAAGGGCGAGAGCCAACATTTGGTGACCCAGACAGATACCAAAGACCGGAATGTTAGATTGCGCCAAAACGTCTTTGATCATTGGTACAGCGTAAGTACCCGTCGCTGCCGGATCGCCCGGACCGTTTGACAGGAACACACCGTCGGGTTTGTGTGCCAACACTTCTTCTGCTGTCGCTTTTGCGGGTAGAACAGTTACATCACATCCCGCAGACGCAAGGCACCGCAAAATGTTACGTTTTGCGCCGAAATCTAGCGCGACTACTTTGAAGCCAGCCTCGCTGCGCTTTGCGTGGCCATCGGGCCAAGCCCACCGCATTTCATCCCAAGTGTAGCTTTGTGCACATGTGACGTCTTTTGCGAGGTCGAGCCCTTCGAGGCCCTTGAAATCACGGGCTTTCGCGACGAGCGCTTCAATATCGAATTTTCCATCTTCGCGGTATTCCATCGCCACATGTGGCGCGCCTTGGTGGCGTATCGCGCGGGTGAGGGCGCGTGTATCAACGCCGCCCAGCCCCATGCGGTTGCGTGCGCTAAGCCACTCACCCAGTTCTTGTGTTGAGCGCCAGTTCGATGCGTCTGTCGGGTCCCACTTCACAACCATGCCGGCCGCGATTGGGTCTGCGTGCTCATCATCTTCTGGTGTGATGCCTGTGTTGCCAATGTGTGGGAACGTAAAAGTAACAATCTGGCCGGCGTATGACGGGTCTGTCATAATCTCTTGGTAGCCGGTCATTGCCGTGTTGAAGCAAAGTTCAGCTTCAACGATGCCTTCTGCACCGAAGCCAAATCCGTAGAACAACGTTCCATCTGCAAGGGCGAGGCAAGCTGTGGGGTGAGACGTGTCAGTCATGGCGCAGATTCCGGTTCATCAGGTCAAACTTGGCGGAACATAGGCACTTGGCGTAAGGGCGTCAACAGGCGGTCTGTGCATTGGGTGAATATATAATTTCATATATTTATCAATGACTTGAGGACTTCTCGTCGGGCTTGAGTTGTAACGCTGTTACGCCTATACCTTAGTCCTTTAACTTAACTGACAAATTAGGTCCTGCCATGACAATGAAAGAACAGATTTCTGCCGCGCTGAAAGAGGCGATGAAGGCGAAAGATACTGCCCGCTTGTCAACGCTGCGGTTGGTGAACGCCGCGATCAAAGATCGTGAGATTGCTGCGCGTGGATCTGATGAGGTGGTCTCTGTGAGCGATGCCGATATCACGTCTATTCTGGGCAAGATGGTCAAGCAGCGCAAAGAAAGTGCCAAAGCCTATGAAGAGGGCGGGCGTCTGGAGCTTGCGGAAAAAGAGCTACAGGAAATCTCGATCATCGAGGATTATTTGCCAAAGCAACTTGATGCGGACGAAACCGCAGCCGCAGTTCAAGAAGCCATTCGCACGACCGGGGCCGAGGGCATCCGTGATATGGGTAAAGTGATGGCAGCGTTGAAAGCTGCCTATACCGGCCAGATGGACTTTGGCAGCGTAGGCCCGATGGTCAAGGATCAGCTGAATAGCTAGGGGTCGCTTCACGGTGTTCTTTGAGCAGGCGTTGCACGTCATCATAGAGTGTGACGCGCTCATCAGCTGATAAAAACGCGCCAAGCTCGACCTCGCGGTTGGCGCCTTTCAACGTAACATAGTTTTCTACGGGTCCGGCCTTAGTGTGCATGTGTGCGCTGACCCAGTAGGTGTTAGCTTGCCAGCTTTGGGCCGGTGCACGTGGGTTGATCCGCGACAAAGCAGTTGTTTCACAATCAATTGTAAGCGTTTCGCGCACCGCGGCGTCTTTCTGGTTGCGGCGGATCGCGCTCCAGACTGCCCAAAGTGCGATGATAAAGAATGGCAGCAGACCCCAAACAACGGGGCTGCCCAGAATGGCGATTGCGGGCAGAAAAATTAGGCTGCTGGTAATGCCGATGAACCAGACGAAGCCTTGTGGTGTCATCGATTGGTGAGGCCAAAGTGTTATGGTGCAAGGGTTTTGATTGGTAATTTGATAGGGCATGTCGTCTGTCGCTTGCGTGTCTATTCTTGCCCAGAAGTTAGGCTGCTCTTGCGAGTTAGCAATGCTGACCACTGCTTTTCCACTGTATGTTTTGCCGCAGGTCAAAATGAATGACTTCCATCCGGTCAAAAAGAAAAAGCCCCCGCCGATAAAGGCGAGGGCTTTCTTGTTTCGTCGTGGGCTACAACGCTTAGTGCGCGTGGCCTTTGTCCCAGTCTTCCTGCTTTGGAAGAATTTCAAATGTATGCTCTGGGGGTGGTGATGGAAGTGTCCACTCCAGCGTATCTGCATACTCGTTCCATGGGTTCGCTTCTGTCACGCGGCGTCCTGCAAGCAATGTGTAGAACAGAACCACGATGAAGAAGAGGAACGAACCAAACGACAGGAATGCACCGATCGAGGAGACGTAGTTCCAAGTTGCGAACGCTTCGGGGTAGTCGATGTAGCGACGAGGCATACCCTGACGGCCCAAGAAGTGCTGCGGGAAGAATGTCAGGTTTGCACCGATAAACATTGCCCAGAAGTGCAGCTTACCAGCCCACTCGGGATACATGCGACCGGACATTTTCGGCAGGTAGAAGTAGATACCTGCGAAGATGCAGAACACCGCCCCAAGGCTCATCACGTAGTGGAAGTGAGCAACCACATAGTATGTGTCATGATAAGCGCGGTCTACACCGGCTTGTGACAATACGATGCCTGTTACACCACCGACGGTGAAGAGGAACAAGAAGCCGAACGCCCAAAGCATAGGTGTTTTGAACTCAACAGAGCCGCCCCACATTGTCGCGATCCAGCTAAAGATTTTCACGCCGGTCGGTACCGCAATCACCATCGTTGCCATCATGAAGTATGACTGTTGCGTCAGTGACATGCCGACTGTGTACATGTGGTGCGCCCAGACAACGAAGCCCAAGACACCAATTGCGACCATCGCGTAAACCATTGGCAGGTAGCCAAAGATCGGCTTGCGCGAGAATGTTGCGATGATGTGGCTGATGATACCAAAGCCCGGCAGAATGATGATGTACACTTCCGGGTGTCCGAAGAACCACAAGATGTGTTGGTAGAGAACAGGGTCGCCACCGCCATCAGGCTGGAAGAAGGACGTGCCAAAGTTGCGGTCTGTCAGCAACATTGTGATCGCACCTGCAAGCACGGGCAGTGCCAGAAGGATCAACCATGCAGTTACAAAAATAGACCATGCAAAAAGTGGTACTTTGTGCAGTGTCATACCCGGCGCACGCATGTTCAGGAACGTGGTGATGATGTTGATCGCACCCAGGATCGAAGATGCGCCGGAAACGTGTACAGCAAAGATTGCCAAGTCCATCGACATGCCGGCTTCTGACGTTGAAAGCGGTGGATACATGACCCATCCGACGCCTGAGCCCAATTGGCCGTTGCCGCCTGGTGCCAACATTGATGCGACACCCAGCGACGTACCTGCGATGAACAACCAGAATGACAAGTTGTTCAAACGTGGGAAGGCCATGTCTGGCGCGCCAATTTGCAATGGCATGAAGTAGTTACCAAAACCACCAAACAAGGCGGGGATAACAACAAAGAACATCATCAAAACACCGTGGTAGGTGATCATGACGTTCCACAGGTGACCGTTTGGCGTACAAGTTGCCTCAGATGCGAGGAAACGTGCGCCTTCAAG
The DNA here is from genome assembly GCF_047114695.1 of Nereida ignava. Classification (GTDB taxonomy): domain Bacteria; phylum Pseudomonadota; class Alphaproteobacteria; order Rhodobacterales; family Rhodobacteraceae; genus Nereida; species Nereida ignava. The sequence continues at coordinate 2,415,856 of NZ_CP112885.1, forward strand.
ACACATGTATTGCACGCCAGGTTCCATGAGCTCGAGGCGCATGTAAACTGTGAATGCTACGGAAATGAAACCGACGATACCCGATGCAAATAGGTAAAGAATGCCGATGTCTTTGTGGTTTGTAGACATAAACCAACGGGTAAAGAACCCGCGGTTGTCTTCGTGCTCAGCGTCGTGGCCGTGAATGGCGGCGTCTGCCATGTCCGGTGCCTCCGTTTTTGTTGGTTCCCAATGTATATCACCCCACGAAGCGACTCGTGGAGGGTATTCTGACCTGTTACTAAGGCACAGCCGCTATCAGAGCAATGTTAATACGCCGTAAAATGTGGGCTAAAATGGCGCAGGTCATTCAAGTTGGAACGATCTAAATATCTGATTTTACCGCCAGTTTAGAATTGTAAACAATTGTATACGTTGAAGATCTGGCCCGTCGTAACGGATTGTTTTTGGTATTTCAGTGCTTTGTTATTTCTAAATGATCGCGGGAAAATGCGTCTCAAACGTTTTGCGTAATGCGACGTCGAGGTCGTCCATCGTAACAGGAAGGCCCAAATCCACCAGCGATGTAACACCGTGATCTGTAATTCCGCAGGGCACAATGCCGTCAAAATGCGACAAATCCGGTTCAACATTGATTGAAATGCCGTGAAAGCTGACCCACTTGCGCAGGCGAATTCCAATCGCGGCCACTTTATCCTCAGCCATGCCACCATTCGGGCCAAGCGGCTTTTCAGGCCGCTCAACCCAAACGCCAACCCTACTGTCGCGAATATGACCGGTCACATTGAACTCGCCTAACGCGTCAATCACCCAAGCTTCCAGAGATTGCACAAACGTACGCACATCACGGCCCCGTTTGTTCACGTCAAGCATAGTGTAGATGACCCGCTGTCCCGGCCCGTGATATGTATACTGTCCGCCACGCTTACTCTCAAACACGTCAAAACGGTTTGGGTCGGTCAAATCACTTGGGTCCGCCGATGTGCCTGCAGTGTAAAGAGGGGGGTGTTCAAGCAGCCAGATCGCCTCGTTCATCGTGCCGTCGATGATCCCTGCAACGCGTCGCTCCATCTCAGCGCAAGCCGCGTCATATGAGACCAAAGACGTGGAGGTAATCCATTCGACCATTTAGAATTTCCTAGCTTGCATGTCCCTGCCTACTGACAATCCGATGGCGCAGCGGCAATTTTGCAAGGCAATATCAGGCCATGTTGAGATTGTCATGAGTGACGTGCATTTTTTGACTTGTAAGGCCGCCGCAGTTTGTCTAAGCCGCGCCCATACCAAGCACATGAACATGCGGTCGTGGCGGAATTGGTAGACGCGCAGCGTTGAGGTCGCTGTGAGGTAACACTCGTGGGGGTTCGAGTCCCCCCGACCGCACCATTGTAGATTTCCAAAGCAGTTTCCCATCAAAAAGGCCCCAACGATTTAACGTCAGGGCCAAAGTAATGGTTTGTATTCTGATAACGGCCTTAGGTGCCGTCGTCGTTCGCCGCTACTAGTGCGGCTACCCCGATCAACAGCAACGTTGGCAAGAGCCAACCGATATCATCGTCTTCTGGTTCCAACACTTCTGGATCGACAAGGCCTTCCGCAAGCCCGCCTGCATATGCCGCAAAACCTGCAATTCCTAATCCAATAGAGATCAATAGTAATTTCTTAATCTGGCCCACCAACTCGTTAATACCTTGTTAACTTTATCAGATAGGCCTGTTTTTCCACGTCTTAATTTTTGCCGGTGGTTGTGCCGTAGGCTTCAATTGATTTGCCAAAGTAACTAAGCACGATGCCTTTAATGCGCGAGAGCCAGATCACTACGTCGCCCAAATGCGCTTTTGCCCGTTTGGGGTAGAAGGGCAAAAACATGAACGCACATAAAACGGCGAGTAGGGTCAGGATTATAGATCGGTAGATTTGTATTATGTCGCGCAGCAATCCTTGGGCAGTGCCATAATTGATCCTCCGACTGACACTGGCGTTTAGGGCGTTGTGAGTTGTTCTGAGCGAGAGATACTGCAGCGTTGTCCGATCTCTGTCCACGTCCTCGGATATTTTTGCAGATGGCACCCAATATATTTTCTGCCCCATTTTGAGTACCGACTTGGAAAACGCGGTATCTTCACCGCCTGTTTTGTTGAAGCGGTTATCAAACCGAAGCCCCGCGGCCTCCGCCCCAAACAGATCGCGGTGGAAGAACGCGTTTCCAGTTGCGGCAATCGTCATTGGCTGGCCAAGCCGGTAGCCAGACATTTCTGTTCTGCGCCGAAATGCCGATAGCCCCTTTGGGTATCGGAACACATACGGGCCCGTAAATGCGCGTGCGGTTGGATATGATGCGATTGCGCGCTCATACTCGAGCAGCCAAGCAGGGTCAGCTTCTTGGTCATCATCGAAACTGGCGACCCATTGGCTGCCTCGGGCATCCGCGATGTCCAAGCCCCTGTTGCGTGCGTGTGCTAACCCTTGTTTGGTCTCCAAAACATGAATGACCGGCCAGGGCCACGCTTGCGCGGTGATCCACTGCTGAACTTTTGGGTGTTGTTCGTTCTCAACCACGATGACATCCACGTCGTGATCTCTGCATGGGATCATCATCGCAAGTGAGCGCATTGCACGCTTGAAAAGCTCGGGGCGATTGTGGGTGCACATCACAATGCTGATTTGGCCACGTTTTTTTGACAGACGACGGGCATGCGCTGCGACAGGAAGGTCCGCTGAGGGCAGTTTTCGCAGTTGAAGTTGCGGCCAAAGAACGGCTAGGCCTGCCGCCCAGGCACGGGTCAATCTTAGTCTTTCACGGGCTATATGGGCCGTTCTCCATCGACCCCGTACAATATAAAATCCCGTCTCTTCAAGTAGTTTCCAGCCGAAGTTAAAGCCTTTCAACGCAACGCTCATCCATATTTTGAGAGGTTCGTTTCTAAGGCGTTTTGAGTTTTGTTCAATTTGTGGATCAGGAACCGACAGGTGCTGAAGGTGCCGTATGGTTTTGGTCGAGGTGTTATCCCTAACGCGTGCGAACGGGACGAAAGTGGCGTGATCTGCGCCAAGCGGCCCCAGCTGAAGCAGTGGGGCTTTTATGACGTGATTGGCTTGCCACAGCACAGTGGCTTCTTCGCCGTATGAAATGCCATCGTAAATCCCAGATGTTTGCTTGCAGTCGTTATCCACGGGACCAAAAAACGCGGCTCTCTCAGGCCAAAGGCTTGCGGCTTTTTGTATTTCAGCAAGCCAGTAGGGATCCGGTGTTAAACCGAATGCAAAGAATGCAAACCACTCGCGGCCACTCTGGCTAAAATGTGCGCGCGCCGTGCGATATGTTTCGTGCCAATCGGACGCAGCTACGCTGACAATCTCAATCTGCGCGCAGTTGATATCATTGACGACTTTATCCGCCTGAGCCCTTGCTTCTGATGTACCTTCACTGATGAGCACCATCAGATGCGCCCGTCCGCTGCAGCCTTCCAGAGCAGCCTCAAAATGGCACAATGTTGTTTCGATATCTTTTGGGGTTTCACCGGCCTCGACAGCGATGAAAATATCCAACGAAAAAGTGGGCGACATTACTGAGTACTCGTTAAGTCTGAATTGCGCGTTTGCAATCCATCGGCCACGTTACGGATGTAGTATACGCTTGATGGCGGGGTGATGTAACGGGTGCAAGGGTGAAGCGGTTATCAACAACATTGGTGTGTATTTTGGTCCCATCGGTGCTGGGGGCCGCGGACTTTAACCTTACGCCACGGGGTGTCTCGGGGCTTATTGATATGCCTGATGCGTTCATGTTGCCGGATGCAGAAAGCGCGTTAAGCCTTGCACGTGACAAGGACTTTTCTACGCTGAACTTCACGTTCCAAGCGCTGCCAAGGCTTCAAACCTCGCTCAGCTTCGCGACGTACGACGATATTGGAGCTGGAGTTTCGTCCGAGAATACCTCGCTCAATCTGAAATATGCGCTGACAGATGAAGGGCGTATTTTGCCTGCGATCAGCGTGGGCATTAACGGGCTGTTTGGAAACGATCGTGATGCGGCCGAGTATATTGTGGCGAGCAGAACACTGCACAGACCGTTGAGGCCAGCGTGGGTCTGGGGTGGAGACGCTACGGGGGGACGGCAGATGTTTCCGCACCATTTGGTCAGCGTCCCGCGTTTGACACCGCAAAGCGCGCCAGTTTTGATCACCTGTTCAAAGGGGACGCTGGCGTTTTTGCAGGCCTGTTGTGGCACACACCGGTAGACGGGCTTTCACTGGCCGCTGAATACAGCAGTGATACTTTTGCCAACGAAGCAGTGATGCCAGATAGCCGGTTCAATTTTGGTGCGCGTTACGAGGTCAGTGAAGGACTGACACTTGGGGCCAATCAGCGCGGTGGCGATACCGTCGGTGTGAAGCTGACCCTTTCTGGCAACCCAAACCGGCCACGTGTTGCACAGCCTGTTGGGGCTCCGCCTGTATTTGTTGGCGCGCGCAGTGGTGCGGCGCAAACATGGGGCGGTGCGGCGTCGCCTGATTTTGACCGCTTGGCGGGGTTGCTGTCCGAACAAGGCATTCAATTGCAAAAGGCAAAGTTAGACGGAGACGTTGCGGCGGTCCGTGTTGTGTCTTGGAGCAATGCAGCAGTGCCCAAAGTGATTGGACGTACGGCGCGTGTTTTGGCGGCGACCTCACCGCAAAGCGTCAACGTATTTGATATTTCGCTAACCCTGAACGATCTGCCCACGAAAACCTTTACGATCCGGCGTAACGACATCCATCAATTGGTTGATCAGCCACGGGGTGGCTCGCAAGTGTTGGCCAACACAGGGATCACAGGCGCGTCTGATAGGGCCCAGACATGGGACTGGCAGCAACAACAGCAGCCAGGGTTTTATTGGTCGGTCGCACCGCGCATCCAGCTTGATGTGACTTCTGACAATGAGTTTGATCCTGTGGCGGTTCTAAATGCGTTCGGTAAATATACCGTGTCGCCATCCCTGAGTTTTGTGGGCGTGCTTGATTACTTGTTGGCGGGGGACAAAAATCAAGACCCCGCACCCGCGTTGCCAATGGCGCGCAGCGATAACAGCTCGTATGACCGGAGCTCGGTGCAACTCACGCAACTTGCGGCTGTCTATCAGCGCAAACTTTCCGATACGGTTTACTCGCGGTTTTCCTTTGGCCTTCTAGAGCGCGGCTATGGCGGGGCCAGTGCCGAAATCTTATGGACCCTAAACGCCAGCAATTTCGCATTCGGTCTTGAAGTGAACGAAGTGAAGAAACGTGACTATGACGACCCATTTGAATTTGTGGATTACACGGCCACCACGGGCCATGGCTCGGTCTATTGGGACACAGGGTATAAGAGCGTTTCTGCGCAGTTAGATGTTGGTAAATACCTAGCGGGAGACTGGGGCGGCACAGTGACCCTGTCACGCTATCATGCAAACGGCTGGGACACCTCGCTGAGTGCGACACTCACGGAAGCCAACAAAGACGAGCAACTCAAGTTGGGCCTACGGGTTTCGATCCCGCTGGGTTGGGTCGCACCGACCACGACCGCACAGAAAAGTACGCTGCGCTTGGGCGGTATTTCCGGAGATGCTGGTGCGAGGTTGAATGTGTCTGACCGGCTTTATCCCAAGGTGCGTGATGCGGGTGATCAGCGCGTATACGACAGCTGGGGGGAGTTCTGGAAATGATGCGCGCGATTGTTGGAGCATGTCTGCTGTTATCTACCGCTTGCTCATCAGGGGGCAGCAACGGCCAGCTTTGGAAACTGGCCAGTGAGCAGCTTCGGGATGGACGTGCGGGGTCAAGCCAACAGGTCTCAAGGGCTGAGATTTCGCGTGACCAAATTGACGTGCTTGATCTTGCAAATATCCGTGTCGAGGTACCTGATCAAAAGTTGAGAACGCTGGCGCTGGCCAACCGTGCACGCGGTAACCGTGTGTCATACCTTACACCGTCTAAACGCCAAATTACCCTCAAAGGTGGGTTGGTCGTTGCAACTCAGGGCTTTGGGTTTGACTTGCTGCCAATGCAGGTCGAAAGCAACGACCCGATCGCTTTTCCACTCCCACCAAATAGGTGGCCCGAGGCAATTACACGAACATATTTTACCCCAGGTCGCGGGCCTGACGGACAGTCTTGGAATGTCAGATGTAGCTATAGTGCGGGTGACACGGTGCGTATCACATTGGCTGAGCTGAGTTATACAACCCGTCAAATGATCGAAACTTGCGAGGGCGGAGGGGCCGGATTCCGCAACCTCTATTTTGTGGATGAGCGTACAGGGTTTGCGTGGCAATCGCGCCAATGGGCGGGGCCTGATCAGGGGTATCTCAACGTCGAAGTTCTTGAACCGCTTGATTAGGCGTCACGACAAGATCAACAACCAGACCCAGATAGACACCATGTTTGCGGCAGTGCCCAAAAGGACCGATGTAGCGGCCACACGTTTTGCCCGCCCGTACATGTTTGCGAATAAGTAGGCGTTGATACCGGGGGCGGAGGCGGCTGTAATGATAGCTGAGCGCATCTCGAAGGTAGACAGATCAACCAGCTGACCAACGCTGTAAACGATCACTGGATGGACCACTAACGACAGGGCGACAACGTAAAGCACCGTGGTCATATCACCTTCGGGTTTATAGCGGTGTAACACGCCGCCAAGTCCGAAAAGTGCGGCGGGCAGGGCGGCACGGATCATCAAATCAATGGCGTCTTGCAGCACACTCGGCACGGTCAATCCGGTGAGGTTCACGATGAAGCCAAGCGAAATGCCGATGATCAGTGAGTTTTTGATCGTAGAGGTAAATATGGTGCGCGCAACGTCACGGGCAGGCGCGCCGTGGGCTTTGGCAAGCTCCATCCCGATGATGCCAATGCTTAGGTTAAGTGGCGCGTGAATGGCGATGATGGCGTAGTTACCGGTCAGGGCCTCGGAGCCAAAAGCGCGCTCGGTAATTGGCAGGCCAAGAAGTACGGAGTTTGAAAAGAGCGCCACAAACCCGATGGCAACTGCGTCTTCCCAATCGCGTTTGAACAGTACTCTGGCACCGATCAGCCCCAAGGCGAAACACACAAATGCGCCTAAATAAAAGCTAAGCAGAATGGGCCAGTTGAAGGATTGGTCAAGATCAAGGTTAGCGATGGCCGAAAACAGCAAGCACGGGATCGCAAATCCTTGGGCAAACTTCATCAGCCCATCAACATATTCTGCCTTAAACAATCCACCCCACGAGGCGGCATAGCCGAAACCGACCAACAAAAAGACAGGAATAATGACGTCAATCAGAGCTTGCATGGCGGGTCCGGGGTGGGTGAGCAGCGTCGCGGGCCTCCGGCGGGGATATTTGAAAACAAAAGAAAGCTAGAGCTGAACTTTTATCTGCATCCCGTCGAAAGCTGGTGTGACGTGATCAGGGGTTTCACGGTTGAGTGTGTCGTAGTCAAGATCGAGATGCATGTTGGTCAGCACCGCTTGGGACGGTCTCAGGCGATCCACCCATTCAAGTGCTTGTTCAACATTGAGGTGTGTCGGATGCGGTTCATAGCGCAGGGCATCAAGAATGAAGTATTCAAGGTTGTGCAGCATCGCAAAACCATCCTCACCCATGCTGGACACATCAGGCATGTACGCCACGTTGCCAATTCGAAAGCCAAGCGCCTCGATAGAGCCATGGGTCACGCGAATTGGCGATAGAATGATTTCGCCGCCATTGCCCGACACAGTAACATCGCCATCGATTGCATTGAGGTTCAAAATAGGCGGATAGCTTGATCCAGCCGGCTGGACAAAGGCGTATCCAAACCGCGAAATAAGGTCGTTTGTCGTGTCGCCATCGGCATAAACATCAAGGCGGCTGCGCATATTGTAAACGATCTGGCGCAGGTCATCGATGCCGTGGACATGATCTGCGTGGCTGTGGGTGTAGACAACCGCATCCAACGCGCCGACACCCGCATCAAGCAACTGGCTGCGCATATCGGGTCCAGTATCGATCAGGACCGTAGTGGTGCCTTCATCTGTGTGCTGCTCAATAAGTAGCGCACAGCGGCGACGCCTGTTTTTAGGATTACCTGGATCGCACGCCCCCCAGTTTCCGCCGTTGGGCCCCAATCGCGGAACGCCTCCTGATGAGCCGCAACCGAGTATGGTAAACACCCGCTCCATTTAGGCGGCCTTTGAGAAGAGGCGATGAAAGTTGTCTGTGGTCGCTTTGGCGAAATCATCAAGCGATATGCCGAAGACCTCTGCGCCAACCGCCGCGGTGTGGGCCGTGTAGGCGGGTTCATTTCGTTTTCCGCGAAACGGCTTTGGTGCTAAATACGGGCTGTCAGTTTCCACCAAGACACGGTCCAGTGGAGCAGCGGCAAAGATGTCGCGCACTTCTTGCGATTTGGGGAATGTCGCGATGCCCGACATGGACAGATAAAATCCCAGATCGAGAGTACGGCGCGCCAGCTCCGGCCCACTTGAAAAGCAATGCATGACACAGTCAAACGGACCCTTGGCGTAGGCCGCCTCAAGGATATCTGCCATGTCCTCATCTGCCGCGCGAGAGTGGATGATCAGCGGCAGCCCTGTTTCGCGGGCGGCATCGATGTGTACGGCAAGAGAGGTTTTTTGTACCTCAGCGCTGTCGGCCGTATAGTGATAATCCAGACCGGTCTCGCCGATGCCTACAAACTTGGGGTGCTGCGCAAGGTCAACAAGGTGTTTCACAGTGGCCATCGGCTCATCCGCGGCAGACATTGGGTGCGTACCCGCCGCATAGTAGACGGATGGAAATTCTTCAGCGATTTTGCGTACTTGTGGCTCGTTCTTCAACTTTGTGCAGATCGTTACCATTTTGCCCACACCGGCCTCAACGGCCCGCGCCACGATATCTGCGCGTTCTTCGTCAAAGTCTGGAAAATCGAGGTGGCAGTGGCTGTCGACTATCATGGTGGCTACCTTTTTGCGGCCCATTTGGCGGCTTCTTGGTCAATCTTGAGGCCCGTATCAACGACCAACACCGCAGGGTCAAGGTTGACCGCTTTGCCATGCCTAAGACGTGCGCCAATGTCTTGGTGAAGTGCCGCCCATGCCTTTCCCGCAGCTTGATTAGGGCAAAGGCGTTGTAGCAGCGCGCCTTCGTTGTGTGCTGCCTCCACGGATGGTGCACCTGTAATGCCGGTGCGTGCGATCCGTGACAACAACGTGTCAATCTGGTTCAAAAATAGATCAAACTGGGGTGCCTTGGCGCGGCCAATCATGCCGTCGCCGAGTTTACTGAGTTTAGCTCGGTCAAGGCCTGGCGCGTTTTGGAGTAACTCAACCAGTCGGGCATATGTATCAAGACCGCCAAGGTTCAGTAGCCTTAACGCTTCCCCAACAGAGCCATCTGCGAGAGCGTTCAGGTGATCCATATTCGTGGGAAGTGGTACACCCGCTTGCGCCAAGGCTTGGGTCATATCCTCTGCAGATAACCTGTTGAAAGACAGCGTACGGCACCGTGACCTAATGGTTGGCAGCAGGCGCGAAGGCTGATGGCAGATCAGCAAAAGCGTGGTGTTTGCAGGTGGCTCCTCAAGCAGCTTCAAGATGGCATTCGCGGTCTGAACATTCATTTCATCCGCCGCATCAATGATCACAACGCGCGGTGTGCCGTCGGCCGCAGACATGGTCAGAAATTCTTTGAGCCTGCGTGCCTCATCGACGGTGATTACAGTCTTAAGTTTGCTTTTGTCCTTCTCATCGACGGCGCGACGCAAGACGAACAGCCCGCTTTCGGATCCGGCGGCCATTCGGCGTGCAACGGGATGCTCTGGATAAATGTGCAATGTGCTGGGCGCCGCCGTATCGCCGAACATATCCGGCTTTCCCGCTGGGGGCGTGGCGATCAGAAATCTTGCAAAGTGATAAGCGAATGTCGCTTTGCCGGTACCGCGCGGGCCTTGCAGCATCCACGCGTGATGTTGCCGCCCAGAGGTGAATGCATCAAGTACCGCAGCCTCCGCCGCCCCATGCCCAAACAGGCGTGTGGTTTCGCGCGGATGTGGCGCACCTTCAATGCGGTCGGGTTCGGGCAGATCAGACATAGCAAAGGTGTGCCACGGGTCTGGGGCAGGTAAAAGCGCTAATTGCGCCTTCTAAATGACTGCGGCTTGGACGTCGTGCCAGACGTCCTCAATGGACCTGTTTCCATCAATCACCCGCCAACGGGCAGGATCCTGTTTGGCGAGATCAAGGAACCCTGTACGAAGGGCCTGCTGAAATTCGAGGCCCATGTCCTCAAAGCGGTCTTCGCCGCTTGATCTGGCCAAGCCGCGTTGCAGCGCTGTTTTCGGGTCCATGTCGATCAATATCGTCAGGTCAGGTTCACGCTCAATCATCAAACTGTGCAACGCATCTACTTTGCTGCGTAAATCGCCACGGGTCGCACCTTGATAGACCCGTGTGCTGTCGGCAAAGCGGTCACTGATCACCGTTGTGCCGCGTTCAAGGGCAGGGCGGATGGTCTTTTCAAGGTGGTCACGACGGGCCGCTGTGAATAATAAAAGCTCTGTTTCAGCGGACCAGCGATCTGGCTCCCCCTCAACCAGCAGGCGGCGAATTTCTTCGGCACCGGTTGAACCACCGGGTTCGCGGGTCAAAATTGCGTTGGGCAGGGCGTCAGCAAGGCGGCGCGCTTGGGTCGATTTGCCAGAGCCATCGATGCCCTCAAAAGTAATGAAACGTGCAGTCATGGATTAATTCGTCGCCATAAGGGGAACTGTTGGTCCGGCTATTTTGCGGATGACAACGCGGCTTGCGGTGCGCATGCGGCTCAGAAAGCCACCGGCAGAAACGTCGTGTTCAGCAACTAACGGGATACGGGTGTCGGGAAGGCCATTAACACTTACCACCAATTCGGCCAGAACATCGCCTTTCAAGATTGGTGCTTCGATCGGGCCTGTGTAGGCGACTTCGGCCTTTACCTGATCCGCAGCCAAGACGGGGAGCAGCATGGAAAGATCCTGCGCAACCGCAAGGCCCACCAGCGGCAAATCACCATTCCAAACCTCAGCATCGGCAACCTTGGTACCGGCCGTGATGATATCTTTCTGAGCGAACTGACGAAAAGCCCAATCAACGATGCGTTCTGCTTCTTCGGCGCGTCCCGCTGCGGTTTCGAGGCCAGTGATTACAAAAATTACACGGCGATCACCTTGTTTTGCGCTACCCACAAGGCCGTAACCCGCTTCTTGTGTGTGGCCGGTTTTCAGGCCGTCTGCCCCAATATCAAGTGCCAGTAAAGGATTGCGGTTCAACCGGTTTGAGCTTTCTGTCGGGTCAAATAAAAATTCGCGTTGTGCAAAAAGGGGGTAGTGCTGGGGGAAGTCTTTGATCAGCAGGTCCGCAAGCGTGCCAAGGTCGCGCATCGACATGCGATGGTCGGGTGCGGGCCATCCGTTGGAGTTGGTGAAATTGCTGTCCATCATCCCCAATTGGCGCGCGCGGGCAGTCATCATTTTCGCAAAGCCAGCCTCGGTGCCGTCTACGCTAAGCGCCTCGGCAATGACTGCGCAGGCGTCGTTGCCCGACAAAACAATGATGCCCGTTATGAGGTCCGCGACACTGACGCGTTCGCCGCGTCTAAGAAACAAAGTAGAGCCGCCATAGTTCATCGCGTTTTGACTAACGAGCAGCTCTTCATCCATGCTGAGCCTGCCGTCTTCTACAGCTTCAAACGCCATATAAAGTGTCATCAGTTTGGACATTGACGCCGGTGGCAAAGGTTTCGATGCGTTCTTGGCCAGCAGTACCGTGCCGGTTGTCTGATCGATGACGTAAGCGGCCGTAGCGCGGGTTTCAAAACTATGGGCAGCGCTGAGGGGCAGTATCAAAAATGCCAAAACGATGAGTAACCGGTGGGTCATATGTGCCTCATTGCTGATCTGAGCATGCGCCGTGATCTTGGCGCGTGCTGTCTAATTGGTGACGTAATAGGCGTCATTAAAGCCGCGTGATTTGACCTTTTTCAACAGCCCCGCGCGTTCAGATGTATTGGTCGCTGGCCCAACGATGACGCGCCAAAAAGTTTTGTCATTGCTGGTGCCTTGAAGAACCTGCGGGATAATGCCCGCCTGACGCATCGCCTCAGCAGTGTTCTTTGCGTTTTGCTCAACGTTGAAAATGCCAATTTGAATAAACGGCTTATTCAACGTGGACACAGCGGGGCGTGGTGTTGGTTTGGCCGCTGGCGGCTGTTCCGTTGATGCATCAATGGCGTTGGCAGCGGTGGTCACAATATCATCGAGAGGCTGCGCTTCAACTGCGGCTGGTTTTTCAATGGCTGTTTGCGCAGGCGTGGTTTGCGTTGGTTCTTCCACTGCTTCACGGCGCAAAGCCGTCACATTGAGCGGCACCGGCTGTCCCGCCAACACCCCGATTGCGTCTGCGGCATCTGAGGAAAGCTGAAGGCTGGGGCCGGGATTGTCGCGTTCACGGCGAAAAAGAGCACCGATAACAAATTTACCGTTCGCTTGATTTCGAATAATGACCCGCTCGGGATCTTTCACATCAGGGTGGGCCACCCAGACACCACCCAAGCTTGGGCGTCCATCCCAAAGGCCTGTTTCTGTCACTTGAAACACGTCTGGTGCTTCGACGTCGCGTTCAACAAGTCGCGCGGTAGTTGCGGGCGTCACGGTCGCATCGGGGCTTGTTTGCAGGGCTTTAAGGGACAGCTGACCGTTCTCGTCACACCCCGAAAGCAGCACCGCCGCTGCCAAAAAAGCGCCAACGGAATGCACTGTCGTGATGCGTTTTGCAGCCATAATTCTGTCCGTCCTGTGTGCCTGCTGTGCGACAAGGTTGACCCTGTTCGCTATCTAATTTCCACAACCTTATCGAAAGGTCATGCTTTTGAAAAGCGACGGAAATGCTTTAGGCAACATTCCCCACTTTTCGAATCAAAATTTGCACGCTACACGGTCCAAACGCGGAGGTTTGGCAGAGTGGTCGAATGCACCGGTTTTGAAAACCGACGTACGTGAGAGCGTACCCAGGGTTCGAATCCCTGAGCCTCCGCCACCTTTATTTAAATTTGATTTCTAGGTGGTTAGCGGCTTTAGCTAAACCTGGCTGGTTTGGAGCAAAGCTCGAAGGGCTATGCAGATTACCCACTGCACAGCACATCCGGCCTTTAGCTATTCTCAGAAAACCAAATTAAAGCAACTCATCCCAAACCTGCGATCAGTTTGGGGATGTTGGTTTTGAATTTGAAGAAACCTGCCGTGGCATAGGGCCAAGCTTGCGCGTCATAGTCTGGCATCGCTTGGGTCAATGCTATTCCTTTACCTTTCAAGGCCTTGTCGAGCTTCTTTAAAGTGTCATTGGCGGGGCCTACGGGGGCGTAGTTTGCAGCGACTTGATCGCATTCCAGATCCGCGGCCATCTGTGCGATGGCTTCCACATCCAAAATTTCCGGGGTCATTCCCAATTTGTCTGCGAAGCGCTCACCGGTGTCTTGAAGCCCGTCTTCTGTGAATACCCGCACGTTTTCCGCTACGTTCAGCGGCGTGCGTGCATCGTGACAAGCTAGGGCAGCTGCGCCGACAACTTCACATCCTCGGGTTGCGTTCAGCACGGTCGAAAGCGCCATGTCATCTTCGTGGATCACGATTAGTGTCCGTGCGCCGGCTTGGGGCGCATCTGGTGTTTTGATCGGTTGCCGGTCGGGGTTTGCAAAGCCGCTCAGAGGTTCCGCGTGGGGGGCAAGGCCCGTTGGCCTAAAACGCCCTTCGGTGTATTTTGTGATGTTGTCGGGGCGGGCCAGATAGGTCTTGCCCACGGTTTGAAGTCCGCCGACCCACCGCCATGAGCAGGTGTTTGATGCGGCATCGCCGTCAAGCAGGTGGCGCATGAAGAAATCCGCGCCCAACTCCCAAGGTAGCCGAAGCGTGAAGATCCAGATTGATGCGAACCACATCCGTGCGTGATTGTGCAGATAACCTGTCTCAGCCAGCTCTTTCGCCCAATGATCAAAACAGTCGATCCCCGTGGTGCCGGCGCACGCGGCTTCCCACTCGGCGCGCAGCCCACTTTGGGTCTGCACATTGTTCAGCGCCGCGTTCAGCCCTTGCTTATACATCCCCCAAACTGGCGCGCGCATCTCAAGCCAGCCCTTCCAATAGGTGCGCCAGTAGACTTCTTGAACGAATTTTTCGAGACTTTGTGCGCTGTATCGTCCCAGAACTGTACGCAAGACTTCTTCTTCTGTGATCAGTCTGTGACGGATATAGGGAGAGAGTTGTGACACGCCTTCGTGGCCTGCAACGTCATAATTTCTCCGCAGGCCATAGCGCCCTGCGCGTGGCACGAATGAGGAGAGGCGCTCGAGCGCGGCGGTGCGGGTCGGGGGGAAATGTGTTTGTGTCATGGGCGGCAGATAACGCGCCATGAAGTGGTTTCAACAAAAAGCCTCGCGCCGCCTTGCAGCCCGCTATCACGCGTCCTAATCTTATCTTAGTAAATTGAGGCTACTAAGTAGCGGCACACACATGCAGGATGAGGCATTCCCATGAAAGATCCAGTCGAAACATATATGAACCTTGTCCCTATGGTTGTTGAGCAAACCAGCCGTGGCGAACGCGCCTATGACATTTTCTCGCGTCTTTTGAAGGAGCGGATCATCTTTTTGAACGGCCCCGTCCATGATGGCATGTCGCAGCTTGTCGTGGCGCAGTTGCTCCACCTTGAGGCTGAAAATCCGTCCAAAGAGATCAGCATGTACATCAACTCACCAGGTGGTGTGGTGACGTCAGGTTTGTCCATTTATGACACCATGCAGTACATCCGTCCCAAAGTATCAACGCTTGTGATTGGTCAGGCGGCATCAATGGGCTCGCTTTTGCTGACGGCTGGCGAAAAAGGTATGCGCTTTTCTCTGCCAAACAGCCGCGTGATGGTTCACCAGCCTTCTGGCGGATACCAAGGGCAGGCGACAGACATCATGATCCATGCTCAGGAAACGCAAAAGCTGAAGACCCGTTTGAATGAAATTTACGTCAAGCACACGGGCAATAAATTGAAAGACGTCGAAGCAGCGCTTGAGCGTGATAACTTCATGTCGCCCGAAGAGGCAAAAGACTGGGGTTTGATCGACGAGATCGTTGAAAACCGCTCCAAAGGTGACGACGCGTAGTGACGCTTTTCCATCGGAATACTTGGGCCGGACATGAATGTGTTAAGCCCTTGTTAACCTTTGATTGCAGCACCGCTTAAACGATTAGAAGAATGCCCCCAATTTCTCGAAATGGGGGCATTTTCGCATTGTAGCCGATTTTTGCCTGTCTTAGCATGGGTCGACGTCAAGATGGCACCAAACGCAACTCGGGGGACACGCCCCCAAAGGATGATACTATGACCAACCAAGCAAGCGGCGACGGAAAGAACACACTTTACTGCAGCTTTTGCGGTAAATCGCAGCATGAGGTGCGCAAACTTATCGCGGGTCCAACGGTATTCATTTGTGATGAATGCGTTGAATTGTGCATGGATATCATCCGTGAAGAGACAAAAGCGACCGGTCTGAAGTCATCCGAAGGCGTGCCAACGCCGCTCGAGATTTGTGGCGTGTTGGACGATTATGTCATTGGCCAAGCCAAGGCAAAGCGCGTGCTGTCGGTGGCGGTTCACAACCACTACAAACGACTGAACCATGCTGGCAACGGCTCAGACATCGAGTTGGCGAAATCAAACATCATGCTGATCGGGCCAACGGGGTGCGGAAAAACACTTCTTGCCCAAACTCTTGCGCGCATTCTTGATGTGCCCTTCACCATGGCCGACGCCACCACATTGACCGAAGCCGGTTATGTTGGGGAAGACGTTGAAAACATTATTTTGAAGTTGCTGCAGGCGTCTGAATATAACGTCGAGCGCGCACAGCGCGGCATCGTCTACATCGACGAAGTTGATAAAATTACACGTAAGTCTGACAATCCATCAATTACCCGCGATGTGTCGGGCGAGGGCGTGCAGCAGGCTCTGCTGAAGATCATGGAAGGTACAGTTGCGTCTGTGCCCCCCCAAGGTGGGCGCAAGCATCCACAGCAAGAGTTTTTGCAGGTGGACACAACCAACATTCTGTTCATTTGCGGCGGGGCGTTTGCAGGCCTCGATAAGATCATTGCGCAGCGCGGCAAGGGATCTGCGATGGGCTTTGGGGCTGACGTCAAAGACGAAAGCCAAAAGACTGTGGGTGAGTACTTCAAAGACCTCGAACCTGAGGATCTGCTGAAATTCGGCCTGATCCCGGAGTTTGTTGGCCGCTTGCCTGTTATTGCGACGCTCGAAGACTTGGACGAAGACGCTCTGGTTACGATCTTGACCCAGCCTAAGAACGCGCTGGTGAAGCAATACCAACGCTTATTTGAGCTTGAAGATGTTCAGCTGACTTTCACCGATGATGCGTTGTCCGCGATTTCCAAGCGCGCGATTGAGCGTAAAACTGGTGCGCGTGGCCTGCGCTCGATCCTCGAAGACATCTTGCTTGATACCATGTTTGACATGCCCGGTCAGGAAAGCGTCACCGAGGTGGTGGTCAATGAAGAAGCTGTTAATTCTGACGCAGAACCCTTGCTGATCCACGGTGATACAAAGGCTAAAGAAGACGCTACCGCATGATCAAGCGCATCCACTCCGGAGGAGAATTTGAAGCCAAGATTGGTTATTGCCGCGCGGTTGTTGCGGGTGGATTCGCGTTTGTCGCCGGTACCGTTGGTCAAGGTGATGACGTTGTCAGCCAATGCGGTTCAGCGCTTGGGACCATCAAGAATGCGTTGACCGAGGCGGGCTCCGACATCTCCAAAGCGGTGCGCGTTACGTATTACTTGCCCGACATCACTGAGTTTGAGGCCTGCTGGCCGCAGCTTTCTGAGGCGTTCGGTGATAATCCGCCTGCGGCCACGGTGATTGAAGCAAAGCTTTTGCATCCGCGCTTCCGGATTGAGATCGAAGTTACAGCGCTGGCCTAACCGCACTGCGCAGATCGTATGCAAAACGTAATCTGCCTAGACGTTGGGGCACAAATGCGGCATAGCAAGGCAAGCAGATCAAAGAGGGCACCCATGGGTATTTTGAACTTCGTGAAACGGGCCGCCGTTTGGTGGGACGGACAAACACTCGGAACACAGCTATGGACGTGGCGCAAAGGCACTTTGGTCGGCCAAGATTCCCAAGGAAATCAGTTTTATCAAAGCAAAGACGCCGCGCGCCGTTGGGTGATTTTCAATGGCGAAGCAGATGCTTCGCGGGTTGATCCGGACTGGCATGGCTGGCTGCACCACACGTGGAACGAAACGCCCACAGATGCACCACTGGCACACAAGCCATGGGAAAAAGAGCACCTGCCGAACCTAACTGGTACAACCCTTGCCTATGCGCCCGCAGGGTCTATCCGTAAAGGCGACCCAGCACCGCGTAGCGACTATGAGGCGTGGACGCCGGAGTAAGTCACGGGGTTCTGACCGATTTTTCTGTAAATAGGCAAAGGTGTTTGCATGACGTATTCCCGCGGTGAAATTGCCCTTGGTGGCGTCGTTCTGGCGGCAGCTACTGCCTTTTTGATCTATGCAGCAGGCCTGACAGGGTTTGGAGCAAGCTCTGGTGGCCAATTCACGCTACAAGCAAGCTTTCGTAGTGCCGATGGTGTCGCAGTTGGGACAGATGTTCGGTTGGCTGGCGTCAAGATTGGCGCTGTTACGGCGATGGATTTGAACCCTGTCACCTACCGCGCTGAAACGAAACTGGCGATCGCAGATGGCGTTGAAATCCCCGATGATAGTGCAATCTCAATTGAATCTGAGGGCCTTCTTGGCGGTAACTTCGTCAACATTTCCCCCGGTGGGTCAGAGTTCTACTTTGCTAGCGGCGATGAGGTTGAAGACACCCAAAGTGCCGTTAGCCTGATCACACTGCTGCTGCGTTTTGTCGGTGGATCGACTGAATGACAGTGGTTTGGCGTTCTTTTGTTGCGCTATTTCTATCCGCGTCTGCCAGTTTCGCGCAATCTGCTGACACTGCAACAGGCGGTACTCTACGCGTCCTCGACAAAACCAACGGCACTGTTTCAGACTTTGACCTTGCATCAGGTCAGTCGGCTCAAAAAGGCTTGATTAGCGTACAGCTGCGCGAATGCCGGTACCCCACGTCAAACCCGACAGGCGATGCCTTCGCGCTGATTACAGTGCGTGCGCAAGGCGCTAGTGATCCCGTCTTTGACGGTTGGATGATTGCATCTGCACCGGCGCTGAATGCGCTAGAACACCCGCGCTATGACGTCTGGGTATTGCGTTGTAAAACATCCTGAGGGCTTGGCGCACGCCCGTCTGTGAACGCAAAATTAGCACTTTGAGAGAGCGCCATCCCAAGACGGCGATGATATTCCGTCCGTGGAATTTCTACAGCACCAAGGCTGGCGAGGTGATCTGTAAGAAACTGAGTATCAAACAAGCTAAACCCTTGGGTCCGCAGCATATCGATCAAATAGGCGAGTGCAATTTTTGATCCATTAGTCGCGTTCGAAAACATGCTTTCGCCAAAAAACGCAGTTCCTATGGCCACCCCGTAAACACCGCCAATCAGGCTATTGTTTTCGCCGCGTACCTCAATTGAGTGGGCATCCCCGCGGTTATGCAGTTCGAGGTACAGCTCTTTGATCTGCGCGTTGATCCAGGTTTCGGTTCGCGCTGCACATTGATCAACGACTTCTTCAAACGCCTGATTAAGGGTGACGCTGTGCGGTGTGGTGCGCATCGCTTTTGCCAGTGACCGTGAGATGTGAAAACGGTCCAGCTCGAAGATGCCGCGCTGACGTGGGTCGACCCAGAAGACCTCATTGACCTCACGACCTTCTGACATCGGGAAAATACCCGAGCGATAGGCTTGAAGCACCAGATCGGAGCTGAGTTTTTCCATTGGCATGTGGCATGAGCCTTTCTTGCGTAGCGTGCGCCAGCTTGGCCCAAAAAGAAAGGGCCAGTCTTTCAACTGGCCCGATGTATTATGTTTTCAAGGGCTTAGCCCTGCAAGTTTGTTTCAAGCCAGTGTTCAAGCCAATGGATATCATAATTACCATCCAGAATGTCTTGCTCTGCCAGAAGTGCGTAAAACAGCGGAACAGTTGTATCGACACCGTCAACAATCAGCTCTCCCAAGGCACGGTTGAGACGCGCTAAAGCTTCGGGGCGGTCGCGTCCATGAACGATCAATTTGCCGATCAAGCTGTCGTAGTAGGGCGGGATTGAATAGCCATCATAGAGGGCGGAATCCATACGCACCCCCAAGCCGCCGGGCGCGTGATACTGGGTGATCTTGCCGGGGCAGGGCGCAAAGTTTGGCAGGCGCTCTGCATTGATCCGAACTTCGATGGAGTGGCCGTTGATCTCAAGATCGTCTTGGCCAAACGTCATATCTTCACCGGCCGCCACAAGGATTTGTTCGCGGACCAGATCAACGCCAAAGATGCCCTCAGTAACGGGGTGTTCCACTTGAAGGCGGGTGTTCATCTCGATGAAGTAAAATTCGCCATTCTCATAAAGAAACTCGATTGTGCCTGCGCCGATATAGTTGATGTCGGCCACAGCATTTGCACAGATTTCCCCAATCTTAGCGCGCGTTTCGGCGTCAATTGAGGGCCCGGGAGCCTCTTCAAAGACCTTTTGGTGGCGACGTTGCAGTGAGCAGTCGCGCTCCCCGAGGTGAACGGCTTTGCCCTTACCGTCGCCAAACACCTGAATTTCGATGTGGCGCGGTGTATCGAGGTATTTCTCAATATAGACTTCATCGTTGCCGAAGTTTGCTTTGCCTTCAGAACGCGCAGTGCGGAAAGCGTTAGTCATTTCCTCTTCGGAATTGGCCACTTTCATGCCTTTACCGCCGCCACCTGCAGTTGCTTTGATGATTACCGGATAGCCAATGTCACGACCAACTTGCAGCGCGGTTTCAAGATCAGGCACGCCACCGTCAGAGCCTGGAACACATGGCACGCCAAGGCGTTTCATTGTGTCTTTGGCTGTGATCTTGTCACCCATGACACGGATGTGCTCGGCTGTGGGGCCAATAAAGGTGATCCCGTGATCCTGCAAAATCTGCACGAAATTAGCGTTCTCAGACAAAAAGCCATAGCCGGGGTGGATCGCTTGGGCGCCGGTTACTTCGCAAGCTGCAACAATCGCGGCAACGTTCAGGTAACTGTCAGTAGATGAGGGCGGCCCGATACAGATGGCTTCGTCGGCCATGCGTACGTGCATCGCGTCACTGTCAGCTGTTGAGTGGACTGCAACGCTGCCGATGCCCATCTCGCGGCAAGCACGGATGACGCGAAGGGCAATCTCGCCGCGGTTCGCAATGAGGATTTTATCGAACATGCTGACTGCCTTATTCGATGATCATCAAAGGTGCGCCGAACTCAACTGCGTCACCATCAGCAACCAAGATACGTTTCACTGTGCCTGAGCGCGGGGCGGGGATGTGGTTCATCGTTTTCATTGCTTCGATGATCAACACGGTGTCGCCTTCGTTGACTTGTGCGCCAACGCTTACAAACGCGGGGCTACCGGGTTCGGCCTGCAGATACGCTGTGCCGACCATGGGTGAGGCCACTGCGCCGGGGTGATCTGATGGGTCCTCACTGGCAGCAGTTGCTGCGGGCGCTGCTGCGGCGGGCGCTGGCGCTGCGGCAACTGGTGCTGCAACGGCGGCCACTGCAGGGGCTGCGGCTTGGACCACATTTGTTTGTTTGCTCACACGCACGTTTAGGCTGTCGTTTTCGCCGTAGTCGCGTTTTACCTGCAATTCAGTCAGTTCGTTTTCATTCAAAAGAGCTGCAAGTGCCTGAATAAACTCAACATCTGTCTCGTGGGGTTTCTTCGCCATGATCTTATTATCCCTCTGATCTTCCCGTGGGCTATTACCACTTATTCCGCTCGTGTATAGGCCAAGGTTTTCCCAAGGGAAAGCACCCGCATGTTGTTTTCACATGCAGGTGCTGATCACGTTTTCGGGGAAGGGGAGCCGAAAGTGGCTTAGCCCTTTCGGTTCATCCGATTTTCGATCAGATCGTCCACCACACTTGGGTCCGCAAGTGTTGAGGTGTCGCCCAGTGTCGCAAAGTCATCTTCGGCGATCTTGCGCAAAATACGGCGCATGATTTTGCCCGAGCGTGTTTTCGGCAAACCCGGTGCCCATTGGATCAGGTCCGGCTTGGCGATTGGCCCGATTTCTGAGCGCACCCATGTTTCAAGCTCTTTGCGCAGCGCGTCTGATGGCTCTTCACCGGTCATCAGGGTGACATAGGCGTAGATACCTTGCCCTTTGATGTCATGGGGGTAGCCCACAACAGCGCTTTCGGCGACTTTGGCATGCGCAACCAATGCGCTTTCAACTTCCGCCGTCCCCATGCGGTGGCCAGATACGTTGATCACGTCGTCCACACGGCCAGTGATCCAGTAATCACCGTCTGCGTCGCGGCGGCACCCGTCACCTGTGAAATAGTAGCCTTTGTAGTCTGAGAAATACGTTTTCTCAAAACGCTCATGGTCGCCCCAAACAGTGCGCATTTGACCCGGCCAGCTGTCTTTGATGACAAGAACGCCTTCAACGTCGTTACCGTGGATTTCCTCGCCAGAGGTTGCGTCCAGAACTGCAGGCTCAATGCCGAAGAATGGTTGTTGCGCCGAGCCCGGCTTGAGGGTTGTTGCACCAGGCATCGGTGTCATCAAGTGACCACCCGTTTCTGTTTGCCACCATGTGTCAACGATGGGGCAGGTACCTTTGCCGACAACGTCGTTGTACCAATTCCACGCCTCTGGGTTGATCGGCTCACCAACCGTGCCCAAAACTTTGAGCGCTGACAAATCGCATTTTTCCACAAACTCGTTACCTTGCCCCATCAAGGCGCGGATGGCGGTCGGAGCTGTGTAGAATTGGTTTACGCTGTGCTTTTCGCAAACCTGCCAAAAACGGCTGGCATCGGGATAGGTTGGGACACCTTCAAACATCACTGTGGTCGCACCATTAGCGAGGGGGCCGTAGACGATATAGCTGTGGCCCGTGACCCAACCCACGTCTGCGGTGCACCAATAGACGTCACCGTCGTGGTAATCGAACGTGTATTGATGGGTCATTGCCGCATAGACAAGATAGCCGCCAGAGGTGTGCACAACGCCCTTCGGCTGACCGGTTGAACCGGATGTATATAGGATGAACAGCGGATCTTCGGCGCCCATCTCAACGGGAGCGAATGTGGTGTCTGCTTTTGCGGCCAAGGCGTTGTAATCTACGTCGCGGTCAGTCCATGCGACGTCGCCACCTGTGCGCTTTACCACAAGGCTTTTCACGCTTGCGTCACAGCTTTCAAGTGCTTTGTCGGTGTTGGATTTCAGTGCGGTGTTGCGTCCGCCCCGGGGGGCTTCATCAGCGGTAATCACAACTTTTGCTTCGCAGCCGTTGATCCGTGACGCCAGCGCATCAGGCGAGAAACCAGCAAACACGATTGAGTGGATCGCACCCATCCGCGCACAAGCCAACATGGCGTAGGCAGCTTCGGGGATCATCGGCAGGTACAGCACAACGCGGTCACCCTTGGTGACGCCAAGATCGGCAAGCACATTCGCCATGCGGCAGGTGTTGTCGTGCAACTCTTGGTAGGTGATGTGCTTTGCTTCGTCTGTCGGGCTGTCAGGCTCCCAGATGATCGCAGTTTGATTGGCGCGTGTCGCAAGATGGCGGTCGATGCAGTTGGCGGCCACGTTCAGCGTGCCATCTGCGTACCAATTAATTTTCACCTGACCTAATGTGTAATCGACGTCTTTGACCTCGGTGAACGGCTTGATCCAATCGATGCGTTTGCCTTCGTTGCCCCAGAACGCAGCGGGGTCGGCGATGCTTGCGGCGTATGTCTTGGCATAGCCTTCCGCATCAATATGGGCGTTTTTTGCAAATTCGTGTGAGGGGCTCAGGTCAGACATTTTGTCAGCCTCCTTCAATCAATTGGTAAGGGAGCGATTACGACAGCGCCATATGGGACTGTGCAGAATAAATAGAACGAGTGTGCTATGTGCGCCGCGCCAAACATCAGTTTGTGATGGGGCAGGGCGGCGCACATGAAGGTGGGGTACTTAAATCGCGAGGTACTCAGAGCGCAGCTCGGCGTTCTCCAGAACCTCTTGAGCGGTGCCGTCAAAGACGATGCCACCAGTATCAAGGATCACCGCACGGTCAGCCAACTCAAGCGCACGCACAGCGTTTTGCTCAACGATGACAGTTGTGATGCCTTGCTCTTTGATGGTCATCAGCGTCTTTTCGATCTCGTCGACGATGACGGGGGCAAGACCTTCGTAAGGCTCATCGAGCAGCAGCACTTTGATGTCGCGGGCAAGTGCGCGAGCAATCGCGAGCATCTGTTGCTCACCACCTGATAGGGTAATGCCTTCTTGCTTACGACGCTCGCCAAGGCGCGGGAACATCTCATAGAGGCGCTCGTGCGACCAACCGATGGGCGGTGCAATCTGTGCCAGTGTGATGTTTTCCTCAACGGTCAAGCCGGGGATGATGCGACGGTCTTCTGGCACAAGGCCCAGACCCGCACCGGCAGCTTGGTGGCTGGACATTTGGTGAAGCGGCTGGTGGTCGAGCCAAATCTCGCCCTTGCGTACTTCGGGGTCACCCATGCGCGCGATAGAGCGCAGGGTCGATGTTTTACCAGCACCGTTGCGGCCCAAAAGTGCGAGGATTTCACCTTCGTGGACGTTAAAGCTGACGCCTTGCACGATGTAGCTTTCGCCGTAGTAGGCGTGCATGTCCCAAACGCTAAGGAATGCTGGTGCAGTCGCGGCTTGGTTGGCGTTTTTGCTGAAGTCGGGTTTTACATTCATTGTTCTGTATCCTTCCCTTAATCCACGCTCTCGCCGAGGTAGGCTTCGCGTACTTTCGGGTGGCCCTTAATGTTTTCGGGCGTGTCTTCGACCAACGGTGTGCCTTGTGCCAAAACGGTGATCCGCTCTGCCAGTGAGAAAACGACGTGCATATCGTGTTCGATGATCGCGATTGTGATGTCGCGCTCTTCTTTGATCTGCTTGAGAAGGTCGATTGTGTTGTTTGTATCTGCACGCGCCATGCCGGCTGTTGGCTCATCAAGCAGCAGCAGACGTGGATCTTGTGACAAACACATCGCAATCTCGAGGCGGCGTTTATCACCGCGCGACATGGAGCCCGTCAGCATGTGACGTTTATCGGCCAGGTTCATGTCCTCAAGCATTTGCATCGCTTTGTCCTGCACTTCGGCCTGTGATGTCACAGAACCGATGGCGTTCATCGCAAATGCACCGTCACGCTTTGCAAAGCAGGGGATCAACATGTTTTCCATAACGCTCAAATCTGTAAAGATTTCAGGTGTTTGGAACACACGGCTAATGCCCATCTGGCAGATTTCGTAAGGCGTGCGGCCCAAGACCGATTGCCCTTCGAAAGTAACCGAGCCCGTGTCGGGGATCAGTTTACCAATCAGACAGTTCAGGAGGGTGGATTTACCCGCACCGTTTGGTCCGATGATTGCGTGGACGCTGTTCTCAGCAACGCTGAGGTTAACATCACCAAGGGCTTGCAGACCGCCGAAACGTTTGCCGACCCCTTTGACTTCTAGAATACCCATAATTCAGGCTCCTTATTCTGCGGGTTCGACGTTGGCGGATGATTTGTCATCGGCCTTCGCTTTGCGTTTGAACATTGCACCGATGCGCTGTCCGCCTTCAACCAAGCCACCTGGCAGGAAGATAACGACAAGCATGAACACGATACCAAGTGTGAGGTGCCAGCCTTTACCGATGAACGGGTAGAGCATTGCAACGATCACATCTTCGAGGCCATCCGGCATGAAGGCAAACCACTGGTGCAGAACGCTTTCGTTGATCTTGGAGAAGATGTTCTCGAAGTATTTGATCATACCTGCGCCCAAAACGGGGCCGATCAATGTACCTGCGCCGCCAAGGATGGTCATCAAGACAACCTCACCAGATGCAGTCCACTGCATACGCTCTGCGCCTGCAAGGGGGTCCATTGAAACCATCAGACCGCCAGCAAGACCTGCATACATGCCCGAGATGACAAAGCATGCCAGCATGTAAGGGCGTGTGTTGAGGCCTGTGTAGTTCAGGCGCTGTTGGTTCGATTTAATCGCACGCAACATCAGACCGAAAGGCGAGCGGAAGATACGGATCGCGGTGTAGAACGCCAAGATCATAACGACGGCGCACAAGTAGTACCCAACGTTGAACGTGAAAGTCCAACCACCCAACACCAGTTCTGCACTATCGCGCATTTGCATGCCGAAGATCGCAGGGGAGGGGATGTTGCCGCCAGAAGAGGCACCGTCAAGGATACGCGGATCGCTCAGCGCCGTTTGAAGGCCCGTTTCGCCACCTGTGATAGGGGTCAAAACCGAGGCTGCCAAAGCAAAGGACATTTGAGCGAACGCCAGTGTCAGGATTGAGAAGTAGATACCTGAGCGACGCAAGCTGATGTAGCCAATCGCGATTGAGAAGATACCGGCAACAAGTGTTGAGATCAGAATGGCTGGGATCACATTGATCGTCAGCAGTTTCATCATCCAAACACCGGCGTAGCTGCCCACACCCAAGAAGGCGGCGTGACCGAATGACAGGTATCCGGTCAGACCAAACAGCAGGTTGAAGCCAATGGCAAAGATGCCAAAGATCACAAAGCGCTGCATCAGGTCAGGGTAGCCTGCGTTGAATTGCGCCATCGCGCTTTCACCGGGGAAGGGGTTCAAGATGAACGGAGCAAACATAACGAGGCCTGCAACGATCAACAAAAGGTTAGCGTCTTTTTTGGCTAGTCCGAACATAGGATCAGTCCTCCATCACGCCTTTGCGACCCATAAGGCCACGGGGACGTGTCAATAGAATTAGAATGGCGACGAGGTAGATGATGATCTGGTTGATACCAGGCACCGCCTCAATCACGGCTTGCAGGGAGGCAAAGCTCTCTAGGATGCCGAGCAAGAAGCCAGCCAAGACTGCGCCAGGCAAGCTGCCCATGCCGCCAACAACAACCACAACGAAGGAGATCACGAGGAAGTCCATGCCCATGTGGTAGTTCGGCGGGTTGATCGGGGTGTACATAACACCCGCAAGACCTGCCACGGCGGCGGCCACACCAAACATGATGGTAAAGCGGCGGTCGATGTTGATGCCCAAAAGCCCAACAGTCTCGCGGTCAGCCATACCAGCCCGTACGACCATTCCGAATGTTGTGAACTGCAAGAAGGCAAATACGCCAGCAATCACAAGCATCGCAAAGAGGAAGTAGATAATGCGCCAGTAGGGGTAGATGATTTTATTGGCTTCGATACCCACAACAGCACCAAAATCAAACGAGCCGATAAACGCCTCGGGAGCGGGTGTCGGGATTTGGTTCGCGCCAAAGTAGTATTTGATGATCTCTTGTACCACGATCGCCAAACCGAACGTCACAAGGATCTGATCGGCGTGGGGGCGGTTGTAAAAGTGCTTAATCAAGCCACGCTCCATGATCACACCAATGCCGATCATGATCGGGATCGCAAACAGGATCGAGAGCGGAACGGCCCAGTCAATAATTGATGCGCCTAAGCTTTCTCCGAAGATGTCGTACAGATACGGCACCTCAACTTTGAGCGGGTTGCCCAAGAAGTCTGTGCGTGTTTCGTCCACAATTGTGTGGCTCAGCGTGAGCAGGCGGCTCAGGGTCACGGCGCAAAACGCGCCCATCATGAACAATGCCCCGTGAGCGAAGTTCACGACACCCAAGGTGCCAAAAATGAGCGTCAAGCCAAGAGCAATCAACGCGTATGCGCTGCCCTTGTCCAGTCCGTTCAGGATTTGCAGGATAAACTGGTCCATTTGGCCCCCCTTGAGGTTCCCAGATTACAGGCAACACGTGCCTGATTTAGTCATGTATTGTTAGGTTTTAGGTGTCCTGTCCGCCGGTGCATGTGCGTGGCGGACAGGACGAAGGTCTAAGGCTTATGCGCCTGGGTTACATGAACCCAGCTCGCCGCCGAAGATTGACGCGTCGTAAGTCACTTGACCTACAGGTGTCACTTCTACGATTTCCAGCAAGTCGAACTCGTTCTCTGGGTTCTCTTTACCCTTCACAACAAGCACGTCTTTGAAGCACTGGTGGTCTTCAGCGCGGTACAGCGTCTTGCCGTTGCCCATGCCGTCGAACTCAAAGTCTGCAAGTGCTTCGTCAACCGCACATGGGTTGAATGAGCCAGCGCGAGCAACCGCATCCGCATACAGCAGGGTTTGCACGTAGCATGTGTGCGCAGCCTGGCTGGGTGGGAAGCCGTATTTTGTGCCGAATGACTTAACGAATGCTTTTGAGCCTTCGTCGGTCAGTGACCAGTGCCAGTTTGTTGAACCGAAGATGCCGGCAACGTTTTTACCAGCACCCTTCGCCATCAGGCGTGAGTAGAGCGGCACAACGATTTCGAAGTTCTTACCGTTTGCTTGTGCAGCGCGCAGGCCGAACTGAACAGCAGATGTCAGGGAGTTAACCATGTTTCCGCCGTAGTGGTTCAGAACCAGAACGTCGGCGCCAGAGTTAAGAACCGGAGCAACGTATGAGGAGAAGTCAGTCTGTGCCAGCGGTGTTTTCACAGCTGCAACAGTTTCCCAACCCATCGCTTCGGTTGATGTGCGGACAGCTTCTTCTGTGGTGTAACCCCAGTTGTAGTCCGCAGTCAGGTGGTATGCCTTACGGTCAGTGCCGTAGTTGTTGGCAAGCACTGGCGCAAGCGCCGCACCGGACATGTATGAGTTGAAGAAGTGACGGAAACCATTGGCTTTCTTGTCTTTACCAGTGGTGTCGTTTGAGTGGGTCAGACCCGCCATGAACACGATACCAGCTTCTTGGCAAAGCGCTTGAACAGCAACCGCAACACCTGAAGAAGAGCCGCCGGAAATCATCACAGCGCCGTCTTTTTCGATCATGGAGCGTGCAGACGCACGTGCCGCATCGGGCTTGGTCTGTGTGTCACCTGTGACATATTCGACTTTTTTGCCCAAAATGCCGTTACCTTCGAGCACTTTTGAGCTGAATGTGTTCAGCAAACCGCCGTCGCCGCCACCGTTCAGGTGTTCAACAGCAAGTTCAAATGCGCGCAGCTCGTCAGCACCTTCGTCCGCATATGGGCCGGTTTGTGGTACGTTGAAGCCAAGTGTCACTGTGCTGCCTGTTGGCGCGTTAGTGAAACCAGAGTGGCCAGCAGCGTTCAGGTATGTTGGCAGAGCCAGACCTGCGCCGGCAACTGCGCCGGTCTTGATCACGCCACGGCGTGTCAGGTTAGAATTAGACATTTAAGTCCTCCCTTAGTTTTGTTGGTAATTGCCGCTCGTTTCCTCCCCGACCGGCAACACCATGCACTTATGTGCTGCGGCCAGCTTAGGCGGCTTTGTTAAGAATACAACAAATGTGCGTAACAAAACGATTTATTTGTAAATAAAATCACAATATGCTTGTGTATACTGTAAATTGATTTTCTCGCACCTGCAGAAAGCCGTTGGAATGTCTGGATATTAATTATGAATATGAGATCGCTGACAGGGAGCCGCATCCGTGAACGGCGGATGAGTTTGGGGCTGAGGCAAGGTGATTTGGCCAAGTCTATCGGGATCAGCGCCTCGTACCTTAACTTGATCGAGCACAACAGGCGCAGAATCGCGGGTAAATTGCTGACGGAACTTGCGCGTGCCTTGTCTGTTGAGGTTACGGCCCTGACCGACGGGGCGGAGGCCAGTAAAGTGGCCGCGCTTCAAGGTGCTGCGGCGTCGGCAGAGGCGGCGCAGTTGGGCGTGTCTCTTGATACTGAACAGCTTGAAGAAATTGCGGGCCGGTTTCCTACATGGGCGGACCTGATTGCACAGCAGCACCAGAAAATCCGCGCGCTTAATCACATCGTTGATACGCTTTCGGACCGGTTGGCCCATGATCCGTTTTTGTCGACTTCGCTGCATGACGTGATCACCACCGTGACGTCGATCCGTTCGTCCAGCTCGATCTTGGCAAAAGAAGATGAGCTTGACCCCGAGTGGCGTAAAAGATTTGAACGCAACATTTTCAACGACAGCCGCCGCCTTGCGGAAAGCGCGCAGTCTTTGGCCAACTATCTTGATGGGGCGGCGGATGCTTCTGCAACTCTTGGCTCGCCTCAGGAGGAAGTTGACCGCGTTCTTGAAAATCGTGGCTTTAGCTTTGAGGCGCTTGAGGGCGGTGCCGCTCCGCAAGGTGTTGTGACGTCCCTGATTGATGAAGCAAACTTGCGCAGCCCACAAGCGGCTGGCCTTTTGCGCGTGGTGTTGCAACGCTATCAGCAAGACGCGGGCCTTCTGCCTATGTCTACTTTGCTCAAGGCGCTTGATGCTGACCTTGGCGGTGACTCAGGGCAGAGGCAGCTGAACCCTGTGCGCTTGGCGGCGCGGTTGCAAATGCCTCTTGAGGTCGTGTTGCGTCGTTTGGCCCATATCCCTGAAGACAAAGCGCCTTTTCCGATGGGGTTGGTGATTTGTGATGCATCTGGCACATTGATTTACCGCAAGCCTGTGGCAGGCTTTGACGTGCCGCGTGTCGGGGCGCCTTGTGCGCTTTGGCCCATGTTTCGTGCGTTGAACCTGCCAATGCAGCCCCTGCGCGCAGTGGTTCAGCAGGTAGGGGCATCGCGGCCTGCGATGCGCGCTTTTGCGGTTTCCACGCCCGTTGTTATGGGTGATTTTGACCGACCTGCCATCTATGAAGCGACCATGTTGATTGCCGCAGACACGACTGCGCCGCCCTCGGAGGCGGAAAAAGTTGGTCCCAGTTGTCGTATTTGTTCGGTCTCGGAATGCGCAGTCCGCCGCGAGCCGTCTGTATTGGCCGATACCATAAGTGCCTTTTGACAACAGCGCGTGGATAGGTACAACTGATCAAGCTGGACAAATGCACAAATCAAGATGCGTTGGCAGCGGTTCCGGGGAGGAAACATGAATGAGTGAGACGAAGACCGTCCTGTTGGTGGAGGACGAGCCAAATATTATGGAGGCGTTGCGGTTTGTGCTGGAGCGCGATGATTGGCGCGTTTTAACTCACTCGGACGGTGCGACAGCGCTTGGTGCAATTACGGATATCGCGCCCCATGTGGTAGTGCTTGATGTCATGCTTCCTAACAAATCGGGTTTTGATATTCTGCGAGAATTGCGCGCGGGTCAAAACACAGTGCCTGTTTTGATGTTGACCGCGCGCGGACAACAAAAAGACCGCGATATGGCGATTGAGGCAGGGGCGAACCGGTTTATGACAAAGCCCTTTGCAAACCGCGATGTTCGTGACGCACTTAACACGTTGATTGCGCAGTAACCCATGGCTGGCTTGCCCAAAACGGTCTTTTTGCAGCGCGACACCTATCGTCGCCGACGTATCGGGGATGCCATTAAGTTGCTGCCAATAGCGGGTGTTGTTCTGTTTTTCATGCCGTTGCTGTTGGGCACGCCCGAGCAACCTGCGCAAACCTCAAGCTTGGGGCTTTTCATTTTCTTTAGCTGGTTTGCCCTAATTGGGATGTCGGTCCTTCTTGTGGCGCTATTCAACAGAACGCCAAATACGCCCCGCGAGGCCGAAAAACCAAGCGCCGAGGACCCTTTGGGATGAGCTTTAACCTGCTGATCCTTGCATCGCTCGGCTATGTGGTCCTTTTGTTCATTGTGGCTTTCGTCGCTGAAGATCGGGCCGCACGCGGGCACAGCGGTTGGGCACGGTCCCCTTGGGTTTATACGCTGTCGCTCTCTGTCTATTGTACCGCTTGGACATTCTACGGCGCTGTCGGATTTGCGGCGCGCTCAGGTCTTGAGTTCTTGACCATCTACCTTGGGCCGACCCTAGTGTTGGTTGGCTGGTGGTGGCTGTTGCGCAAGCTGGTCCAGATAGGCAAGGCCCAACGGATCACGTCCATCGCTGACTTGCTGTCATCGCGTTACGGGAAGTCCAACTTGGTGGGTGCAATTGTGACCGTGCTCGCGGTGATTGGAACCACGCCCTACATCGCGCTGCAACTTCAATCCGTGTCCCTTTCGTTTGCTGCATTCGCCAGCAACGCGCCCCTTGGCCCGCTTGATGTGGCCAAAACAACAGGGATTTGGGTGGCTATTGGGCTTGCGCTTTTTGCGATTTTATTCGGAACGCGCAACTTGGACGTAAACGAGCGCCATCACGGGGTGGTCACGGCCATTGCTGTAGAGGCGGTTGTAAAGCTGTTTGCGCTGATCGCTGTGGGAATATTCGTTGTCTGGGGCGTGGCAGACGGGGCTGCTGACATTAAGAACCGGATCGATGCATCTGAAATTGCTCAATTTAATGTGGATAACCCCCGATGGATTGGCCTGACGTTTTTGTCAGCGGCAGCGTTCATTTGTTTGCCGCGTATGTTTCAGGTGCTTGTGGTTGAGAACGAAGATGAGAATAATCTGAGCATCGCAAGTTGGGCTTTCCCTCTCTACCTCGCAGCGATGAGCCTTTTCGTGGTGCCTATCGCAGTTGTCGGGTTGGAGTTGCTGCCCGAAGGGTCCAATCCTGACTTATTTGTGTTGACCATTCCGCTGACCCAAGGGGCAGATGGGCTGGCGCTTTTGGCTTTCTTGGGTGGGTTCTCATCGGCTACGTCTATGGTGATTGTGGCCGCTCTGGCGCTTGCCACGATGGTGTCGAACAACATGGTCATGCCGCTATATCTGCGTGCGCAAAACATTGGGGCCACGGTATCGGGCGATGTGCGGGCGGTGGTTTTGGTGTCGCGCAGGCTGTCGATCGTGGCGGTGCTTTTGCTGGGCTACATCTACTACGCAGTTTCTGGCGGCACTGTGGCGCTGTCGTCCATTGGCCTCATCTCGTTCGTAGGGGTTGCACAGGTGCTGCCTGCGTTGATCGGTGGGCTGTTTTGGCGCGGCGGCACGCGCACCGGCGCGGCCCTTGGCTTGATCGTGGGGTTCAGCATTTGGATGTATACGCTGCTGCTGCCTACATTGTTTGCGGATACGAACGTGTATTCTAGCATCGTGCGTGATGGGCTTTTCGGAATTGAGTGGCTGCGCCCATATTCGCTCTTTGGGGTGACGCGCCTTGATCCGATTGTGCATTCCGTTTTCTGGACAATGTTGTTGAACGCGTCCGCTTTCATTATCGCCTCGATCTGTAGTTTTCCCAATCCTGTTGAGCGCTTGCAGGCCACGACTTTTGTGAATGTGTTTGACCTTGCGGAAGAAACCGGTGGTTGGCGTGGTGCCGCGATTGAGGCGGAAGATCTGCTTGTGATGGCGCAGCGCATCATTGGGGGGCGTGATGCGCAACGGCTCTTTACGCAAGTGGCGCGAAAGCAGGGTAAAGAAGGATATTTGCCCGATATCACGCCAGACTTCATCACTGTGCTTGAGCGCCGTTTGGCAGGCTCGGTCGGTGCGGCAACTGCTCACGCGATGATGGGGCAGATTACGGGCGGCTCCTCAGTTTCTGTCGAAGAGCTCATGGCCGTGGCCGATGAGACGGCTCAAATGTTGGAGTACTCCAACCAGCTTGAGGTAAAATCGGCCGAGTTGGAACGCACCGCCCGTCAATTGCGCAATGCGAACGAAAAGCTGACTGCGTTGTCTGTGCAAAAAGACGCGTTTTTGAGCCAGATCAGCCATGAATTACGTACGCCCATGACCTCCATTCGCGCGTTTTCTGAGATCTTGCGCGAGGGGGATGTGAACGGCGCAGAACGGACCCGTTACGCAGACATTATCCACGATGAGGCGCGCCGCCTGACGCGGCTTTTGGATGATTTGCTGGATTTGGCCGTGTTGGAAAATGGTCAGGTTAGCCTTAATATCGAGAACGCGCGCCTTGAACAGCTGATCAACCGCGCCATCGACGCTTGTGTGAATTCTGGCTCTCAGATGCACATCAAACGCAACCGCACGAATGAGGCGATCATGCTGGCCACTGACCCTGATCGTCTGGCGCAGGTTTTCATCAACCTTATCACGAACGCGCAAAAATACTGCGATGCACCCAAGCCGGAATTACGCATCAAGATCGCAGATTTGGGGTCGTCTGTTCAAGTTGATTTCATCGACAACGGAAGCGGGATCGGTGTTGCGCAACAAGCTGTTATCTTTGAAAAATTCTCACGATTGACAGATCATGCACGTGCAGGTGGTGCAGGGCTCGGGCTTGCGATTTGTCGCGAAATCGTCGGCAAACTTGGCGGGACAATTGAGTATCTTCCAGGCCAAGACGGGGCCGCGTTTCGGGTCACTTTAGCAAAATCGCTGCCTTAGGGGCAGTAAGGCGTCATACTTCACAATCAAACAGCCGTGTCAACGATTTGGTAACTGCCCTGTGGTCTAAGCTGCTGAAACGGTCGCAGTGAGGACTAAATGGCATGAGCACGCCGTCACCGCAGCCTGCATTGCGGCGCAAAATTAAACCGAACCTGAACAAGGTCGATACCACAGGGCTGCAAGAACGCGCCCTGCGCCTTTTGGTGTCTCGCGCGGGGCAGGGCTGTCATGATGTTGATGTGGCTACATCGAACATGCATTTTGATGTGGTTTCCCTTGAAAGCTTGTTGGAGACGCTTGAAGACGGCTTGATGATGCGCCTTCTTGAGGGGGCTGGTGGGCAGCGCGGGTTGATGTGCATTTCCGTGGGCGCAATCGCTGCACTTGTTGAAGTGCAACTTACGGGGAAAGTGTCGCCGACCGCAGCGCCTGAGCGGGCAGCTACACGTACGGATGCGCGATTGGCGCAACCGTTTACCCAAGAAATTCTGAACGCTCTTGCCGAGCAACCTAAGGTATTCGGCGGCGCATCGTCTTTTGATATTGGTGCAGTCTTTGCTGAAAAACGGCTTGTTCCGTTGGCACTTGAAAGTGGTGATTTCCATGTCATCCGCATGACGGTCGATTTTAACCTGGGCGCGAAATCTGGTGATATCATTTTTGCATTTCCGGTGGTGGTCGAGCCGCCTGTTGAGGCGCCGATCATCGCGCTGGATGATGCGCGCAGCCCGCGTGATATTTTGGGCGATGGGCGGGTTTCGCTTAGGGCCGTTTTGCACCGTGTCACCATGCCTTACAGCGCGTTGCGGGATTTAAAGGTTGGTGATTGTGTTAACATTCCGCGCAACGCACCAAGACAGATGCGCCTTGAGGCAGAGGGCCGCGTTGTTGCACTCGGGATGTTGGGCATGATTAATGGGTCAAAGGCTGTGCGTCTTGGCCATGACACCACGACCGAGCAGATGGAGCCACTACATGGCGGTTTGGGGAACGGTGCGGCGGGGCTTGCTGGCTTGTCGTCCGAGCAAACGGCGATCAGCGGAATGCCTGAGCTACCGAGCAGTTATGATACACCTGCAGAGACACCAGGCCCCGGCTTTCCGGGTGCACTTGAAGGGTTCACTACTGTTGAAGATTTGCCTGATGTTGGGCTGTCTTTACCCGAGAATGGCGCACCTCTGTCTGATGATCTTCTTGAGCCAACAGATGACGCCGCACCTATGCCAACTGCTGAGATGGCAGGATCACCAGATGCTTTTGATGCAGAAAGCTTGCCGCCGCTGGACATGACAGACCTGTCGCCGCTTGGTGATGGCGAGATGCCAGACTTCCCGCCCATCCCCGATTTCCCACCGCTACCAGAATGAACGCAATGGCAGATTTGCTATGGGTATTTGTGTTACTTGCGGGGCCAACCAGATCAGGATTAGCCGTTTGCCAAAGCAGTTATCAAGCCTTGGCGAGCGCTTCAATTTGCGGGCGCAGGCCTTCCATTTGATAGCCACCGCGCGCGGCAGCCTCGATAATGTCATCCGTCGGCAGCTGACCTGCCATGGCGAGGCACCAAACCATGGTTGAGCGCGTCCCACTTGCGCAATAGGCAAAGACAGGGCCTTCAGCCGATTGCAGCAGTTCAGCTTGTTTGGTCACGTGGTCCATAGAAAGCATCGGGCTTGCAAATTGGTTCAACAGTAGCGTCAGTCCTGCTGCGTCTGCCGCTTTTTGCATTTCATCAACATGTAGGGAGGCGGGGTTTTCTGCGTCTGGCCGGTTACAGATAACTGTTTTGTAGCCTGCCTCGGCAACTGCATAAAAGTCCTGTGGCTCAATCTGGGGTGCCACGGCAAAGTCGGGGGTGAGAACGCGTAAATCCATGAGTAATTCTTAAGTTGGAAACGCGCAGAGGTCTACGCGAAATGAAGGGAGGGGTGAGTGAGGCTGTGATTGGGGGCGGTTATAGCGTTAAATCAGGTTGCCCTGTCATGTGACGGACCCGCGCAAACAGATCTACGCCCATCTGAAGCGCGATGTGAATGACATCCATCGGGACCCAGTTTTCGGCAATCTTGTTGCCTTCAAGGCGGTAGAAATCCATCACACGCATTTCAATCATGCGGCCCGTTGGGGCCATGCCAAGCCATTCGCCGGTATGCGTGCCGCGTACCGATGGCCATCCTCCGGTCACGGCGTAAGGGCCGTCACTGATCCGAATGTAGTGTCCGGCACCTTGACGGTCATTGTAGGCACGCAGGAACGGAATTTGGTGGTGGGCGCGAAAGCCTTCAAGCCCGCGGGTGCTGCCAATACCAGCAGGTCCGTACCACATAAACGTATCGGTCCAGTAGTGGCCGTGGTTCATGCTATCGAGTGATTTGCCGTCAAAATTTCCCAGAGCGCCGTGCATTTTGAGAACTGTATCCATGGCGCTACTGTCGGTTGTTGAGGTGGTCAAACGCACGCCATCCCCAGTTGCAGGCGGCTGCCATTGCGCCTCAGCGCCGAGTGATTGTGGAAGCGGCCAGCATTGAGCTTGGCGCATCAGATCCAGCAGATCGAACATCACCCATGATTGAACGATCTTATCATCACGTAGCTCATGGGCTTCGCAAAACCTGATGTTGACTGTTCCATGGGTAGCGGGAATGCCCAACAGATCGCCGCGCATGGTGCCCTGCAGAACACCACTGCAGGCAACCAAATCGGCGGCCCGGTTAGTTGTGACCCGCGTATCTGGCAGGTTAGGCCCGCCAAGCACCATTTGGGTGCGGCGCTCCATGTCCGGTATGGCGGTGCGCAAAGTGTTCCACACATCCGCGATCTGTGCGTGACCCTTGCGTTCGTTAAACGGGTGAACGCCGCGCCATACGGCGTTGTCGTGATAGGCACTTTCAACCGGCGCACCTGCGACTAACGCATTCAAAAGCGCGGTTGTGCGAGCTTTCATGGTGGCATAAGTCATCTACGGTCTCCGGTTGTTTTATGTGTAAAATCAGCTATCTGGGAAGCATTGCGTTACATTTTGCGCCATGTCCATACCCAACCAAAAGGAGCCTGACATGAAAGGCAGCCGTCCCGAGCAAGCTGTGCTCACCAAAGATACAGATATGTCCAAAACCGAAAGTACCCGCGCGGTAATCGAAGGCATGGTCGATGGATTAAACGATCACCGCATCGTGGATATCGGTGAGTTTTTCTCCGAAGGTTTCCGTTGGATGGGCAATACCGGCTGTGGCACCAAAGAAGGCCTGCGCGCGTTTCAGGACAACTGGCAAAAGCCTTTTCAAGCGGCGTTCTCGGATAAGGTCTGCATTGATGAAGCGCGGCTTTACATGGGGGAATGGGCATCGGCCTTTGGTCGTCAGGAGGCCACGCATTCTGGCAAATTTATGGGTGTTGAGCCTACAGGCAAACGTATCGAGATCCGTTATATGGATTTCTGGAAAGTGGTCGATGGTAAGATCGTCGACAACTACGTGATGGTCGATTTTCCACACGTGCTGAGCCAGCTTGGTGTTGATGTATTCGGTGGTGAAGGCTGGGAGGCTTTTGATCGCGGCGAAAAAACTCCTCCATCACCTGCCTGAGTGATGCGAAGTGGTGGGTGCTCAGCCGAGGATGACGCCCATCACAACCATCATGAGGCCAATTGCAGAGACCAGAAAAGACCCCAAGTTCAGCGGCATAAGCGCGCCGAGCCTAGCTTTCAAAGCCTCGTCTTCCAGTTGCTCTTTTTGAGCTGCGCGAACTTTGACGATAAACATGACAATGCCAATGATCCCCAACGCAGTTAATACTGCGCCAGCAAAGATCACCATTTCGAAAACTGTAGAGCTTTGTTCCATGGCAGATGCGCTAAAGCAGATTGCGCGCCCACGCAAGCGCGGCTAGGTGTGGGCGGGATAATTCAGGAAGTAAAAATCAGGAGACGCGCGATGAGTGACTTTAACTCAAATGTTGTGGAAATGGATACCAAACCCGATAGCTACCGCGTCACGGCTGACGAATTGCGCGCTTTTGTGGAGCGGATCGAGCGTTTGGATGCAGAGAAAAAAGACATCGCAGAGCAACAAAAAGAAGTGATGGCCGAGGCAAAAGGCCGTGGCTATGACACCAAAGTGCTCCGCAAGATCATCGCGCTGCGCAAGCGTGAGGCCGATGATGTTGCCGAGGAAGAAGCAGTGCTTGAAATGTATAAAGAAGCGCTGGGTATGTAAGCGCTGTCTTTACGTGAAGTACGAAAAAGCCCCGCAGGTCCAACGCGGGGCTTTTTTGTATCTGCTTAGCGTCTGATGGCTAAGGCGCAATGAAATCAATACCCTGCATCTGCTCAATCACGGTGATATCGGCCTCATATGCATCCGTCAGGTGCTGGACGTAAGCTTCGTTCCAATGGGCAAGCTCGATGGGTTGCTCAATATCTATCAGGTCGGCACGGGCGTATTTGTCTAAAAATGCGACCATATTACGGCGTAGGTGGGCTTCGCTTTTGGCTGGGTTGTCGGCAATAAATGCGCGGAAACGCCGCGTGCCTTCGCGTAGCATAATTTTGGACAGCATATAATCCGTCTCGACCAGCGGGTCGTGGGGTTCAAGCCCCCCCATTTTGCGCATGATTTCACCCCAAAGAAGCGGGCTTTCCTCATTGCTCCAAACGGTTATTTTTGCATTGGGTAGTACCGCTTGGACACGTGCAATCATGTCAGACCAGCGAATGGACCCGGGATCAATTCCGCCCAAAAGGCTGCCGCGCTGTTCGGGCTCTAGCTTGCCCAACATATCCGCGATCAAAGTAGCGGGGTTGCGAATGCCCAAGAATATTTCGATCTGATCTTGGGGAAATAGGCTGCGCAGACCGGAGAGTTTGAATTCGAGCTGTGAGTACAGCTGACCGCCATCGAAAATACGTGCGGGAACACAGATAAAACTTTCATGGCTGAGAATGGTCCGGTCAACGTCATCTTCCTCGACAATCGCATCGAGCAGCACTTCGCGCGCATCAGGTGCAGGGGCCGCGCCGTTTAGAGTCTGAATCGTTTCCCGAAGAAGCCGTCGATAGCGCCCGGGCCCCGGAACAGCGGTTCCCACATCGGACAGAATCTCTTTGTTCATCAACAAGCATTTCAGCAACCTATCCTCATCGGTGCAGTGCGCCCCTATGTGTAGTGCGATTTGCATGATTTATTCCTTATCTTCTGGCGCTTAGGTGCTTTTGCCCCTTGGTTTTCGGGCAGTTTTTCAATGAAAATGAATAAAGTTTGATTGGGACGTAAAAATGGCACGATTGGCCCCTTGTCATGGCAGAATCTTTTGGCTAAACGCTTCCGCAGTGCCCCTATAGCTCAGCTGGTAGAGCAACTGATTTGTAATCAGTAGGTCCGCGGTTCGAGTCCGTGTGGGGGCACCACTACCAACCATAAAGCATTGTAATACCTCACTAATTCGACTGATCGAGTGAGCCGTAGACCATGCTGGCAACCAAATCTAATAGCTATACGTTCCAAAAAAATGGAATCTGGTATTTCTCCCGTAGAGTTCCCGCTGATTTGCGGCGGCATTATCGTACAGGCAGGATTGCTTACTCTCTGAGGACTAAATCAGTCAGGGATGCTCGTATTAGGGCGATGAGTGATGCGGCTAAGTTAGACAGACATTGGCATATTCTACGTATCTCTTCAGATGATTTGCCTGGTAAACATTTGCTCACTGATGCTGTGGAGGAGCCCGTCGCTGAGCCCGCTGCCGATGAGCATTCCCTCAAAGACGCTGTGGCTGTTTATCTGCGCTTAAAGGGGCATGATCGCCCGCCGACCTTTGAAGCTGCCGTAAGGCGTTCCTGCGGCTACCTGATTGACTGCTGCGGCATGAAGGCCCTGAAAGATTACCTTCGATCCGATGCTACCAAGTTTCGAGATTATCTATTCGCTAAGGGGCTTAATGGGGCTTCTGTGGCAAGGATCTTTGGTACAGTCAGGGCCGTTATAAACTTGGCTCTGAGTGAGTTTGGGCTCGCCATCGTCAACCCTTTCTCAAACGTCTACTTCAACCAAAAAGAAGGGGTAAAGAAGCGGCTGCCTGTTAAGACTGAGGACATCAAGAAGGTACAGGCTGAGTGTTATAAGGCTGACGATGAAATGCGCTGGCTAGTAGCCCTAGTAGCTGACACGGGCATCAGACTTGCTGAGGGCGCTGGGCTGCTGAGGTCAGACTTCATAAACAAGGATGGTATCCTCTGCGTGAGTATCAAACCTCATCCTTGGCGTTCCTTGAAGACAGCCAGCAGTGAACGGGTAGTCCCGTTGGTTGGCTCAGCTAAGTGGGCCGCAGAACGAATACTTGAACACCCCAACAGCAGTCAGTTTGCATTCCCTAAGTACAACAATGGTGAACGAACGAGTGCGAACTCAGCCAGTGCGGCCCTTAACAAGTGGCTGAAAGGAAAGATTGGCGAAGGGTACACGATGCACAGCTTCCGTCACTCCATGCGAGACAGGCTACGAGCGGTAGAGTGCCCTAGCGACATTATAGATCAGATTGGTGGATGGCTAACGCAAGGAGTGGGTGCTTCATATGGGGAAGGCTACAGTCCGGAAGTTATGCAGAAGTGGCTGCTGCTTAGTTGAGTGCTCCGTAGGCGGCTATTGTGTTGTGTCGATATTCTTGACTCAGAAGCAGTAAGGGCTTTTTTAGTCAGTATGACTGATCTTTCAATCCTGCCGCTACATGACCTGACAATCGATGAGGCCTCACGGCCGACAGCACCTAAGGTTGCAGCTGCCACAGATATGCACCGCCGAAAAGGTCGACAGCTTGCGGCAATCCATCGTCATTATCTGATGGAAATGGCTCAGATTGGTGCGGTACTGGAAAGGATCGAAGCTAAAGATACGCCACCTGAGCACCTGAAGAAGATTGTGCTCTCACTTGATATGGCGGAAAACTTCCGAGTGTTTGGATCACTTTGTGGGCGTGAATGCCAAGTCCTGAAGTTTCATCACGACATCGAAAGTTCGGACATGTTTCCTCGACTTGAAGCGGCAGGGGGAGGCATGTTCCAGCAGATTGTAGCCAAGCTGCTGTCCGAACACGAGGTAGTGCACGAATTGATCATTCGCCTCGGCCGAGCGGCAGAGGAGTTGGCCACAGATCCCAACGAAGCTAACTTCATTGGTGCCTCGCAGGTATATCGAAAGCTAGAAGAGGTTGTGCGTTCTCATTTTGGCTACGAAGAAGCGGAACTAGAGGAAGCGATCGGGTATTACCTCGGGGGCATTTAACGGCGAAGGCTGACGCTTTTACACGATTTAAATCATCATACTGTACTCATCGCCCTAATACGAGCATCCCTGACTGATTTAGTCCTCAGAGAGTAAGCAATCCTGCCTGTACGATAATGCCGCCGCAAATCAGCGGGAACTCTACGGGAGAAATACCAGATTCCATTTTTTTGGAACGTATAGCTATTAGATTTGGTTGCCAGCATGGTCTACGGCTCACTCGATCAGTCGAATTAGTGAGGTATTACAATGCTTTATGGTTGGTAGTGGTGCCCCCACACGGTTGTTGGCTCCGCCAGTAGGCACCAAGGCTAAGCATTAACCTCATAAAACAAGGCTACTGTCTCATTCTGGTTCCTGCAACAGGGCCATATTGGTCTACGGTTTGGTCTACGGCTGAGACCTAGGGCGGCTGAACCTGAACGTTGTACATAAGCGTTGCTATAGCCTCCGCCGCCAGAGACTCTCGGTGAGTCATACAGGGCGACACTGGCTTGTATCCTAGTGGGCTGGCAGGTGAAGCTAATGGGCCTGTACGGGCCTCACAGAGTCTCTGAGGGGCATTCAGAGGTAGGGGGCGAGTGCCACCCCACCCCTAGGGGTTATCATATATAGGCCTGACCCAAGATTGGGGTTTGAGTACCGTCAACCGGAAGCATCAGGCTGTTTAGGTCAGACTTGACGGTTTCATCTGTGCGGTAGGGTGCAGACTGTATGTATGCCTTTGCCATTTCGTAGGGTGCTCGTGCATGAAGCCTGCTGTTGTTACCCTGCATCCCCGAATACTGTTGCAGTAGCATCAGAGGGCTATGCATGGGCCACAGGGGGTGTGCGGGGTAAGTATATATGGCCTCTGCCAGTGAGGAACCTGTGATGTTGTAAACCACTATTAGTTCAGTTTCGGGTTAGATGACCGTTATGATGATCCTTAAAGGGACAAAGTGCTATAAGACTATATAGGAACCTGTCCCTTTAACGGTACTGCTACCCCGAAACTTCAGGCTCTGGCCCGTAGAGATATTCCAGCTTTAACTCTGTGATAGCACCTACTCCCCAGCCTGTGGTTAGATGCGCCAGTACTTCTGCTTCAGTCCACGGGGTGTAGAGGCTGGCGGTGGGACTTCCTGAGTAATCCTTCGGGAGGTAGAGGTGACGGTGGGTGGTCTTGCGTTCATTACCAGCTTTGAAGGTGGCTATCTGAACGGTGGTTCGAGCTAAGCTTCAAGCTCATCAAAGACACCGTCTAAGAACGGCTCATACTTTCTCCACGCTTGTGAACTGCCCTTGTAAACTTTCTTCCGAACTTGCTGTTGAGAAGCCGTTTTCACAGACCTCTTGTTATTCTGCGGTGCCAGACATGTTTCTTCCCAGTTAAGTCCCAAATATTCAATCAAACGCCTTGTTTCTGGCTCTTGGTCCTCTGTCAGCTTATCGTAGTCGAGGTTATAAATGCGTTCGCTGTAGCTTTGGGACCAGAAGTGCATGAGATCTTTGTATCGCCCGTAGTATGCAACTGTATCTCTAAGGCTATAGGAATAGCCAAGGCCTTTTGAAGCAAAGTACTGCTTGAAGTTTGACCAACATGTAGCTTCTGCGCTTCTTTGCACATGAACAATCTTTGCTTCAGGGAATGCAGCACAAATTAAGGCGATGTATTGAAAGTTTTGTGGCATCTTATCGGTTACGAACGCTTGGCCTTCAGCCCTTTTGGCAAGCTCTGCTAAATAACGACCTCGGAATACTGACACTGCCTCTAAAGTGGAAGCAGTTAGGCCGGCAGCGAGTTGGCCTCCATATTGTGATATGTATTACAGTTCACCTGCACCAGTGAGAATAATTAAGTCTCGACAGGTGTTGTGAAGAGTTCACTCAAAACACAGCATGCCTACTTTGGCACAACAATATCGCTTTGTTCCTGCTCGTTAAAATACCGATCATACGCCATTTGATATCCCGCCTCGAGATGTCTGGTATACATCTCGCTGTCAAAAAGTGGGTGCGTCAAACGATTCCCGTCAAGCTTTGATTTGACCTGACCAAGCCGCTTCGGATACGTCGCTAGCGTCAATGCTAGTGCCTCATATTCCTCTTCGTTCTCAGTGATGAGTTCTGTTAGCCCAATCGCTGCCAGTAGGCTGCCAGCCACACGTGCCGCAAACCCCTCACCCAGTTTTGTGACAACTGGCAGCCCTGCCCAAAGTGCATCACTCGCAGTCGTATGAGCGTTGTAGTTAAACGTATCCAAAAACAAATCTGCAAGTTTCTGTCTCGCAAGATGCTCAGCCTGCGGCACTTTCTCAGCAAATATTAACCGCTCTGCACTGATGCCTCGATCTTCAGCTTCTCGCTTGAGATTCTGCTCTGCCCATTTATTTGACTTGAGCAACCATAAGACGCTCCCCTCAACCTTTTGCATCAATCGCATCCAAATATCAAACTCCCGGGGAGATATCTTGTAGTTGTTATTCAAGCAGCAGAATACAAATCCATAAGTCGGGAGCCCCACATCTTCTCGAGTGATCAATTTATCGGAGATAATCCTTTTATTGTCAGTTGGTTGGTAAGTATGCGGCAGATAAATAATCTGTTCGGAAAAATGGTGCCGCTTATCTTCGGGAATGACAACGGGATCTGCGACGATATAGTCAATGAAATCAGCGCCTAATGTTCCTGGATAACCAAGATAGCTGATCTGGACTGGTGCCAAACCGTAAGCAAACGGTGCCAATCTTGCGTTCTTCGTAAAGCCTTTCAAGTCGATTGCAATATCTAGCTTGTCCGCTCTAGCGAGCTCCACAATTTGTATATCATTCATGCCACGCACATCGTGAAACACATCGACAGCACTCACTAACT
Source organism: Nereida ignava (assembly GCF_047114695.1). GTDB lineage: Bacteria > Pseudomonadota > Alphaproteobacteria > Rhodobacterales > Rhodobacteraceae > Nereida > Nereida ignava. The sequence goes on from NZ_CP112885.1 coordinate 2,459,357, forward strand.
TTTTGCGCATCTCGTCTTGCTTGTCAGGTCCATAAGAGTACGCAAATATTTCAAAATGTGATTTATCATGCGCTGCAAAAACCTGAGCCATCAAATACATCGTTGCATGATTATGGAAATCTGCGCTAAGATATCCGATGCGCAATCGCTCGGGTTTCTGAGATGGTTTGGCTGGTGCTGGCAACGGCTTTCGCAGGAGTTTTTCTCGTGCATAGAGTTCTGATCGCAATCGGTGGCGATCTGGAGCATCTTCCAATGAAAGCATTGAAAAAGGCGTTGCAGCTTTACCTTTAATACCTAATTCGAGCAGATAGCACAGATCTGGTTCTATCGCAGACCAATCACAGATATGAGCAAGTTGATGCAGGCATTGCGCTCTAGCAGGAGCATAATCAGGCTTGATGGCTAGAGCTTTGTTGTAAGCCTCTATGGCCTCTTCCAGCTTACCTTGCTCTTGGAGAGCATTGCCCATGTTGTTGTAGGCTTCAGCATAATCAGGCTTGATGGCTAGGGACTTGTTGTAAGCCTCTATGGCCTCTTCCAGCTTACCTTGCTCTTTGAGAGCATTGCCCATGTTGTTGTAGGCTTCAGCAATATCAGGCTTGATGGCTAGGGACTTGTTGTAAGCCTCTATGGCCTCTTCCAGCTTACCTTGCTCTTTGAGAGCATTGCCCATGTTGTTGTAGGCTTCAGCATAATCAGGCTTGATGGCTAGGGACTTGTTGTAAGCCTCTATGGCCTCTTCCAGCTTACCTTGCTCTTTGAATGCTGATCCTAAGTTTATGTGAGCTTCGACGTAATCAGGCTTGATGGCTAGGGACTTGTTGTAAGCCTCTATGGCCTCTTCCAGCTTACCTTGCTCTCGGAGAGCATTGCCCATGTTGTAGTAGGCTTCAGCAATATCAGGCTTAATGGCTAGAGCTTTGCTGTAAGCCTCTATCGCCTCTTCCAGCTTACCTTGCTCTTTGAGAGCATTGCCCATGTTGTAGTAGGCTTCAGCAATATCAGGCTTAATGGCTAGAGCTTTGCTGTAAGCCTCAACAGATAATCCAAGTTGTCCCAGGCCTTTGAATGCGGCCCCTTGAATGTTGAACAAGATGGCTGACTGTGGGAATTGCTTCACCAAGGTTTCAGCCTGCTTCAGAGCCTGCTGAAGTTGCCCTTGGCTGTAGAGGTTAATCACTGATTGCAATTGATCCTGTGGCGGATCTTGAGCTTTGGACGCTTTGCCAACAGGTCTACCCGCTAGAGCCTTCAGCCCATTAATGGATCTCTTGTTTTTAGGGAACTTAGTCAGAATATCCTGATAGATACGCTTAGCTTCTTCAGGAGAGCCGTCTTTTGCTTTCTTCTTTGCAAGACTGATCGCTTGATCCAGTTTTAGGCTGTCCAGGATGTTCGGCTGCTTAGGTTGTGGTTCAGAAGCTATCTGATTGGCTTCTAGGGGTTCTTGTTCAGCCTCCTTTAGCCTTTGCTCCAGCTTATCAAAGCCATCACCTTTAGCGCCCTTACTCTTGGCTTGATCCAACACAGCCTTGGCATCTGCTAACTTGCCTAGCTTAATCAAAGCATCGATATAGCTGAGCCAAAACTGGCCAATGCTGGGATTAGCCTCGAGCGCCGTCTTGAAGAACGGAAGTGCTTCCTGAACCTTACCAACACCTACGGCCAGTACGCCCATGTTATGGTTAGCATCAGGATGTTTGGGCTGAGCTTTGAGTATAGCTGTATAAAGACGATCCGCCTCTTGAACCTGCCCTGCTTTATGAGCCTCGACACCCTGCTGTAGAGCTTGGTCAATTGTTAGTTCCGCCACTAGTATCCCAGCCTCTTGTTAATCTCAATCTGAGATCATCACTTATTGGTACTTCTCAGTTTCCATGTTTAGGTTCTCTGACAAAGTTTGGAAAGGGATGCAAATGACCGAAGTAATGACACTCCTGACGTCTGTCTCTGGTCATGCCCTGGTTAAAAGCTTCAGTGGCACAGATGTAATTCAACAGCCCTTTTCCACTGGCAAACTGTTTAACGTGGCTGAAGAACCCGTGTCAGATCTACAAAGCCTGTCTGCATTATTGCAAAGACTTGAGAATGATCCCAAGCATACAGTCATCAGAGGTTCACTGGTGGACGGTAAAAACAGCCCAGTGCCTCGCAACAAGGAAGCCTTCACAGCAACTCCTCGCCAGTGGTGTATGATCGACATTGATAGCCTTGCTTGGGATGGTGATCTGTCTGACCAACAGGCAATGCTGTCATATGCAATCCAGCAGCTTCCCGCTGAGTTCCAATCCGCCGACTGCTGGTATCATTTGTCATCCAGCATGGGCATCGAGGACGGGGTTAATGTGCATCTGTGGTTCTGGTTGGAACGCACGTGTTCTGACAATGAGCTGAAGACTTGGCTGTCTGGCTGTCCAGTGGATATGCGGATGTTCAACCCGATCCAAATCCATCTAACTGCTAACCCTCAATTTAGTGATGGTGCTGTTGACCCATACCCCAATCGATCTGGCTTGTTTAAAGCTGGCACGGGAGTATCAACCGTAACAGTGCCATCTGATTTAGCCTTCAGGAGTACTGTAGCTTCAAAGTCCTCAAAGCAAAGGGCAAGTGGCAAATCAGGACTGCTTGATCCAGCAGGTATAGAACGTGATCCGGTTACTAATCTTGCCATCGATGGTAGGGAACAACTTATGTTCTTGCTATCTAACCAGGTCATGCAGGAGTTGGTCACCGCAGAACACACTCCAAGCGAAGAAGAGGTGACCACTGCCCTCTGGAACCGTTTCTGTGAAGAAGCAGATGTAAGCGTGGTTTCTGCCCGTGGCCCTTGGACGATTGCTGATGCTGCCTCAAAGGCCAGAGCAAGACTGCAGGAACTTGATAGCGGCACTTATGACTTTGTATCTCGTTCAGACAGAACGATACTTGTTGCAGGTGCGGGCAAGGTGGAACGCCCAAAGCTTGTTGGAGCAATTGAGGCACAGTCTAAACTTAACACCATTCTAAGCGGCTTCTTCGAGGACTTGGCTGGGGGCGCTTGCCCAAGGGCTGCTGTTCGCCTGACTATGGGAACAGGTAAAACCAAACAAACAATAGCACACTTGAAGGACTACCTGACTGACAAATTCCAACAGTCCGTAGAAGTCTACGTCCCCCGACATGATCTAGCTGACGAATGGGAAGAAAGCTTAGAAGGCATCAATGCCAGGGTCATTCACGTTTATCCCCGTACAGGCGGTAAATGGGATGAAGATACACAAGCACATCCATACCCTATCATGTGCCAGCGGGCCGAGTATGTCAGGGATCTAGAGGCAAAGGGCCACAGCATCTACAGCAATGCCTGTCTTAGTCGCACCTCAGGAGAGCAATGCAGTTTTTTTGGTACTTGCAGCTATTTGGATCAGTTCAGGCAATCAGGTGATGATCTGGGCACTGAGAACACGATCCGTATTTACACTCATGCGTCCTTGTTTCTGAGCAGGAATGAGTTTGAAAGGCAGATAGACCCCAATCTGGTAATAATAGATGAAGCGTTTATGTCGTCTGCGGTCAGTAATATGCCGTCCATTCCAGTGGGTGACATAACTCAGCATATTCGTTTTGATGGAAATGCTCAGCTAGGCTTTGATCTGGTGGAGTGCCTGACCAAACATCAAGGTGATCTATCCTACCTACGGGACAAAGACATTGGAGACTTCGGGTTCAACGCCGTGTCGGTTGAAGGGCTAAATCCAGCTACTCCCTTCAGTGCTGAGACTACGCAAAGCCGCAATGTCAGATCAGCTAAACAGTATAAAGCCCTGACCAAACTGCTTGAGATCGCAGCACGGGAGATTCAGGATCAAGGCAACGATCAATTTGGACAACTGGCTTACAACAACCGTAAGAACGAGATTGTGATCTGTGAGCATAAGCCCATTCGAGTGCCACGGTCTGCGCCAGTGCTTTACTTGGATGCTACGGCTGACTCCATAATCACAGAAGCGTATCTACCAGCCCTGCAATATCATCGGATTGATGTTCACCAATTAGCTGTGGTCAGTCAGGTACATGATCGCACTGGTAGTAAAAACTTCTGGAACAGCAAGATCGGGCCAGAACAAGAGAACCTGTCAGAACCAACCTATGATCCTCGCCACAATGACTTAGCCAGTTTGATCACAATCCTAATCGCATGGGTGAAGGCAGGCGAAAGCCCTCTAGTCGTAGGCAACAAAGATTTATGTGAGTTCCTGCGAGATCACCCTAGGCTTGATACGGGTGTAGCTGTAGCGCACTTTATGTCCCTGCGTGGTTCTAATGCTTACGAGGACAGATCAGTTGTATTTATTACGGGCCGCAACCAGCCACCAATCGATGAAATAGAACAACAAGCGAGGGCCGTGTTTGGTAGGTCCGGCAATCCAACAAGCTATGATGATAAAGAGAACCTACCTTTAGATCAGGTTGATTATTGGTTGTCTGCACGTAGCCCTCATGCTCCAGCAGCTATGACAGTTCCATCATTTAGTGATCCCCGCATTGAAGCAGTTCAAAAGCAAATCAGGGAGGCTGAGACTGTACAAGCTATAGCCCGATTGAGGTTGGTCTGGGCAGATTATCAGAAGCGAGTATTCTTGCTATCGAACCTGCCTGTCGAGATGCCAGTAGATCATCTGATTGAGTTTAACGACTTGATGCCTGACAGGCTGGAAATGGAACTGATCAGAACAGGTGACCTACCTCTGACACCATTAGGTTTGGAGAAGATGTGGGACAACTTGGGGCTATCCAAGGGGGCAGCTAAGAAATTGTTTCAACGTTCCAAAGCCTCTGATCCTAAGCAGCTATTAACTCAACTGCCTACTCTAGTCAGAACAGCCACCCAGATAGCCACCTTCAAAGCTGGTAATGAACGCAAGACCACCCACCGTCACCTCTACCTCCCGAAGGATTACTCAGGAAGTCCCACCGCCAGCCTCTACACCCCGTGGACTGAAGCAGAAGTACTGGCGCATCTAACCACAGGCTGGGGAGTAGGTGCTATCACAGAGTTAAAGCTGGAATATCTCTACGGGCCAGAGCCTGAAGTTTCGGGGTAGCAGTACCGTTAAAGGGACAGGTTCCTATATAGTCTTATAGCACTTTGTCCCTTTAAGGATCATCATAACGGTCATCTAACCCGAAACTGAACTAATAGTGGTTTACAACATCACAGGTTCCTCACTGGCAGAGGCCATATATACTTACCCCGCACACCCCCTGTGGCCCATGCATAGCCCTCTGATGCTACTGCAACAGTATTCGGGGATGCAGGGTAACAACAGCAGGCTTCATGCACGAGCACCCTACGAAATGGCAAAGGCATACATACAGTCTGCACCCTACCGCACAGATGAAACCGTCAAGTCTGACCTAAACAGCCTGATGCTTCCGGTTGACGGTACTCAAACCCCAATCTTGGGTCAGGCCTATATATGATAACCCCTAGGGGTGGGGTGGCACTCGCCCCCTACCTCTGAATGCCCCTCAGAGACTCTGTGAGGCCCGTACAGGCCCATTAGCTTCACCTGCCAGCCCACTAGGATACAAGCCAGTGTCGCCCTGTATGACTCACCGAGAGTCTCTGGCGGCGGAGGCTATAGCAACGCTTATGTACAACGTTCAGGTTCAGCCGCCCTAGGTCTCAGCCGTAGACCAAACCGTAGACCAATATGGCCCTGTTGCAGGAACCAGAATGAGACAGTAGCCTTGTTTTATGAGGTTAATGCTTAGCCTTGGTGCCTACTGGCAGAGCCAACACCCGTGTGGGGGCACCATTCAATCACTAGAAACCTTTAAAACATTGACTTATTAGGCTCTTTACCTGCATTTGATACTAACGGATGGTACTAAGTTGGTACAAGCGATGCGGCAGATTAAGCAAAAGAACGGCATGAAGCGGTCTTCGACTGGCTTCTATTCGTTTCGCAAACAGGTACCCGAAAACCTACGAACACTCTGGGGTAAGCGTGAGGTAAAAGTTGCGCTAGAGACCAAAGATGAGGCGACTGCCCTCAAGAGATGTTCGATAATACTGGCAGATTTTAATGCCACAAAGATGAAGCTGACAAAGCTGCTGGAAGGCGCCAGTGATCTAGCTCCACAAGACATTCGTAATATTGCAGACCATAGAGTTCGCACTTGGGGTATTCATCCCGATCAGGCACCTGTCTTGAAGGCAGGGCATACGGAGAAAGAGTATGCTGAGTTTAAGGAAGCGGAACGTGTCTATCTTGAACGTAAAGACCTCTACTACGATTTGGCTGCTGATGAACTGATAGACGAAGAGCAGCGTCAAAAAGATTACCGAAGCGGTAAGTGGGGTCAGCCCGATTATCAGACGCCTTATAAAGCTCAAAGCAAGAAGACAGTTGAGGGTGTTACGGATGGGATTGTTGCGGGGGATGTCGCAACAACGGTTAATCCGACCTTGATGGATGCAATGAACTCGTACCTAGAGGCTTACGCTGAGAATAAGATTGGTGGAAACCCTCGTACTATTCAGTCCCATACAACAAACACCAAACGTGTATTGGCACAGTTTGCATCATTTATTGAGGGTGGCAGGACGTCTAAAGGTTTTCAGCGTGAGGTCACTAGTATCACCGTGGAGGAGGCTATCGCCTTTAGAAGGTACCTAAGAGAGCAACATCCCAACTCAGGCACGGGTGTCTAGCCCCCAATTTCAGTGCCACTAATTTTGGATTTCTCTAATAAGGTTTCTGGCATGGGAGGTCGCATTCCGAGTGCATGATGGGGCCTGATGTGATTGTATTCTTTGAGCCAAATATTGATTGCGACCTGAGCCTGTTTGATGCTGTGGAACCATTCAGCGTTTAGGACTTCTTGGCGAAGAATACCGTTGAACCGTTCATTGTAACCGTTTTCCCAAGGACTGCCTGGGTAGATTTGGATTGGTTTGACGCCAACCTTTCTGAGCCATTTTTGAAGGTGTTCAGCTACGAACTCCCCGCCATTGTCAGATCGAATGCATTCAGGCTTTCCGTATTTCATCAGCAAACGATGTATGACACGCAAAACATCATCTGAGTTCATCTTGTCTTGCACCTCAACGCAAAGAGCTTGGCGGGTAAACTCATCTAAGACGGTCAGCATCTTGTAGCTGCGCCCGTTACTCAGCTTGTCGTGAACAAAATCAATTGCCCAAACATGATTGGGATGCATTGGGCGCAAACGGATGACCGAACTGTCTTTGTGATACAGCCGCCTTCGTTTCTTATGCCGCTCTGGCAGCTTCAGCCCTTCTTCGCGCCATAAACGCTCAACTTTCTTGTGATTGACGTGCCAACCTTCGATCCGCAGCAACTCAGCGATCTTTCGATATCCGTACCGACCATACTGCTTGGCAAGGCGGATCATGGCCAAGCGCAATGCGTCATCACCTTGAACCTTCGTTTTGTAATGCAAGCTAGAACGCGAGACGCCGAGAACCGCACATGTGCGCCGTTCTGACGTATCAAGTCTTTGGCGGGTATGGATTACGGCCTGACGCAACACATCAACCGTCAGGCCTTCGGCTTTAAATAATCGAGGCTCTCTTTCAAGATCAGCTTGTCCAGTTGGAGGTCCGCAACGATTTTCTTCAGCCGCTCGTTTTCCTTCTTCAGTGCTTTCATTTCTGAGAGCTGCGGTCGCCCTAGACCACCGAACTTCTTGCGCCAATAGTAATAGGTCTTGTCCGAAATACCCGCCTTGCGACACGCGCCCACAACATCCAACCCATCATGCAAATGAACATCAATCTCGCGCAATAACTTCAGTGCATCCTCATGTGAATACCGTTTCCGTGCCATTCTCTGTCACTCCCTTAGTCAACAAATAGTGGCACAGTTTTAGGGGGCCAAGACAA